>JBPCKZ010000145.1:0-38092 GCA_051003795.1 Bryobacteraceae bacterium | reverse complement strand
AGCATGGCGGACTAGAAAAAATATTTCAAAGCCAGCTGCACTTGCCTCATCGGAATGGCCGTTCCGGTAATCACGCCGAACGCCGAGTGGGCGTTCGTCGATGGCTGTCCGGGGAAAGTCGAGCCGGCCAGGATGTTCCCGTTGGGATTCGACCACACCGGATGATTCATGACGTTGAACGCTTCGATCCGGAACTGCAGCGTGTGCCCCTCCCTGTAAGGCAGCCGGAACTCCTTGTGGGCGTCGGCGTCCAAGGCCAGGATGCCGGGCCCGATCAGCGTATCGCGCCCGACGTTGCCGAAGCTTCCTAACGGCGCTTCGACGTAAGCGGCCGGGTTATACCAGCGGTTCGGCGTTGGGTTGCTCACATAAGGATTCACGCCGGTTGCGTTTGGACGGTCGTATCCAACGCCGGTGCTGGATCGGTCCACGCCGCCAATCGAAAGCGTCTGCGGCACCCCGCTCTGGGCTGTAAAGATGCTGCCCAGCTGCCACCCGCCCACGATTCCGTTCAAGATCGGGTTCTTTGCATCGAGCATGCGTCCAGTCCCGATCGGAAGATCGTAGAGCACGGAAGTAACGGACCGGTGCCGCGTGTCGAAGGAAGACAGGCCGCGCTCGCACTGCAGGCAATTGCTATTTTGCGGGTAGAGCGTATCGAATCCCTGCACGCGCACGCCGCTGGTGTTGTCGATCGACTTCGAATATGTGTACGAACTGATCATGCTGAGGCCGGCGCTGAAGCGCTTTGTAATTTTGATGCTGCCCGCGTCATACCGGCCATTCGCCCCATCGTTGACCAACTGGATGACCGCAAAATTCGGGAACGGAAGGCGGCTAGCTAAGGGAGTCACTCCGGGAGCCGGCTGGTTGGCATCGCGGAAACCGTACAAATGCCTGCTGGCCGATCCGAGATAGCCGGCTTCGACCACAAAATTGCCGGGAAGTTGACGCTGGACATTGAATAGGTATTCGAACGTATACGGATTGCGGTGGGAGTAGGCGTCGACAAAAGCGAAGGGAGATGTAATCTTTGGCGTCGCGCCACCCTGCACGGCGGCCAGGGCATTTCCCCACGTAAGGGTCGGCGTACCAACCGCCGAATTTACCCGGATGCGTCCGGCGATGTTGCGTGCCATATCGAAAACGATATTGCCCGTGTCCTGGTTATAGAACGTGCCGAATCCCGCGCGGAACACCCACTTCGAATCGGGTGAATATGCGATGCCGATCCTTGGCGCGAAGTCGAGGTATTCGGTTTTCATCAAGCGGTCGTTTAAAAGACCATTGCTGCAAACGGTGTTGATTTGCGGCCAGGTGATCTTGATCCCGGCGTACGGATCGGAGCAGTGGCCCTGCCGGACGAATGAAGGGTATTGGCTGGGATCCGCCGGTCCGCCGAAGACATAA
Organism: Bryobacteraceae bacterium; assembly: GCA_051003795.1. Classification (GTDB taxonomy): domain Bacteria; phylum Acidobacteriota; class Terriglobia; order Bryobacterales; family Bryobacteraceae; genus JALYXS01. The sequence goes on along the minus strand of JBPCKZ010000145.1, from coordinate 36,682 downwards.
TGCGGGATGTTCACGGTGAACAGATTTCCCGACGTGTCGTAAAACGGCGGCGTGTATTCGTAACGGAGGCCAAGCGCGAGCGTCAACTTCGGCGTTACCTTCCACGTGTCGTCCACCCAGAAGTGCAGCATGTTGCGCTGAAAATTGGCTGACGCCACGGCCACCGCCGCCTCGGATTGGTACAGGTCGCCTAGCAGGAAGTCGGCAAACGAATCACCACCGGTCTTGGCGGGGCTAATGGTTGCGTTCGGCTGGAACGTGAACTGGCCGCGCGCGAACTGGTTGCCCACCTGATCGTAGTTCTGGCGCGTGTACTCGGCCCCAAAGCGGAACGTGTGCTTGCCCCGGATCCACGAAAGATTATCGATGAATTGCAGGGTGTTGTTGTTGTTGGCGTACGGTCCTTCGGTACTGTCGCCTATTCCGCTGTAATTGATAAGCGTAACGTTGGGGATTCCCCAGGTTACCGGAGTGCCGCCTGGAAATCCCGGGATGCCGATCGAACTGACGACGTCCTTGTTGAACGCTAGAAACGTGCCGATCGAATTGAAGAACCGCGTGTAGCCGAAACGCGCTTCGTTCACGATATTCGGAGTGAAGGTACGGGTGTTCGATCCCATGTACTGTTCGTAGTTGGTGAGAATCTTGGTCCCATCGAGCGTCAGGCCCTCGGTCGAAGAATTCTCGTCGCCCCAACTATAACGTCCAGCCCACTGCGACTTGGTGGATTCGACAAAATCCATTCTCAAAATGAATCCGTCGCGGTTGTTCGGAGAAGCCTCCGAGCGCACGTAATTATTCTGCAGCGAGTTGCCGGGAATGTTGGCCGGGGCATAATATGGCAGCAACTTTTTCGAGATCGGGTCGATGCGGCTTGCCGGGATGACATTGCCGGGAAACGGCTGCTGGGTCTGAGGATCGTAAATGGTGGTGTTCAACCCGCTGAAATCGCCGCCAAACATGGCCGCCGTCGGTACCGAGTAGATACTCTGAAAATTTTGTCTTCTCCGCAGAGCCTCGTAATTCGCCATGAAGAAAAGTTTATTTTGGCCGTTAAACAGTTTGGGGATACGCACTGGCCCATCGAGCTCAAATCCGTAATCGTTCCATTTGAAAGGCGATTTCGCCTGATGGTTGGTGGTGAACGAATAGGGCGCCGCGTCCAGAACGTCGTTCCGCAGAAATTCGAACAACGCGCCGTGATACTTATTCCCCCCCGACTTAGTCAACACATTGATTTGTGTCGCTTCGTGCCCGAACTCGGCCGGGTAAACACCGATCTGCACTTTAAATTCCTGTAGCGCGTCGATCGAGGGCAGAACCACATAAGTGTTGAAGTTCGGGTCCGTGTTCGAAACCCCATCCAATGTGAAGTAATCGAACATGATGCGCTGGCCGGCGGCGGCGATGGATTGGTTTGCGCGGTCGCCGCCCTGGCGCGAACCGGCTTGGCCCGCCGAGGGCGAAAGCGTGTTCGTGTTGGGGGAAAGCGCGACCAGGTTCAAATATTCGCGCCCATTGAGAGGAAGCTCGATAATGCCGCGATTCTCGATAACCGTACCGACCGTGGCATTCTCCTGCTGGAGTTGGTCGGCGACCGCCTGAACTTCCACCGATTCCGACACTTGCCCCACTTCGAGAGTGAAATCCAGGCGCACGGTCTGTTGCACCTGCACTTCGACGCCGTTACTGATGGCGGCTTTAAAGCCAGGGCGTTCGACTTTGACGTTGTACGCTCCAGGCGGAACCGACGGCAGGCTGTAATCGCCCGCATCGGTAGTGGTCGTGGTGCGTGCCGCATTCGTGCTGGTGCTGGTCAAAGTTACGGTCGCGCCCGCGACCGCGGCGCCGGAGGCATCGCTCACGTGTCCCGTAATTTCGCCTAAAGTCTGGCCATAAACTCCCATGGCGGACAAGGCCAAAAGCGTACAGAGCTTCAATCCAAAACTTTTCATGTAAGACTCCCTTAAGCTGAACTTGCCACATTATATAGCGTTTCAAAATACCGCGCCTGTTGTACCCAGGTTGTACCCAGCTAAGGTTTGGCAAGGCCGCCGCCGCGCGGACCTAACTCGATCGACTCCACGTTCCCGATCTTTCGATTTTCCACGGTAAACCGCAAGACGGTTCGTTTGAGATGCCATCCTTGGTTTCCGCACGCTCCCGGATTCATATGCAGCAACGGCTGCAGTAATGGCGCGGCGGGATCGCGCATCACCCGGACGATGTGCGAATGCCCGCAAATGAATAGATCGGGCTTGCGCCCGGCCAGTTCGCGCTTCGCGCGCGCGTCGTAGCGGCCTGGGTAGCCGCCGATGTGAGTCATGTAAACGCCCACTCCCTCGCAGTCCCATGCAAGATCGCCTGGCAGCTCCGCGCGCATTTCCGCTCCGTCGATATTGCCAAAAACAGCCCGGAGCGGCTTGAACGCCTTCAGGCGGTGTAGCACCTCCGCGGGACCGAGATCGCCCGCGTGCCACACTTCGTCGCATTGGGCGAAGTGCGTGAATAGTGCCGGGTCCAGAAATCCGTGCGTGTCGGACATCAGGCCAATGCGCGTCATTATAATGTAGGTATTCATGCATCAGAACATAACCGAGCGCGTGACGGACCTCGACCCCCGCGAGACGCAAGAGTGGCTCGAGGCCCTCGACCAGATCATGGACGAAGCAGGCTCCGGCCGCGCCACCTACCTACTCGAAAAATTGAATGAAAGGGCGCGCTCCTCGGGCGTGGAAGTCCCCGTTCAATTCAACACGCCCTACATCAACACAATTCCCGTGGAGGACGAAGTCGATTATCCGGGCGACCGCGCTCTCGAGCGCCGCGTCAAGAGTCTTTCGCGTTGGAATGCCATGGCGATGGTCGCGCACCAAAATAAGTACGACCATGGCATTGGCGGCCACATTTCGACCTACGCATCGCTCGCAACCTTGCTTGAAGTGGGATTCAACCACTTCTTCCACGCGAGCTATGGAGACGAGCCTGGAGATCTGGTTTATTTTCAGGGTCATGCTTCGCCGGGCATCTATGCGCGCGCCTTTCTCGAAGGGCGTCTTACCGAGAAACACCTCGAAAATTTCCGGCATGAATTGCGCGCCGAACCCGGCCTGTCTTCCTATCCGCATCCTTGGCTGATGCCGGATTTCTGGAGTTTTCCCACGGTGTCGATGGGTTTGGCGCCGATCAACGCGATCTATCAGGCCCGTTTCATGCGGTATCTGGAAAATCGCGGCCTGATCAAGCCCACGCAGCGGAAGATATGGGCGTATCTGGGCGATGGGGAAACCGACGAACCCGAATCGCTCGGCTCGATTACGCTTGGCTCGCGCGAAAAGCTCGATAACTTGATTTTTGTCGTCAATTGCAACTTGCAGCGGTTGGACGGACCGGTTCGCGGTAACGGAAAGATCATTAACGAACTCGAAGCGCTGTTCCGCGGGGCCGGCTGGAATGTCGTCAAAGTGCTTTGGGGTTCCGATTGGGACACGCTGCTGGGGCGCGACACGTCGGGCCGGTTGGTCAAGCTGATGAACGAGTGCGTCGATGGCGAATACCAGTCGTACAAGGCCAAAGGCGGAGCGTATGTCCGCAAAGAGTTTTTTGGGAAATATCCGGAAACGCTGAAGCTTGTCGAGCACCTGAGCGACGAGGAGATCGGTAAGCTTCATCGCGGCGGACACGATCCCAAGAAGGTTTACAACGCTTATAAAGCGGCGGTCGAGCACAAGGGCGGCCCAACCGTCGTGCTCGCAAAAACCGTGAAGGGTTATGGATTAGGCGATTTCGGCGAAGGCCGGAACCCCACTCATCAGCAGAAGGAGATGAGCGATAAGGCGATCGAGCATTTCAAGAATCGTTTCGAGATCCCCATTCCAGACGACGCCGCGCGCGATGGCGCGTTTTACCGTCCCGCGGCGCATAGCCCGGAGATGGCTTACATGCACGAGAGGCGCCGCGTGCTCGGCGGTTATATGCCGGCGCGTGTCGTGCCTCCGGCCCAACTGGAAGCCCCCCCGCTCGACTTCTTCAAAGAGACGCTGGGAGAATCGAAAGCGCCTCACCCCTCGACGACGATGGCGTTCGTGCGAATCCTGACGAGGTTGTTGAAAGATCCAAAACTCGGAAAGCGCATCGTTCCGATCATTCCCGACGAAGCGCGAACGTTCGGCATGGAATCTCTCTTCCGGCAGGTCGGAATTTACGCGAGCCAGGGCCAGCTTTACAAGCCCCACGACGCGGACATGCTGCTGTATTACAAGGAATCGAAGGACGGCCAGATTCTGGAAGAAGGAATCACCGAAGCGGGATCGATGGCGTCCATGACAGCCGCTGGAACGGCATACGTCAACTATCGCATCGAGATGATTCCATTCTTTATTTACTATTCGATGTTCGGATTCCAGCGCGTGGGCGACTTGGTCTGGGCCTTCGCCGATTCCCGCGGCAAGGGTTTCATGATGGGCGGAACCGCCGGACGGACTACTTTAAGCGGTGAAGGACTACAACACCAGGATGGTCATAGCCTGCTGCTGGCGAGCACGATTCCGACGATCGCGGCGTACGATCCGGCTTACGCTTACGAGATTTCGGTAATAATCCAGGATGGCATCCGGCGGATGTACCAGGAGCGGCAGAATCTCTTTTACTACATCACGCTGTACAACGATAACTACCCCATGGCCGCCATGCCCGAAGGATCCGCGGAAGGAATTCTAAAAGGCATTTACCGTTTCAAAGCTGGAGAAAAGGGGAAGCTGAAAGTACAGCTTTTCGGCAGTGGGCCGATCCTCATCGAGGCGTTGCGGGCGCAGACGATTCTAACCGAAAAATATGGCGTTTCGGCGGACGTGTGGAGCGTCACGAGCTATAACGAGCTCCGGCGGGAGGCGCTTCGGACGGAGCGTTGGAACCGGCTGCATCCGGCGGAGCCTCTGAAACGGCCGTATATCCAAACGGCGCTCGAGGGAGCGGAAGGGCCTATCGTTGCGGCTTCGGATTACATGAAAGCGGTGCAGGATCAGGTTGCGCCTTGGCTGATGGGCCGCATGGTCAGCCTGGGGACCGACGGCTTCGGGCGCAGCGACAATCGGGAAATGCTGCGGAAACATTTCGAGGTGAACGCCGAATCGATCGCCGCCGCGGCGCTCTCGCGGTTGGTGCGGGATGGCAAATTGGATGCGAAGAAGGCGATCAAGGCTTTTGACGATTTGGGGGTCGATCCGGAGAAAGTGGATCCGGCGATGGCTTAAGGAGATTTTTTTGTGCTATCATTTGATAGCACATTTTTATGGACACATTTACGGTTCGCGATCTACGGGAAAAGACGGGCGAGTTGATCCGCGATGCGGAACAGGGCAAGCTTTCGGTAGTGACCAAGCGTGGCCGTCCGGTGTTTGTCGCCTTACCCTTCGATGAAAACGTGCTCCAGAACGGGCTAGCGCTCGCGTTTGCCGTGCATTTATTCGACACGGAGGTTTTGCCGCTCGAGAGGGCGGCCCGTGTAGCGGGGCTGCCGGTGGCGGATTTCATGGAGAAGCTCGGAGCTCTCGGAATCCCGGTTGTGCGCTACGTGCCGGAAGACCTGGACGAGGAGCTTGCCGTCCTTTCCGCTGTTACTGGTAGCTGACGCGGGGCCGCTGATCGCGTTAGCGAGCGGCGGCCTTTTCGCGACGGTCTCAAAACTTATCCCCAAATTGGTCGTTCCGGATGCAGTGCTCGAGGAATGCCTCGTGGACCCGCGCCGGGCAGACGCACAGGCTATTCAGATCGCCCTGGATAACGGCATTTTGGAGCGGCGGCCAACCGCCGGCATTTCAGCAGCCGCCAGTTTGAAGGATCAACTGGGTCGCGGAGAATCGGCCGCCGTCGCGCTGGCTCTTGCGATTGACGCCGCGATTCTAATCGACGAAAAGCACGGCCGGCGGGTGGCTCGGCATCTCAGCTTGAAAATCGTGGGTACCGGCGGCCTGTTGATCGCCCTAACAGCTGCGGGGCTGATTCCGGCCGTTCAGCCCGTCCTCTTGCAGTTAAAGACCGGCGGTTACTGGATGTCCGAGGCGCTTACCGCGGAAATATTGGCCCGCTGTGGCGAGCGCTGAATAAATTACGCCAAAGCCTGTTTGCAGTACTCGTAACACTTCCGCACTTCTTCCACGGTATCGCCGCCTTTATACTCGTACTCGATGTTGGCCGGGATTTTGTACTTTTTCGTCTTCAGCACCTGCAACACCTGCTTGATTGGCGTGTCGCCCTCGCCGAATGGCAAGTTCGGCCCCTGATCCTTCTTCCGGTCCTTGATGTGGATAGTCAGGATCTTATCGTGGTGATGTTCCAGATAATCGACGGCGTTGAATCCGGCCGCCGTGAAGTGGCCGATATCCAGATTGATGCGGATGTACTTCGACTTTCCTTCCATCGCCTTCGCGAAACTATCCGGCGTATTGAATTCGTTGTCTTTCATGTTGGAGTGGTTGTGCATCCCGACATAGATCTTGTACTTCTCCGCGAAGGGGTCGATCCGCTTCGCCGCCGTTACCGTCGAGGAAGCGGTGATCTTGTTGACGCCCAGCGCCTTCGCCATCTCGAAACCGCGCTCGATTTCCTTATCGGTGAAGTTATCGCGGAAACTGTAATTGTAGGCGTAGAGAACGATTCCCGCATCGTCGAACTTTTTCCGCACGTTGCGGAATTCATCGAGGGAGACAGTCTCCCGCCAATTTTGCAGTTCCGGCCCTTTCAGCTTCGGCTCGACATGTCCTTGGTACAGTTCACATTCGCTTAATCCGATATCGACCATCGCTTTGATGGCGTCATCCAATGAGCGGTCGCGAAAGCTATAGGACTGCGCGCCGATTTGCACGCCATCGACGACCGAATCCGGTTTTGCGAGGAGCGCGGACGAAGTGAGCGCGCCGAGCGCTATCTTTTGGAAATCCCTTCTCGAAATCATATGCGGTTGAGTTTACTACAATCGCGCGGAAAAATGCCGAGCCCGGCAGGTCAGGAATGGGCGCCCGGTTCCAGCAGCGCTTTCAGTTCCGCCAGGCGTCGTATTGCCGTTGCCAAAGCCGCGGCGCGTTTCGGCGAGGCGTCGCCCTCGCGAATGCCCTTCTCGTGCTTCTCGACAACGGATTGCTGCGAGAGTACCTGCTCCGAAAAGGGTGTTTCCTGAGTTTTCTTGCGGGAGCCGCGGGCCGGCACCGCTAGACCGCGACTGAGGAAGCCGCTTGTGGTTTACGATGCAACCTGACCGGCTGCTTGCTGGCGCGGATGGCCGCCGCTTCCCTTCGGGGGGCCGTAAAGGCCAACAGATCCGGTGCGCTCAACGCGTACTGACGATAACTTTCCAGATTATCCCCTCCCTTCTCGAACGCATCGTTCAAAAGATGAACGCAGATGGAGGGAGCTTCCTGCAGGCTGACGCTGTGCTTGGCTAATAACGTAAGATCGGCCGTAAGGTGGAAAATGCGGTCTGGTTGCTTATTGACCATTCCATAAAAAGTGTATTGCCGGACGCCATTCTCGTGCTGAAACCCGCGGTAGGAAAACTGCATAATTCAATTGCCTCCAATTTAGGCCACGAAGTTCAGCGCGCCGTGAATTCAGTTTAGCAGATTAAGAGATGGTGAGGCGAACGCAGCGGGCACGGACTGAGCGCCCGGGTGGGAATTGTGGCCGGACGAATTACGGCCGGACGATCGAGCCGTCCAAACGGCGGTCGTTGCCACGGCTGCCCCCGGGGGATTTGTAAGGGAATTTCGCGGCCAAGTTCTCGTCGAGATCCACTCCCAGACCTGGCCGGTCGTTGGCGTACATATAACCGCCCTTGATTTCGGGCGCGCCGGGGAAGACCTCCCTCACGGTCGGCGAGAACACGTTCTGCTCTTGAATTCCAAAATTGGAACTGGCCAGATCCAAATGCATATTGATGGCGTGCCCCACCGGCGAGACGTTTCCGGGACCGTGCCACGCCGTCCGCACGTTGAAGAATTCGCAGCAGGTGGCCACCTTGCGCGCCATGTTTAATCCGCCCGCGGCGGAAATGTGAATGCGGATGAAATCGATCCAGCGATTCGTGACAAGCGGCATCCACTCGTGGCGGTTTACGAACAGTTCCCCCATGGCGAGGGGGGTGCTGCACTGCTGCCGTACGATTTGGAACCACGACACGTCCTCCGGCGCCATGATGTCCTCGAGATAGAACAACCGGAACGGCTCGACGGCTTTCGCCAGAATCATCGCCTGTGTCGGGGGAACGCGTTCGTGAACGTCATGAATCAGTTCCACGTCGAAACCCAGCTTCGCCCGCAGTTGATCGAACATTTTGATGGTGTTATTGACGTACGGGGTCGGTTCGAAAACGGGCGAGTCGCCGACTCCCGCGGACGCATATTCAGCACCCGATCCGAGGTTTTGGCGGCGATGCCGTAACCCGAAAAGCCGGGCACGGCAAGTTGCACGCGAACGTGGCGGTATCCCTGAGACTGCCATTTTTGGACCTGCTCGACAAGATCGGGCATCTCGCGGGCGGCGGCGTGGCAGTAAAGCGGGACTGCGGCGCGCACCTTCCCGCCCAGGAAGTTATATACGGGCATTCCCGCGCGTTTGCCCATAATGTCCCAGAGCGCTCCGTCGACGCCGCTCAGCGCGTTGTTGAGGGTCACCCCGCTGCGGAAGTACGACTGTAGATAGGCCGATTGCCAGATGTCTTCAATCTCCTCGACGTTCCGGCCCATGACGAAGGGCTTCATATATTGTTCGAGCGCCGTCGCGACGGCCAGCGGGCGCTCGCGGTGCGTGGCGCAGCCCAGTCCGTATAAACCCGGCTCGTTCGTCATCAGCTTGACGATGACGAGCTGGTCCCCGGCCGGCTGGGTGAGAATCACCTTGAGGTCAGTGATTTTCACCGGCGGCATTCCCCGCCCGGTAGCCGCTTGGGGCGCCTGCAAAGGACCCGGGGCGGCGGCAATGGATGCCGCCAAACCAGTGGCCCCGCCCGCGGCCAATTTTAGTGCGCTGCGTCGATTCATGTGTCCTCCTAGAAGGAATATTTCAACCCAAATTGCATTTCGCGATTGTTGGTGATAGTCGCGGTGATTCGGCCAAATGCGGCGTCGCCCAGCGTGACGCTGGGCCCCAGGAATTGGGGCGTGTTTAAGAAGTTGAAGGCCTCCCAGCGGAATTGGATTTTCCGCGATTCCCGGATACGAAATTCCTTAAACAGGGCGAAGTCCCACGTCTTCTGCGCCGGCGCGTCGATCAGGCTTACCCCCGCGTTACCGTAACCCAGGGGCCCCACGAAGGTCCCATCGCCCGCGCAGCCATTGCATTTGGACCGGACAAAGGCAGACGTGTCGAACCAGCGGTTGATAGTCCGGCCAGCAAAGACGCGGTCCACCTTGGCGCCAGCCACAATGTTCGGTCGCGGCGAACTGGCGCTTCCCGTGTTCTGAGAATCGCCCGATTCCCTGACGGTCATCGGAAAGCCGGATGTGAGTTGCACGATTCCGTTCACGGCCCAGCCTCCGAGCGCCAGGCCCTTGATGCCGCTCGCTCCCCGGAAAAAGGGCAGTTCCCAGACATGGCTAAATACCAGACGGAAGCGCTGGTCGAATGCAAAACGGCCGCGATCGGCGGAAATGTCGCGGGGATCTTGCGGCACATTGCTTCCGAACGGACCGCTCTCGTTGATGCTGTAGCCGGCGGTGAGCCCCTTCTGGTAATTGAAGGAAGCGGCGAAAGTATATCCGTTCGAATAACGCTTTTCGGCCCGGACTTGCAGCGCGTTGTAAATCGAAGTCAGCGCGGTATCGAGATAACGGATCGTGCCCAAAGGGAGCAACTGGCCGGGATTCAACGAATCTATGTAAAACTGAATCGGGCGCCGGGCCTGGATGTTGCCGGGACCGGGGGTCCGGATTGTTATAGTTACTCACCGTTTGGTCGATGTGTGTCCCCTTGTTGCCGACATACGCGACACCGAACACCATATTCTGGCCGAACGTGCGCTCGACTTCGGCGGTCCACTGCCAGACATCGTTGTTAAGAAACAGCGACCGGCCATTCGGTTGCACGTTGCCCAGCATAAGCAATGCGGTCGCGGCTTGGCCGCCGGCGCCCGCGAATGGGTTGTCGATGGTGGCCAGCGGATTCACCTTATCGTTCTGGAGCACGCTCGAACCGGAAAGAGGCGGCTGCAGATTAAGGATTTGAAAGTTATTCAATTGGTTTACGTTGTAGTACTTGCCCGCGCCGATGCGCAGCACGGTCTTATCGGTGATTCGGTACGCGACGCCGAGGCGCGGCATAATCTGTTTCCAGTTGATGTCGTAAAGGGGCGAGCCGTCGCCGGGATTGGGAATCAGTTCCGGGACAAACATTCCGTTGATTGTGGCGGCCTTGCCGGGTTCGAAAGAGAGTGTCCGAATGCGCCCTTTGCCGTCCTTATCGAACACGTGCCCAAAGAAATCCCAGCGAATTCCCATGTTTATCGTAAGCCTGGAGTTGACTTTGTAATCGTCCAGGACGTAGGCCCCGAATCTGTGTTGCAGCGGTTGCAGCGTCGTCAGGAACGGCTGGCCTTCCGCGGTTTGAGTGGAAGCCGGAAAACCGAGCATGAAAGCCGCGAAGCCGTCCGGGATAGCGGTGATGTCGCGAGTGAAATTGAGCGCGCCCCGGGGAACGTTGGCCCGCTCGCTGGTGGCGTTGTTGTAGCTGTACAGTCCTCCAAACTTCAGGTTGTGCGCTCCTCGACTCACCACCAGGCTTTCCGATAACTCGTGCACATAGACCAAGTCCAGTTGGCCCGGTTCGCGAGGATAGGGGATGCCGCTAAATCCCGTAATCGAGATAATTGGGAGGCCTTGTTCATTAGCCGCGAGCGTCCGGTTGTTGTCCCCCACCACCCGGAAATCGAGGCCCAGTTTCTGCTGGCTAAACCCATTTTGCGTTAAGGGTCCTTTGAAATCGGTGTGGGTCCGATTATAGCCGTAGCGCAAATCGTTGAATATAGTTGGGGTAATGATCTTGGTCCAACCAAGCGCTAAATTTTGCGACCGGTTGTCAACCAACGACTCGGTCACCCTGATTAGCGGAATCGAGTCCGAAGTGGCATTCACGAGAATATAGCGCCCGAATATCCGGTCGTTAGATCCGAAGCGGTGATCGACGCGCCCCAAAAATTGATTGCTGTCCACCGCGGAATTGTCCGTGCCGAAGAGATTGATCGGACTGCGCGCGGCGAAAGCTTGAGCGTCATTGTTCGGGTAAGGGATGTAGCCGCCCTGCGGGAAAGGGCTGTTCTGTTTGGCCGTGAGCAAATTCAAGGAAACGGGATTGAGGAGGCTCGCCGGGATGATGTTGTTGGGAAACGGCGCGGTGGCGCCCGGATACCGGATCGCCAGGTTGGCCGGATTGGTGTTGTTGGGATACCACCGGTTGTTGGGCTGCAACAACTCGGAGAAATCGCCGTTGCGCATGGCCACGGTCGGCACGGAAGTGGAAGAAGGCGTGGCCCGCCTTTCGTTCCGCGCTTCCCAGTTAAAGAGCCAGAACGTCTGGTCTTTCTTAATCGGGCCGGAGACGACCGCGCCATATTGGTTCCGGCGCAATTCATTCTTCGGCTGCGTGGGTGGCAGGAAGAAGCCGCGCGCGTCGAACTTGTCATTGCGGAGGAATTCGAAAAGCGTTCCATGCAGACTGTTAGTTCCGGATTTTATGGCGACATTCACCTGCGCGCCGGAGTTCACGCCGTATTCCGCGGAATAAACTGCGCTTTGGACCTTGAATTCCTCAATGGCTTCGATCGAAGGCGTGAAACTCATGGTGTTAATGCGCGGCTCGGTTGCGACAACGCCGTCAATGGTGATGCGCTGCTGGATGTCGCGTTGGCCGTTGGCCGCGATCTGCACCGTTTGCCCGGGAATGGGCGTGCCGCCCGTCCCGCTGGTTCCGATGCGGCTGGTTCCAAACGTTACGCCGGGCATCAGCGTCGCGAGTTGGGCGAAATTGCGACCGTTCAGCGGCAACTCAACGACGCGTTTCGATTCGATCACCGACCCGAGCGTCGCGTCTTCGGTGCGCAGCAACGGAGTTTCGGCCGTCACTTCCACGGTTTCGGCTCGCGCGCCGACCTGCAAATGAAAATCGAGGCGAAGCTTCTGTTGGAGTTCAATCGTGACATTTCGCGCCACTTCGGTTTTGAAGCCTTGCGCCGAACAGGTGATCTCGTACTGACCGATTTCAAGGAGCGGGAAAATGAAATTTCCCGAATCGTTGGTGTTGGCGGATCGGACGTCACCGGTGGCCACGCGCGTGACCTTGACAACTGCGCCAGGTATCGCGGCTCCGGTGGCATCGGTAACCACTCCGAATATCTCGGTGGACACGGTCTGGCCTGAAAGACAGGAAACGCTTATCGCCGCCATGACGGCGAGGAAACGTTTGGGCGCCATGAAACCTCCAGCGTGGTTCCTCCGTAGGGACCGGACTTGGTTACTTCTTTCATATGGAGGTGTTGGTTGTCAAGCAGCGAGATTAGGCGGCGCGCTCCAGTCGTGCGTGCGCCGCGCCCACTGCCGATAATCGTATAGATGATTACCAAAGGAATCGCCGGAACCGCCTTGATCGGCGTGGCGCTGTTTAGCGTTAGTTGCGACAACAAATCGAATCCGCAAACGCGCTTCGTGGCGTTCAGCCAGGCGAACGACGCCGAGCCTTACCGCGCGGCGCAAAACGCGCTCATGACGAAGCTGTTCGCGCAATCGCCCGGCGTGAAGCTGGTCGTCTCGGACGCGCAACAGGACAACAGCAAGCAGGTCGCGCAAATCGAAACGTTTATCCGGCAGAAACCCGATCTGCTGATCGTGGCGCCGAACGAACGCGCGGCGTTGACGGCGATCATGGGCCAGGCGATGGAGGCAAAGATTCCAGTCATCTGTCTCGAACGCGATATCCTGCAGCCGAACTATACGACTTATATTCACAGCGACAATGTCGCGATCGGACGCAAAGCCGGGCAGTTCATAGTAGACGCGTTAACCAGGAAATACGGCCGTCCGAAGGGCAACATCGTGCAGATGCGCGGACTCTTGGGCGTCGAGGGCGAAATCAACCGCGACGCCGGCGCGCGCGAAATATTCCAAAAATTCCCCGAAATCAAGATAGCCGCCGAACCGGTCGCGGATTGGATTCAAGCGCGCGCGAAAGATCGCATGACCGAGGTGCTGCGCGCGCAACCGTCGATTGACGCGGTCTACGGGCACAACGATCCGATGGCCATCGGCGCGTATCTCGCGGCCAAAGAATTGGGCCGCGACAAGGAAATGATTTTCGTCGGGGTGGATGGGCTGGGCGGCCCGGCCGGCGGCATCAAGAAGGTGATGGATGGCGTGTTGGCGGCGACGTTCGTTTATCCGTTATGCGTGGACAAAGCCGTCGAGATCGGCAATAAGATGCTCAAAGATCCCGGGTTCAAGCCCGACAAGGATTACACCATCGAATCCAGCATGGTCACGCCGGCGAACGCGGCGGAGATGTACCAGCGGTTTACTATCGCCGGTGCATATTGAAGTTTATCGGAGATAATGGCGCTTGCATTCGTTCAAGGACAAAGGGGTGCTGATCACGGGCGCGGGGCGCGGCATTGGGAAGCGCCTGGCAATCGGATTCGCCGCCCACGGCGCGCGCGTGGGCCTGCTTGCCCGCAGCCGGCCTGAACTTGACTTGGCGAAGCTCGAAATCGAACACGCCGGCGGAACGGCGCTTCGCATCCGGGCGGATGTCCGGGATTACGAGCAAATCTCGGCGGCGGTGGACCGGATGCAGGTCGTCTTTGGCGGCGTCCACATTCTGATCGCCGCAGCGGGCATGCAAGGGCCTATCGGCCCGCTGGCCGACGGGAAGCCGAAAGATTGGGCGGATGTTCTCGACACGAACGTGCGCGGCGTGATGCACTCGATGCGCGCCGTCTTACCGCAGATGGTCGACCGGCGTTCGGGGAAAATTATCGTGCTCAGCGGAGGCGGTTCGGCCAATGCCCGTCCGTATTTCGCGCCCTACGCCGCGTCGAAGGCGGCCATCGTGCGGCTTGTCGAATGCGTGGCGGAAGAGGTTCGCGACCACAATATTCAAGTGAATTCACTCGGCCCCGGCGGAGCTTACACCAGCATGACGGACGAGATATTGCAGGCGGGCGAGCGTGCCGGGCAGAAGGAAATCATGGATGCCGAGCAAGTGCGGATGACCGGCGGCGTTCCGGCGGAAAAACAGATTCAGCTCGCGCTTTTTCTCGCGTCGCAGAAATCGAATCACATCAGCGGGAAAATGATCCACGTTAACGACGATTGGAAAAAAATCGAACATGAGAACATGCGGCCGGAGCAATACACGCTGCGGCGAATGTTGAAGGGCTGATCGCCAAGGGTGGTTGTACCATTGAATTTGACCGCGGCACTTCCAGATATTCTTGAGCGTATCGTGGCCCGCAAGCAGGCGGAACTGGCCGAAGCTCGCGTGAATGAAGATGTTCTTGAAAAACGAGCACGGGCCGTTCGGCGGCGCGATTTCACGGCGGCTCTGCGGGCGCGGCGCCCCGCGATTCTCGCCGAAATTAAGAAAGCGTCGCCGAGCAAAGGCGTGCTATCCGCGAATTTCGACCCCGCTCTTATCGCGAGCCAATATCGGGACGGCGGAGCGGCGGCGATTTCCGTTCTGACGGATCGCGATTTTTTTCAGGGCAGCCTGGCGGATCTCGAAACAGTTCGGGCCGCAGTGGATGTGCCGGTACTGCGCAAAGATTTCACGATCGACGAGTATCAGGTGCTCGAAGCGGCGGCGCACGGGGCGGATGCGATCCTGCTGATCGCCGCGATTCTGAACGCGCGTCAAATGCGGGATTTTCGAGAAGCGGCGGGACGATACGGGATGGCCGCGCTGGTGGAAGTACACGACGCGCGCGAGCTCGCGCGCGCGCTCGAATCCGGCGCGGAAATCATTGGCGTGAATAATCGCGATTTGCGGACTTTTGACGTTCGGCTTGAGACCTCGTTCGATCTGGTGGGCACGATTCCCGCTCAAACGCTCAAAATCAGCGAAAGCGGCATCCGGAACGGTGAGGATGTGAAGCGGCTGTCCGAAGCGGGTTTCGACGCGTTCTTGGTTGGGGAGCACCTGATGCGCTCGGCGAACGTCGAAGCGGCGATACGGGAGTTGGTCAATGTTCGCTAAAATTTGTGGAATTACAAACGCGGAAGACGCGCTCGCGGCCATCGAGCACGGGGCCGGCGCTCTGGGCTTCAACTTTTATCCCGCAAGCCCGCGCTACGTTGCCCCCCACGAGCTGCGGCACTGGCTCGGCACCCTGCCCTCCGCGGTCTGGAAGGTCGGCGTCTTCGTGAACGAAGCCCCCGCGCGCGTGGCGGAGATCGCGGAAATGCTGCATCTGGATGTCGTCCAATTGCATGGCGACGAAAAACCGGAAGATTTTCCAGACCACTTGCGTGCCTGGAAAGCCGTCCAGGTGCGTGCGGATTTTGCGTTCGCGGCTCTCGACCGCTACCCGGCGGAAGCTGTGCTGCTCGATGGCCCCCGTGGCGGTTCCGGGCGGAATTTCGATTGGTCGCTGGCGACCGGCGGCTCCCGGAAAGTGATTGTCGCGGGGGGTCTCGATGCGTCAAATGTCCGGCTCGCAATCGAGCGCATCCAGCCGTGGGGCGTCGACGCCTGTTCGAGAATCGAAAGCTCGCCCGGAAAAAAGGACCGCGCGCGCATGGCCCAGTTTCTCAAAGCGGCGCTTGCATGATTTCGCAACCCGATACCGGCGGGCACTTCGGGCCTTTCGGCGGCCGCTATGTCCCGGAAGTTCTCATGTCTCCGCTCGAAGAACTGGAACAGACGTTTCTGGAGGCGCGCCAGGACCCGACGTTCCACTCCGAGCTGGACGACTTGTTGCATCATTACGCCGGACGTCCCACTCCGCTTTATCTTGCGCGGCGGCTGACGGAAACGCTCGGCGGGGCCAGAATTTATTTGAAGCGCGAAGATCTTTTGCACACCGGCGCGCACAAAATTAATAATTGCCTCGGCCAGGCTCTGCTCGCGCGGCGCATGGGAAAGAAGCGCATTATCGCCGAAACCGGCGCGGGGCAGCACGGCGTCGCGACGGCTACCGTCTGCGCGCTCTTTGGCTTCGATTGCACCGTCTACATGGGCGAGGAAGACATGCGGCGGCAGCGCTTGAACGTCTTCCGCATGCGCTTGCTGGGCGCGAAAGTGGTTGCCGTTACCAACGGCAGCCGGACGCTGAAGGACGCAATCAGCGAAGCGATGCGCGATTGGGTAACCAATATTGCGACCACCCACTATCTGCTGGGTTCGGCGCTTGGATCCCATCCATATCCTCTAATGGTTCGCGAATTCCATAAAGTGACCGGGGAAGAAACTCGCCGGCAAATTTTGAAAGCCGAAGACCGGCTGCCCGACACCGTCTTCGCGTGTGTTGGCGGCGGCAGCAACGCCATCGGAATCTTTCACGCCTTTATCCCGGATGACGCGGTGCAATTGATCGGGATCGAAGCGGGCGGTTCAGGGCCGGCGCTCGGTCAACATGCGGCCCGCTTCTCCGGCGGATCGCCCGGAGTGCTGCACGGCGCTCGCAGCTATTTGCTGCAAGACGACGACGGGCAAGTATCGCTCACCCACTCGGTTTCGGCGGGGCTCGATTATGCTCTGGTGGGTCCGGAGCACGCGTGGTTGCATGACAACGGACGCGCCCAATATGTTTCGGTCGGGGACAAGCAGGCGCTCGAAGCCGCGCAGGTATTGAGCCGGACGGAAGGGATAATCCCGGCGCTCGAATCGGCTCACGCAGTTGCCGAGGCCATCGCCCGGGCGCCGCGCGCCAGTGGCAAAATCTTCGTCGTGAACCTTTCCGGACGAGGCGATAAAGATATCGACATCTATCGTGAAAATTTCCAGGATCTGGACCCTGCGTGAGCCGGATCGCCCGCGTTTTCTCGAAGAAGGCCCTCATCGCGTACGTTACGGCCGGAGATCCGGCGCCGGCGCGCACGGCATCTCTAGTGGACGCGCTCGAACGCGGGGGGGCGGACCTTATCGAATTGGGCGTGCCATTCTCCGACCCGATTGCCGACGGTCCGGTGATTCAGCGCGCCGGTGAACGGGCTTTGCGCGCCGGAACAACCCTGAAAGGGGTGCTCGACATCGCGGCCCGGATCCGCGGCCGTTCGGAGATCCCGCTGCTGCTGTTCACATACCTGAACCCGGTGGTCCGCTACGGTGTCGAGCGGCTGGCGCGCGATGCCGCGGCGCACGGCGTCGATGGCTGCCTGCTCACGGACGCGAGCGTCGAAGAAGCTCATGATTACGTCGGCATCATGCGCGCACACGGTCTCGATACGGTTTTCCTGGCCGCTCCAACGAGCACGCCGCGCCGCTTGAAGCTCGTCGCCGAGTATTCGAGCGGATTCGTTTACCTGGTATCGCGCACCGGAATCACGGGCGAGCAAGCTTCCATTTCGGACAGCGCCGGTCCACTGGTGCAGGCCATGCGCGCGGTCACGGATCTGCCGCTTGCGGTGGGCTTCGGCGTGTCGCGTCGCGAGCACGTCGCGCAACTGGGAAAAATCGCGGACGGCGTGGTAGTGGGGAGCGCGATCATGAGCCTGATCGAGCGCCATGCGGGTGACGCGGATCTGGAGAGGGATTTGGAATCGTTCACGCGCGAGCTGAAGAGCGGGTTTGAGGTACCGGATAATCATGAACCAGAACAAAGTAAGCACATCGACCGCTGAAACTTGGCCGGAATTGCCACTCGAAGCGTGGCAGGACACGTACGCAACGCTTCACATGTGGACGCAGATCGTCGGCAAAATCCGCATGGCGCTGACCCCTCTGGTGAACCATTGGTGGAACGTCACGCTGTATGTGACTCCTCGAGGGCTGACCACCTCCACGATTCACCACGGGACACGGGTATTCGATATCGAATTCGACTTTCTCGATCGACAACTCGTGATGCGAACGGGCGAAGGCGAGACTCGATCGCTCGAGCTAAAGCCGCGTTCCGTCGCCGATTTTTACCGGGAAGTTTTGCGGGAGTTGCAGTCCCTCGGCATCAACGTGAAGATACACGCAACTCCCGACGAAGTCAGTGACCCGATTCCGTTCGAGGAAGACCAAGTCCATGCTTCCTACGACCCGGAGTTCGCGATTCGATTCTGGCGAATTCTGGTTTCCGTCGATGGCGTGTTTAAGGAATTCAGGTCCCGGTTTATCGGAAAGTGCAGTCCGGTCCATTTCTTCTGGGGGAGTTTCGATCTCGCGGTGAGCCGGTTTTCCGGACGCCGCGCGCCGGAGCGCCCGGGAGCGGATTTCATGATGCGCGAGGGCTATTCGCATGAGGTGATCAGCGCGGGATTCTGGCCCGGCGGTGGAGAGGTGAAAGGTCCGGCGTTTTACTCCTACATCTCACCGGCGCCGGTTGGCCTGGACAAACAGTCGATCAAGCCCGCGGCGGCCTTCTATCATCCGAAGCTCTCGGAATTCATCCTTATGTACCACGATATCCGTGGCCTCGAAGATCCGAAAGCCGCGCTGCTCGAGTTTCTCCAAAGCACGTACGAAGCAGGCGCAAACCTGGCCACGTGGGACCGCATCGCGCTTGAGAGGGATCCCACCATCTCCTAAATCTTTCAAGCCAAGTTCCGCTCAGCCCAACCTAGCCTCTCGATTTGCGCCTCGAACTGGCCGACACCGCATTCCAGATTCAAGTATCGAAGGCCTCGATGCGCGGCCAGCCGCGAAAGCGAACCATCGTCTGGGGCAGACTTCCGATTCTGCAGCACCACGTTGAACGGAGATTTCGCCAGCACCGCATAGTCGTGCGGATCGGTGCACAGGAAAAACTCGCGCGGGCGTTCCGGCTGCTTGAGTGAAACGTCGTCGCTCTCGGCTAATTCATCCCGCACCGAGTAGTCGCGATTATTGTGCAGCGCGATCAACAGTCCGCCTTCGGGCGGCGTTAGACGGCGCACCAGTTTCTCGCGCTCATCGTCCAGGAAATCGAGCGCGCGCGCGATTTGCTCCGGCGCCCAACCGGGATTCAGCTTCTTGAGATCGGCCTCCGCCCCAGTGCGCGAAAACATTCGATTCGGATCGAGCTTGCCGCCATCGACCGGAACATTGCGGTCCGTTCCAGTGACCAAGTACGCAATCCCGGGATGCGTTTCCATGTGAATGGCCAAGACTTCACGCGCGGTCGGCTCGTCCCCGTGAATCGATAAGTAACGCCGGGGGCTGCGTCCATTTCGCAGCACATGAAACGGGATTCCGGCGAGCGTCACGAATTTTGGGTGGAAAAATGGGAGCCAACACAGTCCAATTCCAAAAAGAAATTCGCGGCGCTTCATGTATGGTGAAAAGTGTACCGGAATTCCGAACTGGACTGGCTTTTTGAAGTCAGAACGGCGAGGCCCGAACCGCCCTGGGACTCCGCGGAATACCGTTGCCTTGCCGCAGTGCGAGACGAAGCGCGGATCGGTTCCCTGGTGTGGCGCGAAGTGGCACCCGGTGAAATTGAAATTCTGGATGTGACGACTACCCCGGAGTTCCGCCGCCGGGGCATCGCTCGCGCTTTATTACAAACGCTGCTTCGCGAACAAGCAGGGACGGCGTTTCTCGAGGTCCGCGAGTCGAACGAAGCGGCCCGCGCGCTCTATCTCTCGATTGGCTTTCGCGAAATCGGCCGCCGTAAAGACTACTATTCGGACCCCGTCGATAGCGCTGTTGTCATGAAAGTTCATTCATGATAACGTCTGGATAGACGGCTGGGCGTGAGCGCCGGCCGCCACTTCAAATGAGCGAAGTGAAGCTACCGACCGAGCCTTTTTCTCCGTACCGGACGGCGCGGCGCGGCAACTCTACTCCAGGAGGCATGCCATAGAATGGAACGGAATTCGTTAGATGAAATCAAAGCGCACCTGATGCAGACGAGCGAAGAGTTTCGCCACTTGGCCGATCAACACCACCAGTACAAGCGGTTGGTGGGGGAATTGGAGGCCAAGCCTTTTTTGAGCGAACAAGAGGAGGTGGAAGAGCATCGTCTGAAAAAGCTGAAGCTGCATTTGAAAGATCAGATGGAGCAGATGCTGAGTCAGTATAAAACGCAACACGTTTCCTGACGGTTCAGGTGCGCTGCAAGACCTTTTGAATAGCCCGGTTTGGCTTGAACGCCAGACCGGGCGGATGGCAGCCGGTTAGTAATCGGAAAGTGCTGGAACATCGACCCAGCAACGCGTTCTCCAGGATTCCAGCCCTTTTTGCGCAAGCTGCACGCCCTTCGCCGCCTCGAGTAAGTTCCACGGGAACGCGCCGCCTTCCACCACGTGGAGCAGAAACAGCTCCCACTGCCGCTTGAAAGCATTTTCGAACGGCATTTGCTCGGGTACCTTCTGCCATTGATCGAAGTAGTTCAAGGGACTTTCGATATCCGGATTCCACACGGGCCGCGGCGTCGCTCCGTAAGGCTGTATCCAGCAATTCCGCAAACCGGCCACCGCCGATCCCTTGGTGCCTTCCACCTGGATCGTCAGCAGATCGTCGCGCCGCACGCGCACGCACCACGAGGAATTGAAGTGCGCGATCGCGCCATTCTCCAGCTCGAAGGTTGCGTAGGCGGAATCGTCGGCGGAAGCTTCGTACGGCTTTCCCGATTCGTCCCAACGCATCGGAATGTGCGTCGCGCCCAAGCAGGAGACCGATTTCACCGCACCAAACAAATTATCGAGCACGTAGCGCCAGTGGCACAGCATGTCCACTATGATGCCGCCTCCGTCTTCCTTGCGATAGTTCCAGGAGGGGCGCTGGCCGGGGATCGCATCGCCTTCGAAAACCCAATATCCGAATTCGCCGCGAACCGAAAATATCCTGCCGAAAAATCCCAGATCGCGTAGCGTCTTCAGCTTCAACATGCCGGGCAGCCACAGCTTATCCTGCACCACGCCGTGCTTCACGCCCGCCGCTTCGGCGGCGCGATAGAGTTCCAAGGCGGTTTCGAGCGCCTCCGCAACCGGTTTTTCGCAGTAGACGTGCTTGCCCGCTGCAATCGCTTTCCGCACGGCTTCGGCCCGCCGGTCCGTGGTCTGCGCATCGAAGTAGATGGAGTACAGGGGATCTTGAAGAGCTTCGTCGAGATCGGTGGTCCAGGGGAGGCCGCCGAATTCGGACGCGATCGCGGCCAGCTTTGCCGCGTTTCGGCCCACCAGCAGCGGGCGCGGCATGATGATTTCGCCATTACCCGTTGGCATGCCCCCTTGCTGGATAATCGCATGGATCGACCGCCGCAGATGCTGGTTCAGCCCCATGCGTCCAGTGACACCGTTCATGACGATGCCGATGTCGTGGACTTTCAGACGGCTCATTTTGGCTTACTCAGGCCGGGACGTACACTGCGGACGGGCGCCTTCGGGCAGCGGTGGAACATCCACGCCGGCGCGCGGCAGCGTGCCATCGAGTTCCTGGCGCCAGTGCGCGACATCGCCCGACGGACCGTAGCAGTACATCATCCGGCAAGGCGCCTCGCCCACGTTCGTCAACTGATGAAAAACCCGCGGCGGGATGAACACCGCCTGCCCCGCGCGCATGATCGCCCGCTCTTCGCCGAGACACATCTCCGCCGTTCCCTCGACGATGAAATAGATCTCCTCCTGTTCCTGATTGTGCCAGGGCACCTGTCCGCCATCCGGCTCCAGCGTGACATAGCCCATCGAGAAATTGGCCGCTTGAATCGGACTCGCGCCACCCACGAGGTTCTGCGTGCGACGCTGCGCCGGATACACGCGTCCGGAGATGCCGGCAAGATCGGCGATAATCATTGTGCTCCTTCGCGGCCGCTCCAGAAGGTTAAATACGGTTTGTTTTCGATCACCCGTTGCAAGTAGAGCGCCAGCTCACGGGCGTGGTAATCGCCCCACATGCATGCCTCGCCCACCCAACCATTCGGGCGATGATAGACCGCGTGCAGAATCAGGCCCTGGTGCTTCGGATCGGCGCTCAAGTAGGGCCCGGCGAACAACGTTTTGCAAATGTGCAGCCCCGCTTGCCAATAGCGCGGTTGTCCGGTCTTGCGGCCCAGGCGCAGTAGGCCTTGCGAGGCGATCGCGGCGGCCGAACTATCGACCGGCTCGAACGCATTATCCGGTTCGGCGGGCCGGTTTCGCCAATCGCCGAGTTTATCGAGACCTGGCGCCCCCGTGTCCCAATACGGAATCCCATCGGCGGCGCTGTTCTCGATGTAGAAGTCGCAAGCCGCTTCCGCCGCGCGGCGCAAAGTCGCGGCCACGGCATCGCTATTGGGGATGGTATCGAAAAATTCGAGCAGCTCCGCGAATCCGCACATGGCCCAGGCAAGGCCGCGGGTCCAGGTGGTGAAGGGCGAGTAACCTTGCTGCGAGCTGGGGCAGCGGTAGTTGCCGTCGTTCGGATTGAAGATGCTTTCATGCGCCACGCGGCCAGGCACATCGTAAATATCACGGCCTTCCCCGTAGTAAACCGAGTAGCGGGCCGTCGCCTCCGCGTGTTGAATCAGCCGATCGAGCAGTGAGATGCGCCGGTCGTTCTCGCCCAAAAGCGCGTGCCCCAGGCGATGCGCGATCGCGAGCGCGCGCAGCGTGCGAATAGTGTCGACAAACAACGATTGCGGCCCGTTGAACGAGTAGATGAACCCGCCCCCGCCCGCGATGGGCGACCACCGCGCGGCTTGCACGGCGCCGGAGCATTTCAGCGCGAGTTCGTAGAAGCGCCGTTCCCAGGCGTTCGCGGGGATGCGGCCTTCATCCATCAGGCGCAGCAGATTGCCGTAGGTGCTGACGTTGTTGAACCCATGATCGTGCACGCCGGCGTGGGTGACGTGCGGCGCCATGAGGCTTACCGTTCGCTCGCGCGCCGCATCGAGAAACTCGCTTTCCCCGGTGGCGTCGAACTGCAATACGGCCGATCCGAACTGGAAACCTTGCGTCCATTCCGTCCAGCCGCGGCTGGTGTAGCGGCCGTCTATGGTGAAAACCGGCGCGCCGGCTGCGGCGTTCCACGACGCTTCGAGGTCTCGTATTTTCGCGGCGGAGAGTTGGAACAGATTTCGAATGGCGGGGGCGAGTGCCGCCGGCGTGAGATCGCTATCGATTTTCATGAGCCCGAGGTCCAGGCGCGGAAGTTAAACCTATCCGCGCCTCGCCAAGAAGCGCCGATCTTCGCCGGCCGCCTCCACCCTTTAAAGGAACTGCACCACCGCCGGGCTTCCAACCGGCACGTACTCGCCGGTGAAAGTGAGGGCGCCGCTGGACGGGTCGACGTTAAAGATGGTGACGCTGTCGCCTCTTTGATTGCACACGTACATGAATCGGCCTGTCGGGTCTATGGTGAAGCTGCGCGGATAATCGCCGCGCGTCCAGACTTCACCCAGATGGACCAGATCGCCGCCCGAATCGATCCGGAACCACGCGATCGTATCGTGAAGACGGTTGGCGCCGTAGACAAACCGTCCGTCCGCCGAGACCCGGATCTCAGAGGTGAAATTCGTGCCCACAAACCCGGGTGGCATGCTCGATATGATTTGTTGCGTCGTGAGCGTGCCCGTCGCGGGATCGAAGGTGTAATACTCGATCGTGTCGGCCTCTTCCTGGATCGAATAGAACCGGCGAGGGTTGGTCGGACTGAAAGCAAAGTGGCGCGGTCCATCGCCCGGAGGCACCTTGACGTAATTCGGAGAATTCAGCGACAGAGTGTTTGCGCCCCCGGCCGGGTTGTACTTGAAAATTAGTATTGCGTCCAGTCCCAGGTCGGCCACAAACGCGTATTTGCCCGAGGGATCGGTCATGATCATATGCGCGTGGGCCGCATCGTGGCCGCTAATCGCGAAGCTGCCCACCGGTGCGTCGGTGGCCTTCAGCGGGCCGACCGGAAGCCCGGAATACGTCATGTCAACCACAACTTGGACAGCCGGCAGAAGTCCCCCATTCGCCTGGATGGGGAGCACGGCCACGTTTCCCGTACTGTAGTTCGCGACCAGCACATTCTTTCCGAACGGATCGACGCTCAGGTGCGCCGGAGCGGAGCCCATGGACGGCACCGTATTCAAAAGTACGAGCGTGCCGTCCCCCTGCACGGAGAACGCACTCACGGTGCCTGGAGCATCTTCTCCGACCGCGTACAGATACTTTTTACTGGGATGCAGCGCGACCCACGATGGATTTGAAGTTGGGAATACAGCCAGTTGGGTCAGAGAGCCATTAACAAGGTTCATGTGGAACAGGTAGATGCCCTTGCCATTGCCGGTGTAGGCGCCGATATAGAGGAGGTCTCCTCGCTTGGCGACGGCGCCGAGTTGTGCCGGAGCGGGAGATGAACCGGCCGCGGCCAAAACGGCGGCGCCTTTCAGTAAACCGCGACGTGAAACCACGCCGGGGGAGTCGAAACGATTACGCGCATTTCTCAATTGCATTGAGTGTCTCCTAATTGCGGGCAACACGGCCCGGTGGATGACGGTTAAAACAACGTTGCGGATACCTGTTCAAGCATCCGCGGAAAAGCGCCTTGAACCGAAACTCCCAAAAAGGTTGATCCGGCGCTCACGTTTTAAGAATCGTACATCAATTCTTGGGGAAGCGCTAGCGGTTTCGCGGACTTGCAAGAGACGCGGGCGCGCCGGCTTCGGCATTGATAGGATAGAGGAGTTCGCCTTGGGCGGTTAGCTCAGTTGGTTAGAGCGTCTGGTTTACACCCAGAAGGTCGCGTGTTCGACCCACGCACCGCCCACCAACTCCCTTTAACAACAACCCTATTTCGGTTCTCTAAGAACCAGCTTTCCGTCCACGAAAATATACGTGTCCGGATGTTCCGCGAACGACTTTTCCCGAATCGTTTTCGAGCGCGCGAACAGCGGCTCGGCCGCGTCGTGTTTGCCTTCCCTTTCGTAAAGATCGGCTAAGGTATCGAGGCTCTTTGCCAGATCGAGATTGGATGGCCCCAGCTCTTTTTCCCGCAGATTCAGCGAACGCTGAAATAGCGGCTCGGCCGCGGAAGTCTTCCCCTCGGCGATAAAGACCTCCGCCATCCCATCCAGGCTATCGGCAATCCGAAGGCTCTGGCCTTGCGCGCCGGAGCGCTCCGCGGCCCGAAGCGCTTCGCCAAAATGCTGTTCCGCATCGCCGAGCCGCAGCTTATCGAACGCTTTCCGGCCCGCCGCCATATGCTTCTGCCAGCTCCCGGTCTGCGCGAAAGCCGGCGAAAGCGCAAGTGCAATGAACAGACAGCTAATCCGCATCATGGCTCATTTTACTTCGGTCGTATCCAGAACCCACTTTTGCCGCGCGATGCCGACAATCATGAATTCCAAATCCCCGCTGCCGGTATTGGCGAAGGAATGCACGTCGTTGAACAGGATTGGCACCGCGTCTCCCTTGTGTATCGGCGCCGTCTCGTTGTTGATCGTGGCGTTTCCTTCGCCGTCGATCACGTAGTAGAACTCCTCCACGCCCTCATGCTTCTTGCGTCCCACCGAGCTGCCCGCGGGCAACACAAGATGGTCCACGTAGGACCAGTTGGTAAAGAACACTTCAGGCGGCAACGCGCGCCGGTAGCGCACGGTCCCTTTGCCGCCGTAGCTGTTAACCACGGGCTTGAGCAGGCTTTTGTCGAGGTGCATGGAAACGAACGCCGGCTTGGGATCGAGCGGCGCGCCCGCGCGGTCGTCGCCCAGATCGAAATTGTCATACTTCCCTTTGACGCTGCCGACGGCGATGTTCATCCATTCGAGCGGTTGATCGCTTGCGTTGTAGATCGCGTGCGAGCGCCCCATGCGGCAGGGCGCGCCAGCCGGACCTTGCAGCGTCGAAGTGCGGCCGTCGATCGTGAACTGGGCCTCGCCATTGAAAATGACGAACATTTCTTCCATCTGGTTGTGGTAGTGATGGCCAATGCCGCTCTTCGGCGGAATCACTCCGCGATGGAGAAAAATCAAGTTCGTGTCGAGCGTCGTGGCGTCGAACAGACCCATGTAGTGCAGCGTTCCAGCGCCCGCATGGACGGCCGGGGCGGTGTGATATTGGGAAGGATCGTTATGCGCGATGCGCTTCGCGAGCGGGTCGCGCGCGAAAATCGGAAGCGATAGCAGGAGAAGCCGGACCGGGAGTTTCATCAGGGCAATTCTACATTAAGAGCATTAGATGCGTGGCGATTCGATGCGTAAGAATCTCGGGAAGCGCTATGCATGACTGTGGCATCGTCCGCGCGGGAACTCGATAGTGTCCGGCTACGCCGCAGTCCGGCCATCATCTTCCAGTCATGGTCATTGTCGTTCTGAATCCTTGAGCATCGGGGCCGTGGTAGCATGACCCGAGACCAGCACAGTACGAGGGGAGCCAAGTCGAGGCCCAAAATACAATAAAGGCTCACCAGCCGACATGCCAAATGCCGAACGCATTCTTCCCGCCCCGACGATTTGCCACTTGCCCGATGGAGGGCAAAATCCTGGAGTACTACGCTGGTGCTTTTGAGGCCGTGTACGCTCTGCTGCATCCCTTCATCAAGCCTGTGTCGGTCGGGAAGGAACAATTCGAGCCTGGGACGTATCCAACGCGTTCCAGCATAGTCAAAAACTGCGTGGCCGTTTCGTGGGAAGAAGTTGCCACGAAAGCGGGACTTCCTTCGATCGCAGCCGTGGACATTGGACTTCGCACGATGATTCGAGGCCTGAGAGCGGAATTTTCAAACCAGGAATATTCTGACAAAATCGAATTGCTCGCTGAATCTGACGACATCCTGCCTCCCCCAGAAGGCTCCTTCTCGGACCTCCTTCACGACAAAGTACTTTCTTACATCCAAGACGTAGGGCACAAGTGGGTGTGGGTTGGGGATGAGTTCGGCACCAAAAGGAAGCTGTACTGGATAGAAGACCTCAAGGGGCAAGACGCCGGGCCAACGACAGGTCATTGCAACGTCTTCACACCAGACAAAGGGATTCTGTGGACGACACACTGGGATAGCCATTTCTCCTTCCTTTGCTCTTCAAAAAACAATCTGGCGACTATCCAGGATGGCTACCATTTTGAAGGTTTCTTCTGTACGGCGCGCACGGAGGTCTGTTGGAGCGTGCTGCCGTAGCCGGTGACGCGGTGATCGCAAGTGGGTCGGTTTCGCAAGATCTCAGTGCGGAGCGCTGCCGCGCCCCTTCTTCGCTAGAGCGGCATCCTACCTACGCTTCGGTCCGGATAGATTCCACTTGACGATTCCGATCAGTCTTGCAACGTCGAAGTGCCACCTTCGCTTCGCTCCGAAGCCCGATCGATTTCCCTTACGGAACTGTGATCGGCTTCGTTCCGGAATCACCGATCACCTTCAGTGGAATCCTCAGACGGACCGTCTACGGCCAAGTCGACGCCTTTATTAGGCCAGCATCGCCAACAGCTTTGCGCGCACGCGCTCCGCCGCGGCATTGTCGGGCGTGATCGCCAGCACCGTGTCGTCGCCCCCGATCGTGCCCACGATGTCCGGCCAATCCTCCCGATCGAGCGCCACGGCCACCGGACTCGCATGGCCCGGCGCGGTTCTCAATACAACTAAGTTCTGCGCGCCGCGAACGTCTTGCAGGAACTCGGCGGCCAAAGAGGCGAATCCGCTGGCCGTTTCTTCGCCCGACATTTCGCGATACCCTTCTTGCGTCTTCACCAGCCGGAGCTCCCGGATGTCGCGCGACAGAGTCACCTGCGTGGCGACGATCCCCAACCTCTTCAACTCGTGCGCGAGCTCGTCTTGCGTGCCGATCTGTTTCGCGCGGATCACCTTCAAGATTTGTCCGTGCCGGTAGCTCTTGCTCATGCTTCGAAAGCGCGCAGGCGGCTTCGCGCTTCGTCGAGCGCCTGGGCCACGGCTTGCGGCCCGGTGCCGCCCACGATCTCGCGCGATTTCATTCCCTCGCGCGGATCGAGCAGCCGAGCCAGCATTCGCGCGATCTCCGGCGAAAACTCCGGCGCAAATCGCGCGAGATCGCCGGGTGTCCAGTCCGCCGGCTTTTTCCCGGTGCGCGTGCTCTCAAGCACCAGCCTCCCGACCAACTGATGCGCCTGATGAAACGGGGTGCCGGCGCGCGCCAGGGACTCGGCGAGGTCCGTCGCCACCACCCAACTATCCTCGGCGGCTTTCAACGGAACCGCCGAACGCAGCTCGACCGATTCCGCCACCGCGCGAGCCATTTCAAGCGACGCGCTCACCTGATCGGCGGCGTCGAACAGCGGCTCCTTGTCTTCCTGCATGTCGCGATTGTATGTGAGCGGCAGGCCCTTCATGGTCATCGTTAACGAGAGCAGTGCGCCCGAAACGCGCCCCGATTTTCCGCGGATCAATTCGAGCGAATCCGGATTCTTCTTTTGCGGCATCAGGCTCGACCCGCTGGTGACGCCGTCGCCCAATTCCATCCATCCGAATTCCTCGCTCGAATAGAGAATCCAATCTTCCGCGAGCCGGCTCAAGTGCAGCATCGTGACGGAAGCGGCGTAGAGGAAATCGAGGGCGAAATCGCGGTCGGCGGAAACATCCATGCTATTCGCCGTGACCGAATCGAAGCCGAGATCGCGCGCGATGGCTTCGCGGTCGAGCGCGAAACCGCTCCCGGCGAGGGCGCCCGACCCGAGCGGCATCACATTCGCCCGCCGCCGCGCTTCCCCGAACCTCTCGGCATCGCGCGCGAACATTTCGAAATACGCCAGCAGATAGTGCGGCCAAAGCACGGCTTGGGCGCGCCGCATGTGCGTGTAGCCGGGGATTATCGCGTCGGGATAACGCGCCGCGAGATCGAGCAGAGCGCCCATCCACGCAGCCAAGAGCGCGCGCACCCGGTCGCATTCGCCGCGCAGCCAAAGGCGCGTATCGAGCGACACCTGCTCGTTGCGGCTGCGGCCCGTGTGGATCTTGTCCGCCACGGCTCCGGCGCGCTCCTTCAGCTTCCGGATGACGAGCGTATGGATGTCTTCGTCCTCGGCTCCGTCGTAAAACTCCGGCGCTTCGGCGTGTTCGCGGATCGCTTCCAACGCGGAGACGATTCTAAAACGTTCATCGGCCGAAAGAATTCCGGCGCGCTCAAGCGCTCGCGCGAACGCCTGCGATCCGCGAATGTCCGCATCGAGCAGCCGTCGATCGAAGTGCAGCGATCCCGAAAAACGCTCGAATATTTCCGACGGACCCGATTCGAAGCGTCCGCCCCAGAGCTTCATCTTTTCGGGAGCGCCGCCCGCACCTTGATCGGCAGCCCGATCAGGTTTATGAAGCCGCGCGCATCCTTCTGGTCGTAGTCGGCCCCCATGGTGAAGCTGGCGATGCCGAGCGAATAGAGCGAGTAGGGCGATTTGCGGCTCACCGGATCGTAGTGGCCCTTGTAGAGCCGCAGCGTGACTTCCCCTGTCGTGGTCCGGCCGACCGATTCGAAAAATGCGTCGAGCGCCTCGCGCAACGGCGTGAACCAGAGACCGTTGTAAACCATCTCGGCATAGTCGAGCGCCAAATGCTGCTTGTAATGGAGCGTGTCGCGATCGAGAGTCAACGATTCGAGCTCCCGGTGGGCCGCCATGATCAGCGTTCCGCCCGGCGTTTCATAGCAGCCGCGCGATTTCATTCCCACGAAGCGATTCTCGACGAGGTCTATGCGGCCCACGCCGTTTTCTCCGCCGATCGAATTCAATTTTTCGAGCAGCTCGACGCCGCTCAGCCGCTTGCCGTCAACCGAGACCGGGATGCCCTTTTCGAAGCCGATGGTGACGTCGGTTGGACGGTCGGGCGCTTCGCGCGGGCTCTTGGTGAGCATCCAGACCCCGTCGGACGGGGCGTTCGCCGGATCTTCGAGTTCCGCGCCCTCGTGCGAGATATGCCAGATGTTGCGGTCGCGGCTGTAAATTTTAGTGGTCGATTGAGCGACGGGAACGTTGTGTTTAGCCGCATAATCGAGAGCGTCTTCGCGGGAAACGATGTCCCACTCCCGCCATGGGGCGATGACGGGCAGATGGGGCGCGAGCGCCTTGTACGTGAGCTCGAAGCGGACCTGATCGTTTCCTTTTCCCGTGCAGCCGTGGGCTAGCGCGTCACAACCGGTTTCCAGCGCGACCTCCACTTGCCGCTTCGCGAGAAGCGGCCGCGCTATGGACGTGCCCAGCAGATATTTGTGCTCGTAAATGCCGCCCGCGCGCACCAGGCGCCAAAGATAATCGGTGACGAACTCCTCGCGCATGTCGGCAATGTAGACTTCATCGGCGCCGGTCTTGCGTGCCTTCTCCTCGAGGCCGGTGAGTTCGTCGCTCCCCTGCCCTATATCGCCGCATACCGCAACCACCTGGCAGCCGTAATGCTCCTTGAGCCAGGGGATGATTACAGAGGTGTCCAAACCGCCCGAATAGGCGAGCGCTACTTTTTTAGGTTTCATAATCGGTGCCGCGATTTATAGCAGCATCAGCAGTAGGGCCTTCTGGACGTGCAGGCGGTTTTCGGCTTGATCGAACACCACCGAACGGTTCGATTCGATCACCTCGTCGGCCACTTCTTCCTCGCGTTTCGCCGGGAGGCAGTGCATGAAAACCGCGTCCTCGCGGGCGGCGGCGAACAAGGCTGGTTCCACGCGGTACGCCGAAAATTCCACCCGCCGGCTTTGCGCCTCGATCTCCTGGCCCATGCTGGCCCACACATCCGTATAGACCGCGTGCGCCTCCGCCACGGCTCTGAAAGCGTCATTCGTTATCAGCAAAGAAGATCCGGAACGCGCGGCCAAGCCCTTCGCCTCAGCCACGATTTCCGGATTCGGCGCATAACCCTTCGGCGTTGCCATCGCAAAATCGATCCCCAATCGCGACGCGCTCAACATCAAAGAGTGCGCCACATTGTTGCCGTCTCCCACGAAGGCCAGCTTCAAGCCCCGCAGCCGCCCGAAGCGCTCGCGCAACGTCAACATGTCGGCGAGCGCCTGGCATGGATGGTACAGATCGCTAAGTGCATTAATCACCGGAACCGACGACCAGCGCGCCAGCTCTTCAATGGTCGAATGCAAAAAGGTTCGGGCGACAATGGCGCCGACCCAACGATCCAGATTTCGCGCGACATCCTTGAGCGGCTCGCGCCCGCCAATCGGACCTTCGACCATCACCGACGATCCGCCCAGCTGCCTGGCCGCCAGCTCAAACGTCACGCGAGTTCGAAGCGAGGGTTTTTCAAATAGCAACGCTATCGACTTGCCATCGAGCGAATGCGCGTACTCACGGGGGGAGCGCTTCACGCGGCAGGCGAGATCCAGCAATTCGGCCACTTCGGCATCGCGCAGATCCAGGTCGCAAGAGAAATCCGGCGGTGCCGAACGAGCCACGTTCACCCTCCGCGCTGCATTTTTATTCATCGCATTGAATAATTACACATTTCGGACGGAAACGCAATTGCTGGATGTGGGTGAGGAGTCAAACGATGAAAACAAGAGGCCTGCTTCTACTGATGACTGCGGCAACTCTGGCTTTTGGTCAAAATTCGGAAAACAACCCGGGTTCGCCGTCCAATCCGACCAAGACTAACCACGGCAAGAAAAAACATGCCAAGGGAAGGGCACGCACCGGCGGCTCGAACGCCGCTGGCACGGCCGCAAATCCGGATTCGAATACCCAAGAGAATCCAATGGACCCGAAAGGCCCGACAAACCCCCGGAACCCGGTGCCTCCGCGCACTCCGATCAATCCCGATACGCCGGCCGGCCCCAAGGCTCCTCCCCGCGCTCCCTCGGCCGCGCCGCCGCAATGACGTCGTGGGACAAAGGGCGACGACGCCAAGGGAACGTCCGCTCAGTTTCGGTAACGCCGGCTATAGTGCCCGCCGCCGAGCAGACCCAGATCGAGCACCACCGCGATAATCATGACGATCAGGAACGTGGCGTCGTGCGGCATCCGCTGGTTGAACATGTAGGTATAGGCGATCAGGGTAAGCGGCAGAAAGATAAACCCAAGCAGCGGAACCAGCAGATTGTTCACGAAGTGCGCGAAGAAGGTCGTGAAGAAATACAGCAGCAGAATCGCAATGCGCGGGAAAAAGACTACGAGCAGCGGCAGTAGGCAAGGCATGGCCTATTCAGGATACTCAATGCCCGGCGAGAGGCCTTCGCCCGAGTACTGGTCGGGGTGCTCGTCGAAAATGCGTTTGCATTCCGCGCTGCAGAACAGGTACTCATGGCCCTCGTACTCGGCGATGGCGGCGGGATTTTGCGGGTCGACATCCATGCCGCAAACGGGATCTTTCATGTCGGGATTTCGGTTCATGCGTCCACCACAATAACGTGAAATTCGCCGGGGCCGTGTACGCCGCGCACGAGAATTTGTTCGATATCGCCCGTTCGGCTGGGTCCGGTAATCAGGACCATGGAACTGGTCTGTTCGGCGGGGCGGGGGAGCAAAGTCAGCAGTTCATCCAGGCCGCTAAGAATTTTATGAGCGGGCACGACCGCGATATGCGCGGGGGGAAGAAGCGAGATCATCCGTGCCTCTCGCGGGCTTGAGAGCATCACGAGCGTGCCGGTATCGGCGAGGGCGTAGTCGGCGCTGGTGATTCCGAAATCGCAGGTAGCGCAGAGCTCACGGAGTTCGGCGCGATCGACGATCCCGGAGCGGACATTCGGAAGATCCGTGATGCCGCAGTCCTTCAGAAACGGAGCATTCGAAGCAATTGCGGATTTGCCGCCAAGGGTTTCAGCTACGTACGCGCGCGCTTCGGCGGCGTTCGCCTGGAGCGTTTTGCCGGCGAGCGCGGCAACGCGCTCGAGCATGCGGTCGGTCCGGGATTGGCCTGGAATTTCGGCAATTCGCAAGCGCACGGGCGGCGGGCTTTGCACGGCGTGGATTCCTAGCGCCGACCGCACTCTGCCGAGCATCTCTTCACGCGGCATAATTCTCGCTCCATATTTCCCGGAAACTTTTCGCGGGAAATGCCGGGATGTCCCGCTGGCCGGCCCAGAAGCTTACCGGCGGGATTCTGCTCATCAGCGGCAGTTTTGAAAAGATTTTCGCGAACTTTCCCGCCCATTCAAACAGCCGCGGCCTCGTCATTACGAACGCGAACATCCGGAAGCCAAGCCGTTCCAGCTTGCCCGATCCCGACTTGGCGCGCGATTCCTGCACGTCGGCTCGCAGATCCAGCAGTACTTGCGGAATATCGATCTTGACCGGACAAACTTCCGCGCAGGCGCCGCACAAGCTCGAGGCGAACGGAAGCGCCGGCTCGTGGCGCACGCCCAGAAATTGCGGCGTAATAATAGCGCCGATCGGCCCCGAATACACCCACGGAAAGCTGTGTCCGCCGATCTTCCGGTACACGGGGCAAATGTTCAGGCACGCCCCGCAGCGGATGCAATAGAGCGACTGCCGCTTGCCCGGATCGGCCAGCAACTTCGTCCGCCCATTGTCGAGGAGCACCAGATAGAATTCGTCCGGCCCATCGATTTCGCCCGCTCGCCGCGGACCCGAAAGAAACGATGTGTACACCGTCATGGGCTGACCGGTGGCGCTGCGGCCGAGCAGTTTCAGGAACACCGCGAGATCCTGCGCGCGCGGAATTACCTTCTCGATCCCGGCAACCGCGATGTGAATGCGAGGCGCGCTGGTGGTGAGCCGCGCGTTGCCTTCGTTCTCGACAAGCACGACCGCGCCCGAATCGGCTATCAAGAAATTCGCGCCGCTTACGCCGATATCGGCCGCCAAAAACTTCTCCCGCAAAACGGAACGCGCGATCATCGTCTGCTTCTCGATCGCCGTCTCGTTTGGAATGCCAAGTTCGCGCGTGAACACTTCCGCGACATCGTGTCTGGTCAGGTGCAGCGCGGGCGCGACGATGTGATACGGGCGCTGGTGCGCTAGCTGAATGATGTACTCGCCCAGATCCGTTTCGACCGATTCAAGATTGTGGTGCGCCAAGCGCTCGTTGAGATCGATCTCCTCGGTGGTCATCGATTTCGACTTCACAATCAGCCGCGCGTTCCTCTCTTTCGCGAGATTCAGGACGAAGTCGGCTACAGCGGCCGCATCGTCGCACCAGATCACCTTGCCGCCGTGCGCGACGACGTTCCGCTCAAGCTCTTCGAGATACGTATCCAGGTTCTCGATCGCGTGTTTTTTAATGGCGTTGGCTTGGTCGCGAAGCTCTTGATATTCGGGAAGAAGCTCCGGTTTAATGGCGTGCTTGCGGTGCTCGATGAGGCGGCCGGTCGCCGTGTAGATGGCTAGCTGGAGCTTGGGATCGGCGAGAGTATCGTGAATTTTTTCGTCGAAAGCGAGTGACATTGATGTCACGACGTTACATTGCGATTTGGCCGGTGTGCCAGGCGAAATGCTCCACCACATGATAGATCGCTTCCATCACCGTGACATCGTGATTCTGCGGCTGAACCCGTTCGAGCAGCCGCTCGGGTGTAACCGCCGTGATCACTGCAATGGCTTCCTCCACGGCGGCGTGCAATCGATCGCGAAGTTCGGACGCGGCCACGTCTCCCCGTGCCGCGAACTCCCGATCGCGCACGCGGGTGTCCGGCGCGCCGCCCACGCTCGAGACAATCCACTGCCGCACGTTCCCGCAGAGATGCAGCACCAGATTGCCGATCGCATTCGCGCCCTTTTCTCGCGACCAGAGGTCCTTGTCGGTCAACCCGGCGAGCCGTTTCTCGATGCGATCCGAGTGCTGCCGCAAGCGGTCAATCGAGTAATCGAGGAATACCCTGTCTAAGCTCAAAACACGGCTCAAAGAACTTCCTCCGACCAGTGCTCCAGGATCGACTTCACCTTTCCCGTGAACCGATCGCCCAACGCGCCATCGATCAGGCGGTGGTCGAAGGTGAGCGCCAGATAGCAAACCGAGCGGATGCCGATCGCGTCGTCGATCACTACCGGAATCTTTTCGACGGTTCCGACGCCCAGGATCGCCACCTGCGGCTGATTGATAACCGGTGTCGCGAAGACGCTTCCGAAGCTGCCGAAATTGGTGATCGAGAAGGTTCCGCCTTGCACCTCGTCCGGCTTAAGCTGGCGCGAACGCGCGCGCGCGGCGAGATCGACTATCGCGCGTTGCAGCCCGAGAACGTTCTTTTCATCCGCCGCCCGAATCACGGGCACAATCAGGCCGTTTTCAAGAGCAACGGCGATCCCAAGATTGATCTCGTTGTGATAGATGATGTTGCTGCCTTCAATCGAAGCATTGAGCAGCGGGAAAGTGCGAATGGCTTCCACCGCGGCACGCGCGACGAACGGCAGGAAGGTCAGCGACATGCCGTAACGCGCCTGGAAATCTTCCTTGTGGCGAACTCGCATCCTCGCGACCTTCGTCATGTCCACCTTGTGCACGGTGGTGACGTGCGCCGAAGTGCGCTTGCTCATCACCATGTGCTCGGCGATCTTCTGGCGCATGGCGCTCATCGGCTCCACGCGCGTTTTGGCCTGACCGGCTTGCGGAACAGGCGGCACGAATGGCTGCGCCGGCGGCGCTTCTTGCGGAACTTGTTGCACGGGAGGCGGAGGCGGGGCCGGAGCCGCGGCCGGTTTCGGCTGAGGGGCGCCCTCCGAGGACGCCAGATACTGCTCCACGTCCTGCTTCGTGATTCGTCCGCCCGCCCCCGTACCCGTGACGCGGCTCAAATCGATGGAGTGTTCGCGGGCCATCCGGCGCACCAGCGGCGATAGCGGACCGGCCGCTTCCTTTTCCGGCTCTGGAGCCGGTGCCGGAGCGGGGGCTTGCGCAGGGGCTTGAACCTGCGCCACCGGCTGGGGCTTCGGTTCCGCCGGCGGAGCCGGCGCCGGCCCGGCGGGAGATTGGGTGGTGGGCGCGCCCGCGCCGTCCTGAATGCGCGCGACCACAGTGTTGATCCCGACCGTCGCTCCTTCCTGCACCAAAACTTCCGCCAGCGTTCCCGCGGAGGGCGATGGAATCTCGGTATCTACCTTGTCCGTCGAAATCTCGAATAGCGGCTCGTCCCGCTCCACCGCTTCACCCGGCTTTTTCAGCCATTTGGTCAGTGTACCTTCGACGATACTCTCGCCCATCTGGGGCATCACTACGTCGGTCATCCCAAGTCTCCTCAAAATCGAAAATGCGCCGAAAGTTTCCGGTTAGCGCGTCAATCACTTCGCTCCGCCGCGCGTCGACGCCGAGCGCCGCCATGGACGTCACCGGCTTGTTCAACCCGCAGGGCACGATGTATTGGAAATACTTCAAATCGGTATTTAAGTTCAGCGCAAAGCCATGCGATGTTACCCATCGGCTGATGTGAATCCCGAGCGCCGCGATTTTCGCGCCTCCGGTCCAAACGCCGGTCATCCCGGGGCTGCGTTCGGCGTCGATCCCGAAATCCGCGAGCGTCTCGATCAACGAATTCTCAATCGCCCGCACATAGGCGCCAACGTCGCGCTTCCAGGTCCGCAAATCCAGAATCGGGTAGCCAACAATCTGTCCCGGTCCATGATACGTCACATCCCCGCCGCGGTCGGAATGGTGGAATGCGATTCCGGTGCGCTCCAGGATTTCGGAACTGGCGAGAAGATTTTCCGCATGACCGTTCCGCCCGACCGTGACAACGTGCGGATGCTCGACGAAGAGAAGTTGATCGGGAATCCGGTCG
>JBPCKZ010000144.1:0-3894 GCA_051003795.1 Bryobacteraceae bacterium | reverse complement strand
CCCCATGAGTGGGGACGCGGCACGCAAGAGTGCGTGCGCCACATCGGAATATCGCCAAAAGAACTCATCTAGGTCCTCTCGATCTCCGGGTTCGGATTGCGCAGGGAAGCCAGATACGTGGTGCGCGGGCGCGTGTTTAAATCCTCCCGCGAGCCGTAATTCAGCTTCTCCTTTTTCAGCTTCGCCACCCGGCTATTCGGGTCGTTGATATCGCCGAACGTGATTGCCTGAGCGGGGCACGCGGCCTCGCACGCGGTCACCACTTCACCATCGTGAATGCGGCGGCCCTCTTTTTCGGCCGTGATTTTGGCGGAACTGATCCGCTGAATGCAGTAAGTGCACTTTTCCATCACGCCCCGGCTGCGCACCGTTACATCCGGGTTCCTCTGAAGCTTGATACTCTCGGTATTCCAATCCGAGAACAGCAGGAAGTTAAACCGGCGCACCTTATATGGACAGTTATTGGAACAGTACCGCGTGCCCACGCAGCGGTTGTAAACCATGGTGTTGATGCCGTCCTGATCGTGGGTGGTAGCCGCCACGGGACAAACCAGCTCACAGGGGGCGTCTTCGCATTGCATGCAAGGCACGGGCTGAAAGTGAATTTCCGGCGCGTCGGGGCTGCCTTGAAAATAACGGTCGACGCGTATCCAGTGCATCTCGCGCGTGTTGAGCACCTGCTCTTTTCCGACCACCGCGATATTATTTTCGGACTGGCACGCCGTGACGCACGCATTGCAACCGACGCAAGCGGTCTGATCGATCGTCATGCCCCATTTGTATCCTTCGTATTTAAACGTGACCGGATACATCGTGAGGTTCTGTTTGGCCGGATCTTCGATCAGCTCCTGCGCGAAATCGGGATGCTCCTTGTATTCGGAGATCGAGGCGGAGCGCACCACTCCGCGCTTTTTCTCTTGAGTGGCCTCGAGCTCTGTGCCATCGATCAAATAATGATGCTGCGTTGCGGCCAGCTTGAATTTCTTGCCGGTCTTGCGCAATTCGAGACCCGTGGCGAAAGTCTGGCTGAAGGACGGCCGCAATGGATAAGCGTTAAAGCCGGCGCCGTTCCCGGCGCGTCCGGAACGCGTGCGGCCAAACCCGAGATGCACCGCAACGGAATCGTCCGGCTGCCCCGGCTGTACCCAAATCGCGGCCAGCTCCTGGTGGCCGTGGACCTTCAATTCGACGCGGTCTTCGTTCGCCAAGCCCAACCGTTTCGCGGTCGCCGGGCTAATCAGCGCGGCGTTGTCCCACGTCAGTTTCGAAATGGGCCGCGGCAATTCCTGCAGCCAGCCATTATTGGCGAAACGCCCGTCGTAGATATAAGGATCGGGATGGAACGAAATCTCCAGCGCTCCCGATCCTCCCGGTGAAGGCCCCGGAGCCGCAACGGGCGCCCTCGCCGCAAATGTTTTTTCGGGCAGCGCGGTACCCGCCACGACGCCATCGTGAACCGAACGCTTCCACCAATCCTCGAAATCCGCGCCGGGATGTTGCTTTTGCCAGTATTCGCGGATCAGATCGTAGCCGGATTTCTCGGGCGTATCCGTGAACGCGGCGAGAAACTCGTGCGCCGAACGGCCTTGATATAACGGGGCGATGAGCGGCTGCATGATGGTGGCCGTGCCGTCGAAAGCGCGCGCATCGCTCCACGTTTCGAGCGCGTGCGCTTCGGGAACGTGCCACTCGCACAATTCCGAAGTCTCGTCCTCGTAGAGGCCCAGTCGCACGCGCAGCTTGGCCTTGAGAATCTTGTCGCGCATGTACAGGTCGGGTGGAGCGTTGTAGGCCGGATTGCCGCCGACGATTACAAGCAACTCGACCGCGCCGGAATCCAGGTCGTTCGCGAGGGACTGCAACTGCCGCAACTGATCGCCGGGGTTGTCCTCGACGGCATCCGTGTAAACGACCGTCTTGCCCGCGTTGCCGAGCGCGCCGTTGATGGCGTGCACCAAAGCGTGAACTTCGGGAGTCTGCTGCTCGCCCGCGATCACGATGCTCGCGCCGCGATGCGCCTGAAGATCCTTGACCAGCGCGTTAAACCACTTCGCATCTATTGGCGTCGAACCGCCGCCGCCCCCGGCGCCAACCGCCGCGGCCAAAGCGCGCGCGAAATCGGCCATCCGCGAAGGTTTGACGGCTATGCGATGATCGGCCTTCGCGCCGCTATTGGTGGGCGTGGTCTCGACGGCGTAGAACCGATTCATTGCCGTCTGGCCGCCCCGCACCCTGCGCTTGCCCGCAAAATCGCGCGCATAACGAACGCCCGCCGGACCGACTCCCAGGAAATCGGCATCGAGCGAAAGCACTACGTCCGCCGCGTCGAAATGATAAATCGTGTTGACGTATTGTCCGAAAGCCAGATTCGAACCGCCGCGCGCGTTTTGGGACCCGAGCGGCTCGTATTGATACCACTTCGATCCGGTATATAAGCGCAGAATTTCTTTCAGTTGCGCGGCAAGGGTCGGCGAGACTACGGTTTCCGTGAGGATTCGAATGCCGCTGCCGTCGATCGGCTGCTGCGGTTTCGGCTCTTCCGGCGCGGCGTCGGGCAGCGGCGGCGGCGGAGGTTCGGTGGACACTTCCGGCACCTTCATCGCTTTCCGGAATGCCCGAAGGAAGGAGCCGTAGGAATGGATTTCGCCCAGAAAGCTTACGGTTTGCGACCGGTCCGGATCGTAGAGATTCAGGACCGAAGCCTGCGTCATCGCATCGGTCGCGCCCAAACTCGCCGGATGCTGAGGGTTGCCCTCCACCTTCGTGGGGCGGCCCATGTGGCTTTCCATCAACACGCCCGTCGCGATGCCGCTGAGCGTGAATGCGGTGGCATAGAACTGCGGCCGCCCCGGAATCACGCTCTCGGGCGCTATCACGTACGGCATGATCAGCTCGGCCGGCTGCTTGGTGCAGGCGCTCATGCCCGCGAGCGCGAGCGACGCGCCCATTAACTTCAGAAAATTGCGGCGGCCCTCGTCGTCGAGCCATTCCGATGCCTGCCGCGGAAACTCGCGATGCAGGAAGTCCTGGAATCCATCGGTTGCGGCAATCTCGTCAAGGCTCCGCCAATAGTCGCGTCCGCGCGACTTATCGAGACGTTCCCGGATGGAGGCCAGATCCAACGTCGCGGGAGACGCGCCGCGAATCGAAACGAGATTCGGCGCGGGCTGTTCCGGCTTTGAATTGATTTCACTCATCGATGGCACGTATAACAGGTATCCAGCTTTTGAATATGGTTTTCTTTGACGAGGCGGCGGCCCATTTCCAATTGATCCTCGGGCGGAACATAGCCCATTTTAAACACCGCTTCGCGCGGCCGGACATATTGTTCCGGGTTGCGATGGCAATCGAGGCACCAGCGCATTTCAAGCGATGCTTTCTGCAGCATGAGCGGCATCCGATCGACGCGCCCGTGGCACGTCTCGCAGCCCACGCCCTTGTTGACGTGAATGCTGTGGTTGAAATAAACGAAATCCGGAAGATCGTTCACGCGGGTCCATTCGATCGATTGATCCGAGCGGTAGCTGGCGCGTACGGGTTCCAGCGTCGGGCTGGTTACCCAAATTTGCGAATGGCAGTTCATGCAAGTCTTGGTCGGGGGAATATTCGCGAAGTTCGAAGTCTCGACCGTGGTGTGGCAATAGCGGCAATCGATTCCCATCGACCCCACGTGATGCGTATGGCTGAACGGCACCGGCTGTTCGCGCATCTCGCCCTTACGCGTGGCGTAAGAAGAATCCGCCAGTAGTTCGAACAGTGCGCCGCCGGCCCCCGCCAGAATCAAAACCGCGGCTACGATGCTGATCTTCGAAAGAGTGTTCGTGCTGTAGTGAAAAATCTGCGGCATTAAGCTGTCTCGGCCTTAAACCAACTCAGTATTATGGCGTATTTTTG
>JBPCKZ010000143.1:0-42116 GCA_051003795.1 Bryobacteraceae bacterium | reverse complement strand
TGGGAAGAGATGAACATCCACGCCGCCGTGGGCATGGCAATTTATACGGACCGGCTGAACCTGGAAGAACTTAGTTGTGGCGCGCGCACTCTTGCGTGCCGTGTCCCCAATCATGGGGACGCTTGCTGCTGGTCTTCCCGCTGGCGCTTGGCGCCGCGGGCACGCCCTCTTACTCCAAAGACGTTTTTCCTATCTTCGAGGCCAATTGCTTCGGCTGCCACGGGTCGGCCGCGAAGATGAGCAAGCTCGATCTCTCTACCTTCGAAGGCCTTTCGAAAGGCGGCAGCCACGGACCGGTAATCGTCCCCGGCAAGAGCGCCGACAGCCGCCTGTATCTGATGATTTCCGGCAAAGCCGCCCCTAAAATGCCGATGAGCGGCACCCCGCTCGCCGCCGGTGAAATCGAAATCGTCAAGAACTGGATCGACTCCGGCGCCAAGCCGCCCGCGCCGGGTGAGATTACAACCCTGCGCAAACCGGCCATCCCGGAGATCGAGCCGAAGACGCCCGTACACGCTCAAATCGGCGCGCTCGCTTATAGTCCGGACGGCAAGGTTCTGGCGCTCGGAACTTTTCAGGAAGTCCGGCTAGCGGACCCAACCACGGGCACGACCATCGCCACATTGAAAGGCCATGAAGGCGAAGTGCGCGCCGTTGCATTTTCCACGGACGGCAAACTCCTCGCCGCCGCGGGCGGCCTCCCCGCGCAATGGGGACAAGTCAAAATTTGGGATGTCGAAAAGCGCGTCGAGCTTCGCGCCATCAAGGGCCATTCCGATTGCATTTACGCCGTCGCCTTCGCTCCCGATGGTAAGTCGGTCGCAACATCCAGTTATGACAAGCTGATCAAGCTCTGGGACGTCGCTACCGGCAAGGAGATCCGCACGTTCAAGGATCACATCGAACCGGTTTATGCTTTGGCGTTCACGCCCGACGGCGCGCGTCTGATCTCCGGCGCGGCGGACCGCTCCGTGAAAGTTTGGGACGTGGCAACGGGCAAACGCCTCTACACGTTGAGCGAACCGCTCGACGGGTTGAACACCATCGCGCTCAGCCCCGCGGGTCCGTACCTCGCGGCTGGCGGCCTGGACAAAACAATCCGCATATGGAAGCTCGAGGAAAAAGGCGGCAAGCTGGAGCATTCGCTGATAGCGCATGAAGACGCGATCCTCAAGCTGGCTTATTCGCCGGATGGCAAGGTGCTTGTTTCGGCAGCCGCCGATAGAACCGTCAAGGCCTTTCAGGCGGACGACCTTACCGAGATCGAAGATTATCCGAAGCAGCCCGATTGGGTGCTTTCGCTGCAGTTCGCGCCCGATGGCAAGCGCTTCGCCGTCGGACGTTATGATGGATCGCTCGCGTTCTATGATGCACCCGGCGTGCCCAAAACAAATTTGGCAAAGAGGTAGTTCATGAAACTCATCGCGTTCTTCGCAGCTTCTATCGCCGTATCGAATGTGGCGTTCGCGGCCAAGTCCGAATCGCCGAGCGGCAGCCGCACCACGCCGCCGGTGATTAGCAGCGTCGCGCCCATGGGCGTATCGCGCGGCACCACGGCGGAGTTGACCGTCGAAGGCCTGAATCTTGCCAAAACGAGCGCGATTTATCTGAGCGAACCGGGCATAAAAGCGCGCATCCTGCACGTTAAAGAATTGCCCGACGAATCCGATGTGCGCCTCGGCTCGAACGGCACGTTATCGACCGTCGATCTCGGGCCGCTGCCTCCGCGCAACCAGGTAACCATCGAGTTGGAGGTTAGTTCCGAAGCCGCGATCGGTCCCGTGAACTTCCGCTTGCAAACGCCGCTCGGAACCACGCCGGCTTCGAAATTCATTATTGAGCCTTACTACGGGGAAGCTCCCGATAAAGAGCCCAACGACACGCCCGAAGACGCATTCGAGACGTTCCTGCCGGCGATCTTAGTCGGTACGATTTCAAAACCGGGCGACGTGGATTATTACAAGATCGCGGCGACCGCCGGCGAACAACTCGTGTTCGAGAATACGGGGAAGACGCTCGGCTCCGCCTTGCAGCCGGTTGTTTCCATTTACGATTCGAATCAAAGACTGGTGAAAGAATTTGGCGAATCCGGCGGGCGCGATACGAACGTGTTCGCTCATAAATTCGAAAAGGCCGGGACTTATTATGTGCGCGTTTCGGACTTTGAAGAAAGCGGCGGGGCGAAGGACTTTTATCGTATAAAAGTAGGCAAGCTGCCGATCGCGATTTCCGCGTTTCCGCTCGGTGTCGAACGCGGCAAGACCGCTACCATCGCGCTGCAAGGCTACAATCTCGGCGCGGCCAAAATCGAC
This sequence comes from Bryobacteraceae bacterium, assembly GCA_051003795.1. Classification (GTDB taxonomy): domain Bacteria; phylum Acidobacteriota; class Terriglobia; order Bryobacterales; family Bryobacteraceae; genus JALYXS01. Next base: position 39,804 of record JBPCKZ010000143.1, on the reverse strand, counting down.
GTCAAAGGGGAACCTTCGCCGGAAGATCCGGATGCGATTCTGATCAGGCCCAACGGAAAAGCCGGCTTGGCCTTCAACCGCGTGCGGCTCGCCATTGGCGAGGGACCCGAGGTCATGGCGGCGGGCAGCAACCCGCAACCGGTTCAACTGCCGGTTACAATCAACGGGAAACTGTTCGCTTCCTACAACGATTTCAAGTTTCACGCGCGCAAGGGGCAGAAGCTGATCGTCGACGTGAACGCCGCGCGACTCGGTTCGCCGCTCGATTCCTTGGTCGACGTACTGGACGCCGCCGGCAAGCCGATCGAGCGTGCCACGGTGCGCTGCCTCCTCGAAACTTCAACCACTCTGCGCGATCACGATTCAGCAGGCCCCGGCATTCGCATCACGTCCCCGGCCGGTTTCAAGCCCGGCGATTACGCGATGATCGGCAGCGAAATTATTCAAGTTGCGGCAATGCCGCTTAGCCCCGATAACGATTTCACGTTCGATTCTTTCGGAGGCCAGCGGCTTGCGTTTTTCGATACCAGCTCCGAAGCGCACGCGCTCGATCAGCCGGTCTATAAAGTCGAGATCGCGCCTCCCGGCAAGCGGTTTCCCCCGAACGGCCTCCCCATCGTCCACCTGATGTATCGCAACGACGATGGCGGTCCGGGCTACGGAAAAGATTCGCGCCTGCACTTCACGGCGCCGGCCGACGGCGACTATATCGTTCGCCTGCGCGACGTTCGCGGACTGAAGGGCGACGACTATTCGTACCGCTTGACGATTCGCGAGCCCGCTCCCGGCTACCGTTTAAGCGTGAACCCGCGCAATCCCAATGTGCCGCTGGGCGGGCGCATTCCACTTACCGTCACGGCCATGCGGTTGGACGATCATGACGCGCCGATTCACGTTTCCATCAAAAATCTTCCAGCCGGATTCCATGCGAGCGACGGCGTGATCGAGCCGGGCCAAGTCAGCACCGTGTTGCTATTGAGCGCGGACGCAAATGCCACTCTCGCGCAAGCCGCGCCGCTGATTGTTGCGGACGATAAAGGACAACAGGCGAGCCCCGACGACAAATTGAAGCTGATTTCGTTGATGCCGACGCCCGATATTCAAATGACCGCCGTTACCAAAGAAGTGGTTCTGCGGCCCGGCGGCAAGGCGCAAGTGGAAGTCGCGATTCAAAGAAATAACGATTTTGCCGGACGTGTTCCCGTCGACGTGCGCAATTTACCGAAAGGCGTGCGCGTGATCGACGTCGGCTTGAATGGCGTTCTCATCAACGAGAACGAGGACAAGCGCAGCTTTACGCTCGAAGCCGAGCCGGACGCGCCCGCGATCGAGCAGCCGATTGCCGTTTCGGGCGCGATCGAAACGCGCGCGGCTGGGCAGCAGAACGCGTACGCGGCGGAGCCGATCAAGCTGCGGGTCGCCGTTAAGTGATGCGCCAAGTGATGCCCCAAGTTAAAACAACGTGAAGTTCGGCGTAAACACCTTCATTTGGGCGGCGAATTTCGACAAATCGAATCTGGCGCTTTTGCCGCGGATCAAGGCGGCCGGATTCGATGGCGTGGAGGTCCCGCTCTTCCGGCCTTCCGAATTTGCGGTTGCCGATATCCGGCGCGGGCTTGCGGAGAACGGTCTGGAGTGTACGATCTGCTCCGTTCTGACGGGCGGATTGAACATGATCTCGGACGATGCCGCCGTTCGCGCCCGCACCCGCGCGCACATGGAAGATTGCGTGAAATCGGCGGCTGAAGTGGGCGCCAAGATCATTGCCGGACCGCTCTATTCTCCCGTGGGCCTGCTTCCGGGACGGCGCCGGAACGCGGATGAGTGGAACTGGGCAGTGGAATGTTATCGCGCGATCGGTCCAGTGCTGGCAAGGCACGATGTCACGATCGCGATCGAGCCGCTGAATCGGTTCGAGACTTATTTCCTAAACACCGCCGAGGACGCGGTGAAGCTCTGCGACGAGATCGATCACCCGAATGTCGGGATTCTATTCGATACCTTTCACGCGAACATCGAAGAGAAGGATATTGCGAAGGCGTACCGGACCGTGGGAAAGCACTTGAAACACGTGCACGCTTGCGAGAACGATCGCGGGATTCCGGGGACGGGGCACGTTGAGTGGCCCGCCGTTTTTCAGGCTTTGCGCGACATGCGCTATGACGGGTGGTTGACCATAGAGAGCTTCGGGTTTTCGTTAGGGGAGTTGTCCGCCGCCGCATCGATATGGCGCGATATTGCGCCCACGCCGGAATCGATTGCATTCGAGGGCGTGAAGTTCCTGCGGCGGAATTTCAGCTAGCCCACAGCTAGCCCACGGTTAGGGCGTTCTTGCACGGAGATTCTTGCCGTGTAGCTCCACTCTCTTCTTCTGCTCCTACGCGAACCACTTCTTTTGCCGCTGGCGGCGCTCGCGGCCGGAATCCTGCTGTCGCGCATGGTTCCGTTCGCCGGCGGCGAGTGTCTCGCGGCCATTGGCGCGTTCCTCTTTCTTTCGATTTGCGCCGTGTTGCGCCGGGCCCGGTGGATCTCCGGCGCCGCTTGCCTGCTCGCGCTGCTGGCAGCCGGCGTCCTGATTGACATCGTGCACCGGCCGCCCCCGCCTCCCCGCCTCAACACCGAGGACGGCGCTCCCGTCGTCCTCGCCGGCTGCGTTGTCGAACCCGCCGTCCTGGCCGCGAATCGGGAGCAGTTCGTTCTCGAACTGGAACCCGGCGCGCGCGTCCGCGTCAACCTCTACTTGCGCGAAGGCGAAGAAGGCCCGGCGCTTCGCTACGGTCAACGAATCGAGATCGACGCGAAAGTCCGAAGCCCGCATAATTTCGAAAATCCAGGGGCGTTCGATTACGTGCATTACCTGGCGCGCCAGGACGTCTTCTGGACCGCATCGGCGCGCGCCGGAGCGAAGGTGCAGCCCATCCCCGGCGAATGCGGCAACCGCTTCATGCGCGCGATCTTCGCGATCCGCATGGCCGCGCTCGACCGCATCGAAACGCTCTATCGCGGCGATTCTTACGATACCGGGATGATGCAAGCCATTCTGATCGGCGAATCGTCCAAGCTCGAAAAGGTTTGGACCGAGCAGTTCCGATCCACCGGCACGTTCCACGCGATTGTAATTTCGGGCAGCCACGTCGCCGTGCTCGCGGCATTTCTGCTATTCCTATTGCGCGTCTGTTTCGTCCCGCGCGGCGTCGCGATGCTGCTGACCGTCCTCGCGGCGTGGCTGTACGCCTTTGTTACCGGGTGGCAAGCGCCGGTGATCCGGTCCGCCGCCGGCATGACGCTGTTCGCGTTCGGCGGGCTGTTTTTCCGCGAGCGCCGCATTCTCAACCTGCTCGCGGCCGTCGCCATCCTGTTCCTCGTCTTCGATCCCGAGCAGATTTTCGACCCGAGCTTTCAGCTCTCCTTTCTGGCCGTCGCTCTGATTGCGGTATTCTCGATTCCGCTGATCGAAGCCACGTGCGGGCCGCTCGTCGATGGATTATCCGGCCTCGCGGATCGCGGACGCGACCTGCACCTGCCGCCGCGGGCGGCGCAGTTCCGTATCGAAATGCGCCTGCTTGCCGAGACGCTTCAACTGCGCCTTCGCCTTCCGGCCAAAGCAAGCGCCCTGTTGGTCTCCGTCACCGCGCGCATCGCGTTCTATTTGTACGAATTGATCCTGACCTCGGCCGTGATTCAGATCGGCCTGGCCTTGCCGATGGCGATCTACTTCCACCGCGTCTCGTTTTCCGGCCTCTCGGCAAACGCGATGGTGCTCCCGCTGTTCGAATTATTGGTGCCGGTGGGTTTCATCGCCATCTTTACCGGCTGGCATTACGCCGCGGTGGCCGGCGGCTGGCTGCTGACGGGTTCGCGCATCGCGGTGGAGTGGCACGCCGGAATGGAGCCGAATTGGCGCATCCCGACGCCGCCGCTTTGGCTGTCAATCGCATTTTGCGCCGCGCTTATCTTTGCGGCTATCCGGTTCCGATCGAAATGGACGCGGATGTCCGGCACTCTCGCGGTTGCGGTTTTCCTGGGGATCCTGGTCTGGCATCCGTTCGCGCCCGCAATCGGGCGCGGCATCCTCGAAATGACGGCCATCGATGTCGGCCAGGGCGATAGCGTGCTGGTGGCATTTCCGGACGGCAAGCTGCTGCTCATGGACGGCGGCGGCATCCCCACCTTCGGAAAACGGGCGAAGAGCAAGATCGATATCGGGGAAGATGTCGTTTCGCCTTACCTTTGGACCCGCTCCATCCGCCGCATCGACGTGGTGGCGCTCTCGCACGCGCATGACGACCACATCGGGGGACTGCCCGCCATTCTCGACAACTTCGATGTCGGCGAACTATGGACCGGCGCCACGCCGGAAAGTCCGTCCTGGGATGCGCTGCATGCAAAAGCGGTGGCGCACCACCTGACAATCCGCGCCATGCACGCGGGCGCGCAGTTCGCTTACGGCGGGGCGAAAATTCAAGTGCTGGCGCCTTCGCTCGATTATGTACCCGCGGCAACGCCGAAAAATAACGATTCCCTGGTGCTGCGCCTGGTTTACGGCCGGAACTCGTTTCTGATGACGGGCGACATGGAAAAACAGATCGAATCCGAACTGCTCGCCGGCAGCTTGGTGCAACATACCGACGTGTTGAAGGTAGGCCATCATGGCAGCCGGACCTCAAGCCTGCCCGAATTTCTGGACGCCGTGCATCCCGCGTTCGCGGTGATCTCGGACGGGTTTGAGAATTCGTACGGCCATCCCGCGAAGCAAACCCTGGAGCATTTGGCCGAGCGCCGCATTCTAACTCTGCGAACCGACAAGAATGGGCTGGTCAGCATTCGGGGCAACGGGCGTTTTCTGCAGCGCTGATTTCGCCGTTCAGCGCTTGAATTCGATGTCGCTTTTCCGGTGGACGCGCATGCCGCAAAAGCCGGATCATGAGGCTAATGATCACCTCTACTGAAATGGAGCGAGCCTTCTTCAACAGCGACCGTACCTATGATGGCGTGTTCTTCACGGCGGTAAAATCCACGGGTATCTTTTGCCGGCCGTCCTGCCCCGCGAAAAAACCGCGGCCGGAGAACGTCGAATTTTTCGACTCTCCGAAAGCCGCTCTCTTCGCCGGCTATCGCGCATGTCTGCGGTGCCGGCCGCTCGACAACTCAAACTCCCGGCCCGGCTGGATGGCGCGTCTTCTCGAAACCGTGCACCATGCTCCGAATGCGCGGATCTCCGGCGCCGACCTGCGCTCGATGGGAATCGATCCCGCGCGCGCTCGCCGCCAGTTTCTGAAAGACTATGGGCTCACGTTCCAGGCCTACTGCCGCGCGCGCAGGCTCTCCGGCGCGCTCGAGTTCATCCGCAAAGGCGGAACGCTCGACGACGCCGTCTTCGAGAGCGGTTACGAATCCCACAGCGGCTTCCGCGAGAGCTTCCAAAAGACGTTCGGCCTGCCGCCCGGACAAGCCGCGGCGCTCGATTGCGTCCAACTCGCGTGGATTGAAACACCGCTTGGGTCCATGGTTTCGGGCGCAACCGCCGGCGGCATCTGCCTGCTCGAATTCACCGACCGCCGCATGTTGGAACGCGAATTGGAAAGCCTGCGGCGCCGGTTATCGAAGCCGCTGGTTCCCGGGGAGAACCCTCTTCTTAAGCGGCTCGAAGCCGAGCTAAAGGAATATTTCGCGGGAAAGCGCCGGGAATTCACGTTGCCGCTGATTCGGAACGGCAGCGCATTCGAGAAAGCCGTCTGGGAACAACTCTTGAGGATTCCCCACGGCGAAGTGCGTTCCTATGAGGACATCGCGCGATCGATCGGGCAGCCGCAAGCGGTCCGGGCGGTAGGGCGGGCGAACGGAATGAATTGCATTGCGATTCTGGTGCCGTGTCATCGCGTGGTCCGCAAGAACGGAGATTTGGGCGGCTACGGCGGAGGCGTCGAGCGGAAGCGCTTTCTGCTGGATCTGGAGCGGCATAGCTCGCGTGGATCGGAAATCGAATAATCCGGCTTCCATCTGGCGAGCTCATCAATCTTGCCATAGCCGTAATCGACGGCGCAGATCTTTACGCCCGCGCGCCTTCCGGCTTCCATGTCGGCCGCGGAATCGCCGATGAAGAGGCACTCGGCGGGATCGGCCCCCAGCGCGCGAAGCGCCGCCACAATCACGTCCGGCTCCGGCTTGCACGGGAACCCATCCGTGCCTTGCACATGGTCGAAATACCGCAGCAGCCCAAATTTTTCCAACACCAGCCGCGTGGTGGCGGTGCTTTTCGTGGTCGCGGTCGACTTGCGGCCGCCCAACTGCGCCAACGTTTCCGGGACCCCCGGATATGGGCGCGTGGACTCGTGTTCCCGTGCCCAGTATGTGGTGCGATATTGCTGAATCAACTCGTCCAGTTGCTCGCGCGTGTAGTGCGGCAGCAACTCGCCGAAACAGGCGTCCAGATGGAAGCCGATGAAGCTCTTGAGGTAATCGAACGAGGCGAGGCGGGCGGCAGTCGTCGATAATACGTGCTGGACCGCCCCGCAAATGTCTTCGGCGGAGTCGAGTAGCGTGCCGTCAATGTCGAACAGGTAAACGGGAAATGCCGGAATCACGCTCGGAAATCAAGCGGGCGCGGGACGCTCGCCTTCCGAAAGACCCGGTACGCGGCGTCCACCTTCGGGGCGAATCACCTGTTGCGTGTGATCCTCGGAATCCTTGGGCTTTTTCGCTCGCGGCGGCAGCGGCACGCCCTCGATGATCTGCCGAACCTCGGCGCCGTCGAGCACTTCGCGCTCGAGCAGCATCTCGGCAATTTGCACCAGCGCCGCCGAATGCTCGGTGATGACCGTGGTCGCCCGCTCATAACCCCGATCGACGAGTTTCTTGACCTGCTCGTCTATACGGATCGCCGTATCTTCGCTGTAATCGCGGTGCTGCGCGATTTCCCTGCCGAGGAAGATCTGCTCTTCCTTCTTGCCGAAACTCAGCGGCCCGAGTTCGCTCATGCCCCACTCGCAAACCATTTTCCGCGCCATTTCGGTCGCGCGTTCGATGTCGTTACCCGCGCCGGTGGTCATGTGCTTCATATACCGCTCTTCGGCGATGCGCCCGGCCATCAGAATCGCCACCTGATCTTCCAGGTAATCCTTGCTATAGGAATGCTTATCGTCGATCGGCAACTGCATCGTCACGCCTAGAGCCATGCCGCGCGGAATGATGGAAACCTTGTGCAGCGGATCGGCATGCGGCAGCATGACGGCCACCAAAGCGTGGCCCGCCTCATGATAGGCCGTATTGCGCTTCTCGGCATCGCTCAAGATCATCGACTTGCGTTCCGCGCCCATGAGGACCTTGTCCTTGGCGACCTCGAAATCGATCATCATGACAACTTTGCGGCCTTGCCTTGCCGCATTCAAGGCGGACTCGTTGACGAGATTCGCCAGATCGGCTCCCGCGAGGCCCGGTGTCCCGCGAGCCAGCACGGAAAGATCGACATCGTCGCCCAGCGGAATTTTCTTGGTGTGGACTTTGAGGATTGCCTCGCGTCCCCCAACGTCGGGACGCCCCACCACCACGCGCCGGTCGAATCTGCCCGGCCGCAGGAGCGCCGGATCGAGCACGTCGGGACGGTTCGTCGCCGCCACCAGGATTACGCCTTCGTTCGATTCGAAGCCATCCATCTCGACCAGCAATTGGTTCAACGTTTGCTCGCGCTCGTCGTGGCCGCCACCGAGCCCAGCGCCGCGATGCCGGCCCACGGCGTCGATTTCGTCGATAAACACTATGCAAGGGGCGTTCTTCTTCCCCTGCTCGAAAAGGTCGCGAACGCGGCTCGCGCCGACGCCGACAAACATCTCGACGAAATCCGATCCCGAGATCGAGAAAAACGGTACGCTGGCTTCCCCGGCGATCGCGCGGGCCAGGAGCGTCTTGCCCGTTCCGGGAGCGCCGATCAGCAAAACGCCTTTCGGGATGCGCCCGCCCAATTTCTGAAACTTAGCCGGCTCGCGCAGAAATTCGATGATTTCCTCCAGCTCTTCCTTCGCCTCTTCCACTCCGGCAACGTCTTTGAAGGTAACTTTCTTCTGCTGCGTCGAGTGCAGGCGCGCGCGGCTTTTCCCGAAGCTAAGCGCCTTGTTCCCGCCGCTTTGCATCTGCCGCATCATGAAAAGCCAGAACGCAATCAGCAGGATAAACGGCGAAAAGTTGACCAGTGCCGAGACCCAGGGCTGCGAGTTCGTATCCTTGATCTCGATCCCCACTTTTTTGTCCTGCAAGAGCTTGTAGATATCCGGATAATTCGACGGAATCATGGTATGAAGCGTGGCGTTCTCGTTGACGAACGTACCCTTCACTTCATTGCCGGTGATGCTCACGGACTTAACATTCCCGTCGTCCACCTGCTTGATGAAATCGGTAAAAGTGAGGTCTTTGTTAAGAGGAGTCTTGCCGGAATGGACAACGGTCCAGAGAAGAACCGCGACGCAAATTAGAACCGCCCAGAAGATAATTGTTTTGATATTTGAGTTCACGAAACCTCCGCACCGGGTTTGCCCGATGCCGAAACGGCTTACATCCTATATGACGTCAGGGGAGCAAATCCCGATTCCAACTTTCGTCCATCCATTCCTCGATCGCGAGAACCGTGCCGGTCGATGAAGCATTGAACTCCGCCGCGGGTCCAAATTGTCTGGTCCAGACAATTCGATTTTGAAGCGTGAGGACGGGCCAGCCGTGCCTTTGCCACGCGGGAACGCGGGATTCCTGAAAGAGTCGCTTAATTTTTTGCTCGCCAGCGTGCCCCACTCGTCTGTAACGATCTCCAGGCCGCCAATTGCGAATGGCGAGAGAGCCGGACGGGTAATCGCGCAGTCCTTCCCAGTCCAAGCAATTCACTGCTTTATTATATATGGATTCGGCAGTCTTAAGTTTAAGCTCGATGACGGATGCGGCACCGGATAGCATGAACCGCCCTGGGACGGCAACGGCGTACTCGAAATCCGGCGTATCGGCGCGCGGAGGGGCCAACCGGACCCAATCGAAGGAGCGGCGGATGTCTAAACCGGGGATCTGCGCGCGTCCGTGCCGTTGTCCGGCTAAAGCCATGGCGCGAATGTGTTCTACATGGGAGAAATCGACGCCACGGAGATCGCCTTTAGCGATTTCGATGGCGCGGCGGATCAGGCGGCGGGCTACGGCCAAAGGCGCCGAATTCAGCGCCGCCGTTTTCAGGAGCACGGCGGGCGGGCGGCGGATCAGTTCAGTAGCTGCAATCCGGTCGATCTCGGCGGCCCAATAGCCCTCTTCCGCATGAGCCCAATCGGCCAAATGCGCGAGCGTCTCGGGAAGCGCGGGATTCCAATCGCGGGTAAGTAGCGGGAGGAGCGCGTGCCGGATGCGGTTTCTGGCGAATGCGAGGCTGGCGTTGGATGAATCTTCCCGCCAAGGAATTTGCCGCTCGCGAAGCCATGTTTCGACCTCTTCGCGCGAAACTCCAAGCAATGGACGGATGAAACCATCGGAAGTTGCCGGGCGAATACCCGCCAGGCCCGCCGTGCCCGACCCCCGGAGAAAGCGGAACAGCACCGTTTCCGCCTGATCGGAAAGCGTATGGCCGAGGGCGACAAAATCGACCATTCCGGATGCGATCCGCTCGCGGAAAAACGCGTACCGGGCTTGGCGGGCGGCCTGCTCGAGATTACCGCCCGCCGCGGCGGCATCGATTTCATGCAACTGGAACGGCAGTTGAAGTTTTGCGGCTAGATCGCGAACAAAAGCCGCGTCCGCGTCGGATTCCGCGCCGCGCAGTTTATGGTTAACGTGGAGAACGGCGAGGTTCCGGTGGGATTCGAGCAGGAGGTGCAATAAGCAGACTGAGTCCGCCCCTCCCGAGACCGCAACGCCAATGGCGGAGGATGCAGCGCTCATTTCGGCTGGCTCTTGCTCTGAATGGCTGTCAGTTGCTTTAACAGCATGTATTCCGATAGATGCTCCGGAGTGAGCATCCCGGCCAATTCGCCGTCGTCGTTCATCACCAGAGCCGGCCCGCGGAGTTCGGCCATCTTTTGCATTGCTTCCGAGAGATCCGTCTCCGGCGAAAGGCGAGGAAATTCGCGGTCCATCGCGCCCGAAACGTAAGCCTCCGGTCCATCGCGCAAGATGGCGCGGAGGAGCGCGGCGCGGCTCAGAAGCCCCAACACCTGGGTGCCGAGCATCACCGGAAAATCGTGCTGCGAAGTGGCTAGCAGCAACTCGCCGGCTTCGCGAACGGTGCTGCCATGCGGCAGCGCGCGGAAATCCGTAATCATCGCTTCGCGGACCGGGCGCCCGCCGGTCAAGAGCCTGCCGCGCGCCGCGGCGCCTTCCTGCAACGCGCCCAGATACACAAAGAGCGAAATGAAAACCAGGAAGAAATTGGAGGAGAGCAGGCCGAAAAGAAGCATGCCGATGGCGAGCGTCTTGCCGGTGCCGGCCGCAACCTGAGTCGCCACTTCTTCCGGCCGGTAACGCGACACGATGGCGCGCAAAATACGTCCGCCATCCATGGGATAAGCCGGGAGCAGGTTGAATAACCCGATGAGCAGGTTGCCCAGCGCGATCCGTTCCATGAGATTCGCATCCGTTGGCTCGCGCAACGTTTCGAGCGGGATGAAATTATGCTGCGAGGCGAGTAGCGCCACTCCGAGGGCGAGGTTGAGCACGGGTCCGGCGAGCGCAACCCAAAGCTCTTGAGTCGCTTTCGGCAGGCGCTCCAGCCGCGAAACGCCGCCGATTGGAAACATGATTATTTCGAGCGTGCGAATTCCGAAGCGCCTTGCGACCAGCGCGTGCGCGACTTCATGCAGCATCACGGAAAGGAAAATGGCCCCCACGTAAACTGCCGTTTGAGGGCCGGATTGCTTCTCCCCGACGCCGATGAAAACAAGAAATACCAGCAACAGCAGGAAAGTGAAATGAAGCCGGATGGGAACGCCGAACAGGTTGAGAAAACTCACCGTTCCCGCGATTCGGGCCGTCTTCTCAGCTTCCATTCGCGCGTATCTCAATCTGCCCGTTCGACACGCGCGTTTCATAGGACGGCTGCGGATGCGTAGCGGGGCCGGTGGCCACGCTCCCGTCCTCGAGCCTGAAACAAGAACCGTGCCACGGGCAGCGGATGCAATCCTGTTCGAGCGTGCCTTCCGCTAGCGGGCCGCCCAGGTGCGAACAGGTCGCGGCCATGGCAAAAACGTTTCCGTTTTTGCGCGCCAGCACGACTTCGAGCCCGTTCACCCGCGCGCCATGCAATCTTCCTTCGGCTAACTCGTTGTCCGGCAGCACAGGCACGAAATCCTTTGGAGGCTCCGGACCGCTAGCATGATTGACTCCGATTAGTTCGTCATACACTAACGTGCCCCCAAGCCACGCCGATGCGCAGACCACCGCGAATCCGGCATAGGCGAATGCGCGCGCGGCCCCGCGAGACCGCCCGCCGCGCTTAAGCAGCGACGTCGTATAGAGGACCGTGGCCGTGACGTTGAGCAAGCCGTGCAGTAGCCCCACTTTTCTAGGCCGGCCATCAATGTCCGACCAGTCCGCGAGGCCGGTGATCGCCGAACCCGCCGCTCCGGCCAATCCCACGGCGACCGAGATCTTCGCGCCGCGCGCCAAAGCCGCGCTACGGCAGGAGGTATCCATCGCATCGAGCACCAGCGCGACGGTCCATGCGCCGATGGGAATATCCGTGATCACCGGGTGCAGCGGGTGGCCGAGCCACGTTCCGTTCAAAGCATCTTTAATTTTTTGGCCCGCCGTTCCCGCCGATTGGAAAGTTCCGGCGACTGCGCTTTGGATGGTATCGGCGGCCGGATCAAGCCATTGTTGTCGATCGATTGCCTGGACGATGGGATTCTCAGCCATCTTTTCATCGTAGACTCAATGGCGGCAAAATAAGGAGCTGCTTCCGCCTCCAACCGTATCGAAATTCACGCGGACAAACGGCAACGGCTCCCGTTCCGGTCAGGGCTTGGCGGCATCCGTGGCGGACGAACCCGCGCCGTCTGACCGCGCCAGCGTAAATCGAAACGTAGCCCCTTCGCCCACGGCGGCGTCTACCCAAATGCGTCCCCCATGCCGGTGGATAATTCGCTGCACGGTCGCGAGACCTACTCCGGTGCCTTCGAAGTCCCGGGTGTCGTGCAGCCGCTGGAATGGCGCGAATAAGCGCGCCGCGTATGCCATGTCGAACCCCGCGCCGTTGTCCTTTACGAAAAAAACCGGGTCGTTTTCCGTTTGCTCGACTCCGAACTCGATGCGTGCCTCCACTCGCTTGGAAGTAAATTTCCAGGCGTTCAGGAGCAGATTTTCCATTGCCACCCGCAACAAGTCGCCATCGCCCGGCACAACCACGTTTTCCGCAATCGACGCAGTCACGTACCGCTCCGGTTGCGCTCGTTTCAGATCCGCCAGAACCGTTTCCGCGATGCCGCTCAACGAGACTTCCTCGCTTCGCAATTCGGCGCGGCTTACGCGCGCGAGTTTCAGCATGTCGTCAATCAACAGGCCCATCCGTTGAGTGGCGGATCGCACGCGGGCGAGCATATCTTTGCCGTGATCGTCGAGCTTGCCGGCGTAGTCGTCGAGAATCGCCTGGCTGAAGCCGTCGATGCTGCGCAAGGGCGCCCGCAAGTCGTGCGACACGGAATACGAAAAACTTTCGAGCTCCTTGTTGGCGCTCTCGAGGTCGGTGGTCCTCTTTTGAACGCGAACTTCCAGTTCTTCGGCAAGCCCCCGATAGCGTTGCTCGCTCGCGCTCAAATCCGCCGCGAGCTGAGCTTGCTTGGTGATGTCCCGATTGATCGCGATGGCGGCCGCGGTTACCAACAAAAACAGGGCGAAACTGCCGAATACGATGACATACCGGCTGCGCGCCGCGCTCGATTCGAGAATGTCCGAAGTCTGGGTGAGAACGCTCGATTCCATGGAGCGGACCTCATCGCAAAGCACCCGAATCCGCTCCATGTCGCGCTGCCCTCGATCCGTCGTGACCAACGCCAAGGCCGCCACGAAGCCATGCTGGTCGTGCAGTTCGATCGTCTCGCGAAGTTCGTCGAGCTTGTCGATAACGACCATCGCCAACTCCCGCGAGCGCACTCTCGCGGCGGGTTGGTTTGCGGTGGCGCGGGCGAGATCCCTCAAATTCCCCTGCACCAGCCCGATGGCGTGGCGATACGGTTCGAGATAGGTGCGTTCCCCGGTCAGCAGATAACCGCGCTCGCCCGTTTCCGCGTCTTTTATGCTCGACAGGAGATTTTCGTTGGCATCCAGCACGCTCCGGGTTTCAATCGAGCGTTGGCGCGCCTCTTGAAACGCCTTGAGGTCCCGGTAGGAGAAGGCGGCGATCACGACAAGCAGCACGAGCGCAATGCCGAGAAGCAGAGAACCTCCCTTGCTGCGAGGATTTAGAAGCGGAATATGAGCCGGCAAGCGTTTCCGGTGCCAGTCTAGCGCATGCGGGACGCGCTAAAATATAAGATACACGCAATATGCTCGATTCCATACTCGCCAAGATATTCGGCACCCAGAACGAGCGCGAGATCAAGGCCTTGCAGCCGCTGATCGCGTCCATCAACGATCTGGAGCCGCGGATGCGGGAACTCTCGGACATCGATCTGGCCGCCAAGACCATCGATTTCAAGGAACGGATCTCCCGCGGCGCAACGCTTGACGACCTTTTGGCGGAGGCTTTCGCCGTCGCTCGCGAAGGCGGCCGCCGCGTGCTGAACATGCGGCATTTCGACGTGCAGCTCATCGGGGGCATCGTGCTCCATCGCGGCAAGATCGCCGAAATGAAAACCGGTGAAGGCAAAACACTCGTCGCCACCCTACCTTCTTACTTGAACGCGCTCGAAGGCAAGGGCGTCCATGTTGTAACCGTCAACGACTATCTCGCCAAACGCGACGCCGAATGGATGGGCAAGCTGTACCGCTTCCTTGGGCTTTCGGTCGGAACCATCGTCCACGATCTGGACGATGGGGAGCGAAAAGACAGCTATAACGCCGACATTACTTACGGCACGAACAACGAATTCGGCTTCGATTACCTCCGCGATAACATGAAATTCAGCCTGGCGAGTTGCGTCCAGCGCGGCCATAATTACGCCATTGTCGACGAGGTGGATTCGATCCTGGTCGATGAGGCGCGGACGCCGCTCATCATTTCGGGTCCGAGCGAAGAATCGACCGACAAATACTATAAAGTCAACCGCATCATTCCCAGATTGGTTCGCGGCGAAGAGATCTCGGGCAAGGAGCCGGGGGAGAAATACACCACGGGCGATTTCACCGTGGACGAAAAGCATCGCTCCGTCGCGCTCACCGAAGAAGGCGTGCTCAAAGTCGAGAAGCTTCTCAATCTTGGAAATTTATACGACACCACCAACTTCGAGATGAACCATCACGTGCAGCAGGCGCTCAAGGCGCACGTGATTTTCCAGCGCGATAAAGATTACCTGGTAAAGGACGATCAGGTCGTGATCGTGGATGAGTTCACCGGCCGGGTTATGCCGGGACGGCGTTGGAGCGACGGGCTGCATCAGGCGGTCGAGGCCAAGGAAGGCGTGAAAATCGAGCGCGAAAACCAGACGCTCGCCACCATCACCTTCCAGAATTACTTCCGCATGTTCAAGAAGCTCTCCGGCATGACCGGTACCGCCGAAACCGAAGCCGCCGAGTTTCAGAAAACGTACAAGCTCGACGTCACCGTGATTCCGACGAACAAGCCGATGCTTCGCATCGAGAATCCCGACATCGTGTACCGTACCGAAGACGAAAAGTTCCGCAACGCCGCGAAAGAAATCCAGGCGCTTCAGGAGAAAGGACAACCCGTGCTGGTCGGAACGATCTCGGTCGAAAAGTCCGAGCGCCTTTCCGGAATATTGAAGAAGATGGGCGTCAAGCACGAGGTGCTGAACGCCAAGAATCACGAGCGCGAAGCGTTTATCGTCGCGCAGGCGGGGCGCAAGGGCGCGGTCACCGTGTCCACCAACATGGCCGGGCGCGGAACCGATATTCTGCTGGGCGGTAATTCCGAAGCTCAGGCGCGGGAGGCCCTTCGCAAGCATGGCAAAGACGCCGATGTGTTGATGGCCGGCGCGGACGGCAAGGCCGAATGGGAACAGACGCTGGCGCGCTTCAAACAGCAGACGGACAAGGAACACGACGAAGTGGTGGAGCTTGGCGGGCTGCACATCCTCGGCACGGAGCGGCACGACGCCCGGCGCATCGACAACCAGCTTCGCGGACGCGCGGGGCGCCAGGGCGACCCCGGAAGCTCGCGTTTTTATCTCTCATTGCAGGACGATCTGCTCCGAATCTTCGGCGGCGAGCGCATGCAGAAGCTGATGCTGCGGCTTGGCATGGAAGAGGATGTGCCGATCGAATCCGGGATGATCACCAAGCGCATCGCCGCCGCGCAGAAGGCCGTCGAAATGCAAAACTTCGACGCGCGCAAACATCTGCTCGAATACGACGACGTGATGAACAAGCAGCGGCAGGCCGTCTACGGAATGCGCCGCAACTTGCTGGAGGGCACCGACCAGAGGGCGCACGTCCTCGAGATGATGTCCGGCTCGGTTGCCGCTTTCGTGGATCTGCGCTGCCCCGAGGGTTCGCACCCCGATACGTTCGATCTTGCCGCGCTGCGAACCGACGTGTTGAACCAGTTCGGGCACAAGATCGAAATCGCGGACTTCGCCGGCATGTCGCGCGAAGAGATCGAGAGCACCCTGATCGACCAACTCACCCACAAGTATCAGGACAAGGAAGATCTGATCGGGGCCGAAATGATGCGCCAGGCCGAGCGGATGGTGATGCTGAACGTCATCGACGATCAGTGGAAAGACCACTTGCTCTCGATGGACCACCTGAAGGAAGGCATCGGGCTGCGCGGTTACGGGCAGAAAGATCCGCTGGTCGAGTACAAGAAGGAGTCGTACGTCCTCTTCCAGGAGATGATGGACCGGATCGACGACGAAACCATCAAATTCCTTTTCTTTCTGCGAATTGAGTCGGGCGAGCCGAACCTTCCATTTGCCTCGGACGATCAAGAGTACGAGGAGGAGGAACCAGGCGACGATCGGGCCGGGATTGACGAGCGGCAGCGGATTGCGGCGCAGGCTTCGGTTCAGGACCTGACGCGCAATATCCAGCGCAAAAAAGAAAAAGAAATGGATGCGCTTCAGTTTGTCGGCGGCGATCGTACGGCGAACGGGACGCAAACCATCATCAAGGGCGACAAGACCGGCCGCAACGACCCATGTCCATGCGGCAGCGGCAAGAAATTCAAGAAGTGCCACGGAGCGTAATTTTGGTGCGAGGCCGGTTTGATGCGGATCGCAATCGTATCCGACATCCACGGCAACCGGACCGCGTTTGAGGCAGTTCTCGCGGATCTGCGACAAACGTCTCCCGACCTGATACTCCACGGCGGCGATCTGGCCGACTTCGGAACGAGTCCCGCGGACATCGTGGATCGCATTCGCGATCTCGGCTGGCGAGGGGTGGTTGGCAACACGGATGAAATGCTTTCGAGACCCGAGTCGCTGCGGGATTTTGCGAAGGAATCGCCCCAGCTGGAAGCTCTTTTCGCCGCGCTAGAGGAGATGGCCGCGGCGACCCGTGAAGCCCTGGGGAAAGAGAGGCTCGACTGACTGCGCGGCCTGCCCCTGAGCCAGATCCATGATCCGATTGCGCTGGTGCACGCCAGTCCCGAAAATCCCTGGCGCGCGCCCGCCTAGGCGAATGCGTCCTAGGCTGCCCTACTTCTTTGGGGGGCTGATCATGATGTGTGCTCCCGGCGTCCCCGGGTACATCAGCCACGGCCCGGGACCCGACTTGGTCGACAGCCCCGTCGATTCCGGAGTCGCGTTGGGCACGTAAACGACGTACCGCAGATACGGGTCGGTGACTTCGCCCTTAACCGCATCGAAGCCGCTGCCGGTAAGCACGTAGAGCATCCGCGGGTCTTTCGGCATGGAAAGCTTACCCTCGCGGACCTCTTTCCAGCGCATCTCATGGCGCTCTTTGCCCTTCAGTCCCTGGCGCGTCAGTTCGCGTCCGCGCGCCATGAACGGTTCAAGATCCTTGTGGTAGCAAGCCACGCTGAACGTCTTGTCGCTCGGGTCGTCGGCCAAACAGACGAAATCGTTGCTGCCTTTGCGAAGCGTGACCACTTCCCCCTTCGCGTTGTAGCCGAGCACCGCGGCATCCTTCCGCGATTCCTGGGGAGCCGCGAGGACCGCCGAAGCGATCTGGTCGGCCGGGGGCGCGACATCGACCGCCCATACGGGAATCGTCATCGCCGCCGAGAGAAAAACCAAGCTTGTCTTGATCATCAGAAGCTAGTATATGGCACATCCGGCATGCATGTGCCGGGAATTGCGATTGCGGCTAGTGATCTAATAAGGGGCGTGAGAACATGCAAATGGCTTGCGTTCTTCCTTCTGCCGCATTCTTTGTGGGGCCAGGCTCAAAGGCCGGCCGGGCCGTATACGGCGAGGCAGGCTAGCGGCGGCCTTGCGGCATACCTAGGAAGCTGCGCCAGTTGCCATCTGGCGGATCTGGCGGGCCGGAACGAAGCGCCGCAGTTGGCGGGATCGAACTTCTTCAGGGCCTGGAAGGGCCGCACGACTCGCGATCTCATCGCACTCATCAAGACAACCATGCCGCCTGGGAACCGCGGCAGCCTCGATCCGCAATCTTACGTCAACATTGTGGCTTTCCTCCTCGATGCCAATGGCGCTCAACCCGGAAGCGAGCCGCTGACTTCGGAGACGAACTTGCCGATTGGAAATTTCGCAACCGGTGAAATGCGTCCCTCCCTGCGCCTGATAATCGGTCTTGCATCGGAAGACCAGACGTCGATGACGCCGCGCGCTTCAGCGAGAAAGGGTCTGACGGTTACCGGAGAAGTGAAGGACTATGTGCCGGTAACGGATGACATGCTTCGCAATCCCGATCCTGGCGACTGGTTGACGATCCGGCGGAATTATCAGGCGTGGAGCTACAGCCCGCTCAGCCAGATCGCCAGCCGGAACGTGCAAAATCTACAATTGGCGTGGGTCTGGGCCATGAACGACGGTGGAGCGAACGAGCCTACCCCGATCGTTCACAATGGCGTCATCTATCTTTCGAACACCAGTAACACGGTGCAGGCCCTGGACGGCGCTACCGGCGAGCTGATTTGGGAGAACCGCATCGGTCCCGAATCCATCCGGGCGTACGGGGCGACGCGCAGTCTAGCCATTTATCAAGATAAGGTGTTCGTGGCAACGACCGATGCGAGATTGTATGCCCTCGACGCGCGAACCGGGAAGATCGCATGGCAAATCGCGATCGCCGACGGCAAGAAGGGATTCAGCAATACAGCCGGTCCCATCGTGGTTCATGGAAAGGTGCTCACCGGATTGACCGGCTGCACTCAATACAGAGAGGAAGGATGTTTCATCAGCGCTTACGACGCCTCGAGCGGGAAACGGATCTGGAAGTTTCACACCGTCGCGCGTAGCGGCGAAACGGGCGGCGATACCTGGGGTAAGCTTCCCAATCTGCTGCGGGCGGGAGGCGATACGTGGATTACCGGCAGCTACGATCCCGAGCTCAATCTTACTTACTGGGGAGTAGCTCAAGCCAAGCCTTGGCTTCGAGTAAGTCGCGGGGCAAAGGCCGGCGACAAAGCGCTCTTTACCAGCTCAACGCTGGCACTCGATCCGGATACCGGCAAGCTCGTTTGGTACTTCCAGCATGTTCCCGGTGAATCTCTGGACATGGACGAAGTGTTCGAGCGCGTCCTGGTGGATATCGGCGAACGGAAGGTGCTGTTTACCGTTGGCAAGGCAGGCATTTTATGGAAGCTGGACCGGACGACGGGCAAGTTTCTCGATTACAAGGAAACTGTTTTCCAGAACATTTTCTCCCGGATCGATCCGCAATCGGGTGAACCAACTTACCGGAGCGACATCCTCGAGCAGCAAGTGGGGCAGTGGTTGAAAGCGTGTCCCAGCACGGAAGGCGGCCATAATTGGCAAGCCATGAGCTATCATCCCGGAACGGGACAGCTCATTATTCCTTTGAGCCAGAGCTGCATGGAAATGTCCGGGCGGGAAGTGGAGTTCAAGGAAGGATCGGGCGGCGGAGCGGGGTACAGGCGCTTCTCCGAGATGCCCGGGACCAACGGCAAGGTGGGCAAACTCGCCGCCTTCGATGTCAAGACCATGAAGGAGAAGTGGTCGATACAGCAGCGAGCGCCGTTTCTGACGGCCGTTCTTTCGACGGCCGGGGGAGTAGCGTTCGTGGGAGATCTGGACCGTCGTTTCAAAGCTATCGATGTAAATAGCGGCGCCGTGCTCTGGGAAACGCGGCTGGGTACATCGGTGCAGGGATATCCCGTATCGTTCGCGATCGGCGGCAAGCAGTACATCGCGGTCACGACCGGCCTTGGCGGTGGAAGCCCGCGGGATGTCCCGCGCGCGATCGCCCCTGAGATCCATCATCCGGGGAATGGCAATGCGCTCTATGTATTCGCGCTGCCGGACAAACGGCCTTGACACAATGCACTTCGAGCTTCCTGGGGACTTTTGAAATGAGCAAGATTCAAAATCGAATCGTAATCCTGCCGTGGCTAACGCTGGCTCCGAAGGCCTGACGAATCCGGAAGGCATTTATCGAATACAGTCGCTTCAGCCCGGCACCCACCAAGTCGGTAGCGTGAACGATTCGACTCAAGTGACGCCGCAAAACACCCTGCTCGAAACGGAGACTTCAGTCCGATTTCAGTAAGATTCACGGTACTCACGCTTTCAAAACGGGCTATGAGCTGGTAAGTGGAATTCATCGTTCATTCATCAAATTGAAAAGGTCGCGGGTTATAGTGAACATCAACCCTTATGAGAACGACTGCTTCAAATTGGAGATTTCAATCGATCGCGACAGGCTCAGCTCTGCTGATCTGCGCAAGCGTAAACGCGTTCGCCGGCTTTGTGGCCAACGATCTGGTAGTCAGCCGGATTCAATACGATGGAAACACGTTCGGCAATACCGGAACATATCCAACTATCTTCAGCGACCCCGCCGTTTCCGGCGTTCAGGGCAGCGTGCACCTCGACCAGTTCAGCATCGTGCCCGGCTCTCCGCTCGCGAACTCTCTCGCGCTGACGGGAATTACTTCCAGTTTCAGCTCGAAATCCGAGGGCGCCGTCATGCGTTCGGTGGACGGGCACGTCTTAAGTTACACGGGCTACATCGCTCCGGTGGGCGCCGGGAGCGTTTCGAACTCTTATACGACCGGCGC
Organism: Bryobacteraceae bacterium; assembly: GCA_051003795.1. Classification (GTDB taxonomy): domain Bacteria; phylum Acidobacteriota; class Terriglobia; order Bryobacterales; family Bryobacteraceae; genus JALYXS01. The sequence goes on along the minus strand of JBPCKZ010000143.1, from coordinate 19,505 downwards.
CAACATTCCGGGCAACACGGCGGCGCTGTTCGACCGGGGAGTCGCGCTGATCAACGCCGATGGCGCCATGAGCGCGACTCCCCAGACGAACTCCTACAGCGGCGACAATCCGCGCGCGGCGGTCTCGATCAACGGCGGCCAGTTTTTTACGGTTGGAAACTCCGATTCGACGCAGCCCGCGGGCAACACCATCGGCGCGCGCTATGGGACGCCGGGATCGAACGTTTCGACCCAGCTCGGCTTTTTCACCGCGCCCAGTATTCCCAATCAGAAGCCAAGCAATCTGGTGAAGGACAATAACTGGCGCGGCATCGGCATCTACAACGGCAACCTCTATGTCTCGAAAGGCAGCGGCGGCAACGGCATCAATGGAATTTTTCAGGTTGGCTCGGGCCTGTCCGGAAATCCCGGTCAAGACATTACCGAATTGCCTGGATTTCCGACTACTCCGGCCGCATCCACAACATACTTCCCGTTCGGTTTTTTCTTCGCCAACCCGAACACTCTTTACGTGGCGGATGAAGGCCCGGGCAGCCTCGCGGCCGATCCGATTGCGGGACTTGAGAAGTGGGTTCTGACCGGCGGCATGTGGCAGCTCGCCTACACCGTTCAGAACGGACTCAATTTGGACGGGGCGCAGACCCTCGCCGGCTATCCGGTCCCAACCTACACGACCGGGCTTCGCAACCTGGCCGGCCAAGTGAATCCGGACGGAACCGTGAGCATTTACGCGATCACGGCGCAGTATAGTTCGATCTCGGGCGGAGAGCCCGACCCCACCCAACTCGTGGCAGTGAGCGACCCAATTGCCGCAACGTCCCTCTCGTCCTCCGAAGCGTTTACATTGCTGCAGACTTCGCCGGCCGGGAGTGTCTATCGTGGAGTTTCTCTTGCGCCCACGCCCGCGCCGGAGCCTTCCACGTTGCTCCTGTTTTGCGGCGGGGTTGCCGCGCTGGCGTTCTTTCGCCGCAAAGCAACGGGCCGGTGCGCTTGCTGATCGCAAGTTACGGCGGATTTGGTGGACGACGGGGGGATCGAACCCCCGACCTCTGCATTGCGAACGCAGCGCTCTCCCAGCTGAGCTAGTCGCCCACGCGATTACAATATAACATTATGACCGGAACCGATCCCCAGCTCTTGAACAAGATGCGGCGCGAATGGGACGAACGCGCGCGGGAGAACGCCCGGTTTTACGTCAACACCGCAAGAAACGACTGGACCGACGATGACTTCTTTTCATCCGGACGCCGCACCGTCGCCGAAGAGATCCTGACCGATATGGGTAATATTTGCCAGGGTAAAGCCCCGAGCGCGATGAAGGTTCTCGAGATCGGCTGCGGCGCCGGCCGCGTTACGCGCGCGCTGTCTGAACTCTTCGGCGACGTTTATGGGGTGGATATCAGCAGCGAAATGATCCTTCAAGCCAAGTCCGGACTCGCGGACCGGTCGAACATTCACCTTTTTCAAAATAACGGTACGGATCTGGGGGTTCTGGGCGATATCGAGGTCGATTTCGCCTTTTCGTCCATCGTTTTTCAACACATTCCGAGCCGCGCCGTGATCGAGAATTATGTCGGGGAAGTGAACCGGGTGCTCCGTCCCGGCGGTCTCTTCAAGTTTCAAGTGCAAGGCGACGCCTCGCTAAAAACCGCGCCCGACGATACCTGGCTAGGGGTCCCGTTTTCCGACGAAGAGGCTGTCGAGATGGCTCTGCGCCGCGGATTCGAGCCCCGTTACCGGCATGGCGCCGGAGGCCAGTACTTCTGGCTGTGGTTTTTCAAATCTGCTGGCTTGGCGCCCCGTTCGTAATCCGATTCGCAGCCCCGGCGGAGTTTTGCCGTCGCGAAGCCCAATACACCTTCATCCGGTTCGAGACTTCCTGACGAGCTTTCGCATCCATCGACTTGCGTCCACGCCGTCTCTCGACCAGACCCGGATCCTCCGCCGCCGTCCTCTGAATTTGCTCGAGCGAGCTAATAATTTGGTCTAATCTCTTCTTCTCGTCGTAGAGATCTCGAATGACCTTGTTAAGATCCATATTTACCCCAGCGTCTTGTTAGCCTACCATCTAAGCGCGCTAATGAGCAAAAAAGGGCCAATGAGGCCCAAAATGATATCCGTATCGCGTGATTGCGACGTAAGCCAGCGCCGACAAAATCAGGATTAACGCGAGTACCACGTAAACGAGGTATTTCCACGGAAATCTTCTGCCTTCCCGGCTTAAAACCAAGAGATAACTCGCGAATATGCCAATGTAAAACAACAAACACATTGGCGTCGCGAACAGCATCAGGTTAAAAACATCCGGAGTCGGAGTGACGACCGCCGCGATAATGACGATCGCCAGGATCGCGTAGCGGCTGTGGCTGATCAGGAATTTGGGCGTGACAATCCGCAACAGCGTGAGAAAGAAGATCAGGATGGGGATTTCAAAAACCAGCCCGATGCCCAACATGACGTTTACGAATAAGTCGAAATAATCGACCATGGACGGCATCGGCGTGACGTGCGAGTCCATGCTGATGCCGAGCAGAAACTTCAGTCCGTATCGAAATGCGACGAAATAGGCGAAAGCGCCCCCAAGGATGAACAGACCCGCCGAACAGATCACGAACGGCGCGGCCCACCGGCGCTCTTTCTTGTAGAGACCGGGAGCGATGAATGCCCAAACCTGGTAGAGAATCCAGGGCGATGCGATAAAGATGGAGCAGAGAATCGGCAGCTTCATCCAGATGATGTTGAAGCCGTCCATGGGTGAAATTTGCACCAGATTCGGCGGTTTGACTCCAAGCTGGGTAAGGGCATCGACAGCCGGCGCGCTGACCGCGATCCATAGTTCATTGGAGAAGAGAAGGCTGACCACGAACGCGACTCCGCAGCCGGCCAGCATCAAAAGAAGCCGCTTGCGAAGCTCTTCGAGATGCCCCAGGAAAGACATTCGAAGCATTCCGTCCTCTTCGTCATCCCCGCCGGGAGGCTCGGTGGGGGGCGGAGTTTTGCCGCCGCCGCTTGCCCCGGAACTGGAACTGGGAGAGGACGTAACGGGGATGACCGGCGCGTAACTCCCGGGTTGCGCGGCTACCGAAGAACCCATTTCGCCGCCATAGTTATAGGAGTCGCCGTGATACTCGTAGTTTGAGTTTTCCGTAACGGGTTCATACGTCACGGAGGTGTGGTCCGGGCCGCCATTTGCGGGTACTCCGCCCTCGTTTGAAGACGGAGCACCGCCCTCGGGAGCTGGCGCTCCCTTCGGTTCTTCCGATAACGCCATTTAGCTCTTTAAAGCGGTCTGCTCAGCCGAATGCTCATTTACCGCGTGATCCGGATTGCGATGCTCCGAAATAGCGGGATGTTCTTCAATTGAAGCCGTATGCACGGTTCCATTTGCAATGGACCCGGCTGGCGGCTCGGCTGGCGTCAATTCAGCGCCCTGAGTTGCGGATGCGCCTGTAATCTGGGGGTTAGTGGTTGCGGTGGAATCGTGATATTCGGACCCATAAGCGCCCGAATCGTGCGAGGAGTAATCGTAATTGTAGCTATCGTGGTAGTAGCTGTTGGTGACTTCCTTCAGCGATTCATTTTCCCGTTCCAGGTTTCTCATTTCGCGGTCGAACGTCGATTTGAGATCGTTCTTCGCGCGTTGAAATTCAGCCATCGCCTTGCCTAAAGTCTTGCCCAATTCCGGCAGCTTCTTGGGGCCGAACATGAGCAAGGCAAGAACGAAGATGAAGATCATTTCAGGAACCCCTAGCGGACCCATCTGTCTGCCTCCTGTTTTATTGTAGGCTACCTGTTTCCGGCTGTCTATTCCGGCTCCAAAACGCAGATGTCCCGAAGATTGCGGTATTTTTCGTCGAAATCGAGCCCGTAGCCCACAACAAATTCGTCCGGTATGGCGAAACCGACGTAAGCGACCTCGACGGGGCGCAGCCGGCGCTCCGGTTTATCGAGCAGCGCCACGATCCGCACCGACTTGGGATGCCGCTGCCGCAATAGCTGAGAAAGGTAATTGAGCGTGACGCCGCTATCGATAATATCTTCGACAATGAGCACGTCCGCGCCTTCGATCGAGATATCGAGGTCCTTGGTAACTTTAACCTCGCCCGATGTGGTTTTTCCTTTGCCATAGCTCGAAATGCCCATGAAATCGATAAAAGCTTCGCGGCGGATCGCGCGCGCCAAGTCCGACAGGAAGAAACACGCGCCCTTGAGGATGCAGATAAGGTAGAGGGCGCCTTCCGGATAATCCGCGTCGATCCGCGCCCCGAGTTCCTGAATTCGAGCTTGGATTTTGGCCTCGGAGAGAAGGGGGCGAAGCGGCATTGGGGTAGTGTACCAGATCGTAAAGGAAAAAAAGTGCGGTATCCTTCCCTTAAGGTTTTCGTAAGGGAACGATAGTTACTTTAACCCGCTCATGGCATCCCGCTATCAATCCCGCGTCGGCACCTACGCCGTTACCACCGTGGGTGGCGAGAAAGTTCGCGCGTACGTTCCCTGCGATCTGCCGCCCAATCCGCCGGTGGACCTAAGCGGCTTCCAAGCGCTCTTGGAAAAGGGCAACCAGGCTTTGGGCCGATTGGACGGGCTTTCTTCCATTCTCCCCGATCCGAATCTCATCATCTACTTGTATATCCGCAAAGAGGCCGTCCTTTCGTCCCAAATCGAGGGCACCCAATCCTCATTGTCGGATCTGCTTCTTTACGAAAGCTTTGAAGCGCCGGGTGTTCCGCTGGCGGATGTCGAGGAAGTCTCCCACTACGTAGCCGCCATGGATCACGGCCTCCGGCGCCTGCGCGAGGATTTCCCGCTTTCTTTGCGGCTCATTCGGGAGATCCACAAGGTTCTTCTATCGCAAGGGCGCGGTAGCGAGAAGCACCCGGGCGAATTCCGGACCAGCCAGAATTGGATCGGCGGTACACGGCCCGGCAACGCGGCGTTTGTCCCGCCGCCTCATGAACGGCTGATGGACTGCCTGGGCGCTCTCGAGAAATTTCTGCATCTGGAATCGCCCGGGGTGCCGGTCTTGTTGAAAGCCGCCCTGGCGCACGTCCAATTCGAGACCATCCATCCCTTTCTGGACGGTAACGGGCGCGTCGGAAGATTGCTGATCACGTTGCTTCTGTGCCAGTCCGGGGCTCTTCGAGAGCCGATCCTTTATTTGAGCCTCTATTTTAAGACTCACCGGCAGCGGTATTACGAGCTGCTCGATCGCGTCCGGACGCATGGGGATTGGGAAACCTGGGTCGATTTTTTCCTGACTGGAGTACAAGAAACTTCCGAACAAGCCGCCGAAACGGCGCGTAGGATCTTGACTTTGTTTCAGACGGACCGGAAAAGGATCGAAGACCTTGGACGGCCGTCGGCTTCCGTTTTGCGGGTTTACCAGTGCTTACAAAGGCGGCCGATCGTCTCTATCGCGAACACCGCCGAGCAACTCGGCTTATCCGCTCACACCGTCGCCAAATCCATCGAGCGCATGCAGAAGCTCGGGATGCTGCGCGAACTAACCGGCAAACAGCGCCGGCGGATGTTCGCCTACCATCAATACCTCGAAATCCTCAACGAAGGAACCGAACCGCTCTGATTACGGCTGGAAGTTCCGGCGGTGGACGAGCGGTCTTGGCGTGTCGCTCTGCATCTTTTTCCACTGCTCCGGGCTGAGCACGTTGCGAAAGCCGAGAAGCATTCTAGCGTTTGCCTTTTCCAATTCTGCCCGTGCCTGAGCGATTCGGTCGATTTGCACCAAAACTTTGGATTCATCCGGCCGGTCGGCGCTTAATAGCGGATCGAGAACGGCCTCTTGCTTTTGGACGGCGGCGCTCAGGTCGATCAGTTTCAGGCGGCTCTGTTGAAATAAATCGTCTATACGCTTCTGCTGATCCGCCGTGAGGCCAAGCTTTTCCACAAGCGCCGGATCGGTCCACCATCTACCTCCGGGCCCGGGGCGAAAACCGCGCTCCATGGGAGGCCGGTTTGGGTCGCCGTGCGAACCTCCCGGCGGAAAGCCCCTGTCCCAACCCGGTCCCGGAGGTCCGCCGCCCGGATTATCCGGCGGCCGTTGAGCCGAACCGGCTAGCGAGGTCAGAAGAACAAGCAGGATTAACTGAATGGCCCGGTGTGTCATGGCTTATTCGATTCCGAGGGGGAGCCTTGCCATGCAACCAATTTAGTGAGTGGTTCCATGGGGCACGGTACCGCCCGCGATAATTCCGTGTCGATCCGGCTCAACAGCATGGCGTCCGTGATGGCGTCATCGGGGACACTTCGCCGGGGAGCGTGAAAAAGCGTCGAAACACCGGCGATTGCAAACACGGCGGCAAAAGCGGACGCCGCCCAAAGCGCTTTCACCGGCGCCCAGGCGCCGCCCTGTTTCCGGTTCGCGATTTGGAACCCGGCGCTCGCTTCGCGAACCGCGCCGCGAAACTCCGCCAGCGCGTTCCCCAGGTGAACCACCTCGGCCTGGCACTCCGGACAACCGTGAACGTGTCTTTCCAGTTCCGGCTCGCGCTCGCCCAAAATCCATCCGGAAATCCGCTCCTGCGATAGATGCCGATTCATTTTGCCGCCCCCAAACGTTCTCGAACCGACTGCAAGGCGCGGAACAGGTGAGCTTTCACGGTTCCCTCTTTCAGTCCGGTCACTTCCGCGATTTCGAGTAAATCCATGTCTTCCACAAAACGTAGCAAGAAAACCGTTCGTTGTTGAAGCGGCAGCGTGGCAGCCGTCTTCCAGATCGCCTGAACCTGTTCCTTCTGCAAGCTCCGGGTTTCAGGGGAGCGCTGTCGATCGTCGATGAAGTCGTTTAGTTCTTCGACCGGCGTTCCCGCCAACTGTGTTCGCTTCCAGAACTGGATACGGCGGTTGCGGACATGGTCGCGAATCAGGTTCACGGCGATCCGCATCAGCCACGTATCCATGCTGCATTCGCCCCGGAACCGTTCCCGCGCGTTGTACGCCTTCATGAAACAATCCTGGGTCACGGTTGCCGCCGCATCGCCGTCTCGCAGCGAAGCCAAGGCGAAGCGGAAGATCTTCGGACGATATAGAGCGACAATAGCTTCAAAACCGGCTTCAAAGCCGGCTTCAAAACCGGATTCAACGTCGTCCGCCACGTGCTGGTTCGTTCCGATCGTCAAGCGAGACGTGGCGGCGCAACCCATTGTGAGTGTAGACGGCTTTGCGCGGACCGGGTTTACAAACATTCGCGGTAAAGGAGCGCCACGGGGGCGCTCCCGATAGCATCGCGTTAGACCCTTTTACGGGCGCGGACCTCGAGGACCACCCGGGCCACCAAAACCTCCCGGGCCGGGACCGCCCATTCCACGTCCACCCAATTGCGTGTACTTGGTTTGCTGGTCCGGAGTCAGAATCGCGTAAAATGCCGTATCGGCGTTGGCGTGAGCTTCTATCTGCTGCGTCGTAAGGGTGCCGATCGTTGTAGCCGCCGTCGTGATGCCGGCAAGACTATTGGCCTTAACGGCTGTGTTCAGTTCCGTCCGTGCCGTTGTCATGCTCGCCATGATAGGGGAAAGCGCGGCTTGTAGATTGCTAAAGATTGTGGTTGCCTGGGTCTGCTGGGCCGTCGTGAGGTCGAGCAGCGTGGTCAGCCGGCTCACGCGATTGGCCACAATTTCCGCGGGAGTTGGTGGCGTGCGGGGCGTCCCCGGTGTCTGCGCGAACAGAAACGATGCCGAGAGCGCCGCCGCGGCAAAAACATGCAATACCCGTTTTTTCATATTTGAAATAAGCTCCTTTTCGATGACCACTTCTTTCATCGCCGGTGTAGACGGATTTGCAGGCGACGGAGTTTACTTCACCCGCCGCTTCACTTCAGATTCTCCTCGAAGAACGCCGTGATCGATTCCAGCAGATGTTTCCGCACCGGACCGGTCACGCCATGCGATTTCTGCGGATACAACATCATCTGATATCGCTTATCCGCGCGTTCGAGCGCGTCCGCCATTTGCACGGAATTCTGGAAGTGGACGTTGTCGTCCTCCACGTTGTGGACGATCATCAGCTTCGACGCGAGGCCGGCGGCCTTATTGATTGGCGCGCTTCGCTGGTAGCCATCTTCGTTATCGCGCGGAAGGCCCATGTAGCGCTCCGTATAAATACTGTCGTAATTGCGCCAACTCGTGACGGGAGCGCCCGCAACTCCCGCCCGGAATAGCCCCGGCGCATTGCACAGCGAGTAGAGCGTCATGTAGCCGCCATAGCTCCAACCATAAAGCCCGATGCGGGAACTGTCCGTGAACCCGAGCGAATCGAGGTAGCGCAGCCCTTGCTTCTGATCTTCCAGTTCCCGCGCGCCCAGGTTGTGATAGACCACCGATTCCCATCGATGTCCCCGGCCGGCGGAACCGCGATTATCCAGTTGCCAGATCGCAAAACCCTTATGGGCCAGCGCTTGGTCCCAACTCGCGCCGGTCCACGCATTTTTCACCATCTGGGCATGCGGGCCGCCATAAATCATCACAATGACCGGATACTTCCGGCCCGGTTCGAAACCCGCGGGCTTGATCAACCGGGCGTAGAGCAGCGTTCCATCGTCAGCCTTCACCGGTACGATCGTCGTTGGGAGAATGTCGTATTCCTCGGCATCGTGTCTGTCCGGCTCCCGAAACACCGCTACCTGTGCGCCCGCCGCGGAGCGCACAATTTTCATCGGCGGAGATTCCAGGCTCGACCAGGAATCGACAAAGTAGATCGCCCGCGGGCTCATCGAGATCGCGTGAGTACCGGCGGTTCCGGTGATCCGCTTCTGTTCCGTCCCGTCGAGCCCCACGGAATAAAGTTGCCGCTCCAGCGGACTCTGCTCCGTCGAAATGAAATAAACCTTCCCGCCTTTCTCGTCAACGGCCGCGACGCTCTCCACCTCCCATTCGCCCTTGGTCAACTGCCGCTGCAATTTGCCGTCAATCGAATAAAGATACAGGTGCCGGAACCCATCCCGCTCGCTCGACCATATGAAACGTTGGCCATCCGCGAAGAAGTGAAGCGCATCGCCGACGTTGATCCAGTAAGGATCTTCTTCGTGCAACAGCACGCGGGATTTTCCCGAGGACGTATCGGCCAGCATCAGATCCAGGCGGTTCTGCACGCGATTCAACCGCTCGACCGCCACCGCCTTCCCATTCGGAAGCCATGCGACGCGAGCCAGAAGATGGTCGCGCGGCTCGCCAAAATCCATCCACTTGGTCTCGCCGCCTTGCGCCGCCACGATGCCGACTCGTACTTCGGCATTTGGATCGCCCGGTTTCGGATAACGCTCCGGCTCTAACTGGCCGCGCGGATTTAGCAGCGAAACCTGCGGAAACACCGGCTCCCGAGCGACGTCGAATTGCAGATAAGCGATGCTCCGGCTATCGGGCGACCACCAGTGAGCGGTCGTCAACTCCAATTCCTCCGGGTAAACCCAATCCATTTCGCCGTTGAGGAGCGTCGCGGAACCGTCGCGCGTCAGCCTGATCGTTTTCTTGCTCGCGATATCGAGGCAGTATAAGTCGTGTCCGCGCCGGAAAGAGACGAACCGGTTGTCGGGCGAGAGCTTGGGATCGCGCTCGACTATATCGGTCGCGATCAATTGCACGAACTGGCCGCTATCGACTGTAACGATGAATAGATCGCCGCCAGCCGCGACTAGCACGCGGTCGCCCGCTTGAAACCACTGCCGGTCCCGTTCGCCCACGCGCCGGTTGGTCCAATCGAACACGGCCGCCGGCTCCGTTTTGGTCGCGGCGTCCTCCAGTTTTTGAAGCGGAACGATCAAGCGCTTTTGTCCCGAAGCTATGTCGAAAATCCAAAGCTGCTTCTTCTCTTCGTAAAGGAACCGCTTTCCCTCGGGCGCCCACGTAATCGATCCGCGATCCTCCGGCGGAGGGGATTTCATGATCGATTCGATGGTCACGGGCTTTTTCTCCGCGACCAGGATTAGCGGGCAGGCGAGCGCAACCGCAATCGTCAAGCGGCGGTATTTGGACATGGATGCCCTAATTGTATGCGGTGCTAGAATCGCTCCAGCTATGGCCGGGAATGCAGACATGGCAATCCGGCGAGCCGTCGCGGACGACGCGCCGGCGCTTCTCGGACTAATCGACGCTCTGGCGGATTACGAGAAGCTCACGCCGCCCGATGAAGCCGCGAAGTCGCGCCTGGTTCGCGACATTTTCGGGGGCAAACCGCGGTTGGAGGCCTTTCTCGCCGAAGTGGACGGAACACCCGCGGGGTACACGCTGATCTTCGAAACCTATTCGAGCTTCCTGGCGCTCCCGACGTTGTATCTGGAAGACTTTTTCGTGTTGCCCGCATATCGCGGACGGAAGGTTGGAGCCGGCCTCTTTCGCGCGATGATCGCCGAAGCGCGAGCGCGCGGCTGTGGGCGCATGGAATGGTCGGTGCTCGATTGGAACCGGCTCGCGATCGATTTCTACGAGCGATTCGGCGCGAAACGCCTCGATGAATGGCGGTATTACCGGATGACGCTAACCGGGCCGAATTAGGCTTCGTGCGCCTACCGATATGTCACGTACCACGGACTGGTCCACGCTATTTCGGGATCGCCGTCCGTGAATTCGGCCGTGTCGTGTAAATATACTTCGCGTCTTTCACCACGTCGATTCGCAGAATTGTATCCGGCGCGGCGACTTGCGCTTCGATCATGAGAGCTTTGCCGGCCGGCGCGCTGAACTCTTCTCCCGGCATGTGGCCGTCCGCGTTCGCCTTGACGATGATTTCGTCGCTGGCCGCGTAAGTGCGGCGCGCATACATTCCCTCGAAGAGACCCGCGCGATCTTCCGTGGGCGCCCAGACCGCGGCCCAACTGTTGTGCGTGGAGCCGTGATCGCTGAACGACACGAGGCCATAGACATTTCCGGCCGCGAGCGAATCCTGCGCGAAATGGCCCGGCTCGTCGATTTGAGAATTTCCGCGCCGATCGCCCGCGGGCGCGCGAAACGCTTCGTAGCTCGAGCGCGCGCCCTGGTAGATTTCGAGCAAGCAATCGAAACGCGCATTGTCCCATTTGAAATCGGCGCGCGGCTGGGAAGATTCGCCGAACGTGTGCGGCACGATAATCGCCTTCTGCCCGGCCTGCGCGAGCGCGTGCCGCGTCATCCACGCCCAAAGATTGGGGGGAAGATTGTCGTCCGGCTTTTGCTCCCGGTCGGCGATGCGCAACGGTCCGCCGCGCTTCAGGTACAGGATGTTCCGATGCCCCGACGGCCGCGCGAGGCTGTGCTCGTAACTATACACGCCGAAGAAGACGGGAGGATGCGACATCAGGTCGACGGTCTTCTGCGTGGTCCACCATTGATAATCGCGAAGCCCGTCGGGCCATCGTCCGCCAGTCACTTCGTTGTGATCGGACCTGCCCAGCCAGTCGAGCTGCGCGGCGTCCATGGCATAGCGATACGTATCGAGAACGGAGCCGTCGACGCCGCTGTGTCCTCGAATGTCGGTATGGCGGTGCGCGTCGCCCATCATCAGATGATAAGTTTGGCCATTCGCAACGGTAGTTGCGCGCTCACGTAGCGGTGATCGCTTTTGCGGCGCCGGGAGGCGTACGTTCGCGAACTGCACGGCGGGCGGACCGGCATGGACCACTTGCCGCCGCTCAAGTTCGTCGCATGGAAATGATAGATCTCATGCGGTTTCGGCAGTGTGCAATGTCGGAATACCAGCCACATGGCCCCGCTCGAATCGGCCGCCAGATTGGGGAGCTCGGCGTAGCGTTGCATGCGCCCCGTAAAGACACTCGAAACATCGGCGGAGGGTTCCTGGAGGCGGCCGTTCGCGTAAACTCGCAGTCCAATCTTACGCGAAAAGTGCAGGCCGCGGCGTCTTCCACCGCGATTTCCGGTCCCCACTTGCCTTGGGGGTCCCGCCTGCGCGCCAGCACGCGGTCGGCGTCCTTATCGTTCCATTCGATCCAGATTGCGTAAAGCGCGCCGTCTTTCGCGTAGGCGATCGCCGGCCAATCGCCTTGCTTCTCCGGGTTCCCGATTCTGTCGCCCGGAATCTCGCCCGCGATCCGGGCGGCGGGCAGGTTGTTCGCGGCCGGTCCTTCCGGATTCTGCCTCGCGGCTGCGGCGATCGACACTACCGCGATGAAAGGAAGGCGGCTCATATGTCCTCAATAGATCAGTTTCAGCCCGAACTGCATCTGGCGCGGGTCCATGGCGGAGCTGATTTTTCCACCGCCCGGCTGGTTGATGTTGGCATTCGGCAGATTGAAGTGCGGCGTGTTTGTCGCGTTGAAAAATTCGGCGCGGAATTCCATTCGGAGCCGCTCGTTCAATTGGAAGTTTTTGCCGAGCTTCGTGTCGAGATTATGAAAGCGCGGCCCGTAAAGAATATTTCGCCCCGCATTGCCGTAGGTGTACTGCGCGGGCACCCCAAAGGCCGCGACATCGAACCAGTGATCGATACTACGCCTATCGCCGGACAGATTTCCGTTTCGCAAGTAATCGGGATGGCTCGCGCCTCCGACGTTCGCAATGTCCGTGCTCACCAGGGGCGTGAACGGGACGCCGCCGCGCAGGCTCAAGATACCGCCCAATTGCCAGCCGCCGAGTATAAAATCCAGAGCGCGACTGCCATTGATCCACTTGCGTCCGCGCCCGAACGGAAGATCGTACACGGCGCTGGTCACGAATACGTGGCGAACGTCGAACACGGAATTGCCGCGGCTGCGCCCCACGTCGTAGTTATTTTGCAGGCCTTCCCCCGTGGCGTTGGTATCCGTTTCAACCGCATCGTCGATCGCGTGGGAATACGTGTAGGACATCAGCAGAGTGACACCTTGCGTGTAGCGTTTTTCCGCCTTCACCCCTAGCGCGTTGTAGGACGCGTTGCCCAGCGGATCGCGCAAAGTGATAGCCGCGAATTGCGGAAAGGGCCGGCGCGATTGGACCGAGCCGGGACCCGGCAGAAGCGGTTGGTTCGCATCGAGCGTTTGCGAGAGATGGTGCGTTCCCGATCCGAGATACGACAGCGTCACCACCGTATCGAGCGGCAACTGACGCTGCACATCGGCAAACCACTGCTCGGCGTATTGATTCGGCATTTGCGCGTAAGCCGCCTTGAGACCGACATTCGGCCGGAGCACCGTGGTGGGCAACAACCCCGCCGGGAACCCTTGCGACACAATCAGTGCCGGTTGTAGCAAGCGGTCGCTTGGAAACGTGATTTCGGTGAACGATGGCGCTTCGACGGCGAAGCGGCCATCGCCATCGTGCGAGATGGAATCCGGCTCGCCATAGAAAATTCCGTAGCCCGAGCGGATCACGGTCCTGGGCGTGACCTGCCAGGCGAAGCCAACGCGCGGCGCGAAATTCGTCCAGTTTTGTTCGCAACCGCAATCGCCGCCGTTCTTCGGAAGAATAAATGTTTTGTATGTTGGGGACGACGGAAAGATATCGTAGCGCCCCACAACGGAATTCGGATAAGAGGGCGGCCCAAACCAATCCCAACGCAATCCTAGATTCAGCGTGAGCTTCGAGGTGATATGCCAGTCGTCCTGAAAATACGCCGCCCAATTGTGAGCGAGCGCCGTTTCACCGCTGAGGTTTCCGATTTGCGCGCTGTTCGCGGTTCCCAGCAAAAAATCCGCGATGCCGTCGCCCGTGTTGCCCCGGCTATTCGGATCCTGCGTGAACGATCCGTCGAAACCGAACTGCCCGCGCGCAAGGCGTGCGGCGAGACGGTAAATGCTCTCGCGCCGGAACTCGACTCCCGTTTTGAATACGTGCCGTCCACGCGTGTAAAGCAGCGCATCCGCGATATGAAGCACGTCGAGGTTGTTCGCGTTCGGCCAGAAACTGCGAGGGCCCAACTCGGAATAACCGGAGGGCGAAAACCTGGCGTAGCCGCGCTTGGTGACATCGCCGAGATCCGGCACTCCCAAAATGCCGAGCTGCTGGTCAAAGCTCTGCGTAAAGGGGATGTCGAGTAGCGAATCCGTGTGGGAGATTCCGAAGCGCAATTCGTTGTTCAAGGCCGGCGTAAACGTCGAGTTCAGATTCGCGACGCCTTCATGCGCCGTTAATCCGATAGTCTGCGACTGTCCTCCATCGGCCGGTTCCGGGAGGTGTCCGGGCTGGAACACGGCGTTCCCGCGGCGGCTGTAGCGCGCGAAGAAGCGTTCTTTTTCGGAAAAATTGTGGTCGCCGCGCGTGTCGATTTCGTCGGTGTCGTTCTTGTTTCCGGGCGAGAAGTAATAGTTGTTCGCGATTCCGGACAAGTTCGGTAGCGGATAGAGCGCGACGGCTTTCGCGGAAACCGGATCGAAGCGGCTCGCCGGAATCACGTTGCCCGGAAAGCGGTCGCGAACATATTGGCCCGCGGCGTTGAGACGAGTGGTAGCCGGATCGTAAATCGGTTTGAGCCCCGGCGCGCTGAAATCGCCGCCGCGCTCAGCGGTGGTCGGCACGGTCGAAATATCGGTCTCGCCCATGCGGATTCGCGTGCCTTCATAACTCGCGAAGAAGAACGTGCGGTTGCGAATCACGGGACCGCCGGCCGTCGCGCCAAATTGATTGCGGCGGAACGCAGGCTTGGGCTGGCCCACGCCGAAGAAATTCGTCGCATCCAGCTTGTCGTTCCGCAAGAACTCATAAGCCGAGCCATGCAATCCGTTGGTACCCGATTTCGTGGAAACGATCACGGTTCCACCCATGCGGAAGCCGAACTCGGCCGAATTGTTATTCGTAATTACCTTGAATTCCTGCACGGCGTCGATGGATGGCGTAACCGCCTGCGCTTCGTACCCCAACTGGCCGCCGGAGAAGCGCGAATTATTATCCACGCCATCGAGCAGAATATTGGTTTGCAATCCGTGCTGCCCGAGCGCGCTGAAAGTCCCTTTCGCGTCGGTGCGGCTGCCGAACGAGGGCGCGACGCCGGTCGTCAGCCGCGCCAAATCCAGATAGTTCCGGCCATTCAGCGGCAGATCGAGAATTTGCCTGGTGCTGATGACCTGGCCGACGGTGGAAGTTTCCGAATCGACCGCGAGCGCGGCCGCCGAGACCTGAACGCTTTCGGTAACGGCGCCGATCTTCAGAGTGAAATCGACCCTGGCCGTTTGGCTGACGTCGAGTTGCAAGCCCGTGCGAGCCGCCCGCGCGAATCCGGCCTTCTCCGCTTCGACGCTGTAACTACCGGGCGGAAGCAGCGGCGCGGAATACAACCCGCTCTGGTTTGTTTCGACATTGGTAACCACGCCGGTTGAGATGTTTGTGACGCGGATGTTCACTCCGGCAACCGCAGCGTTCGACGGGTCGTTCACCGAACCTTGAATGGTCGCGGTTTGCGCGAAACAACCGGCGCAGAGGAGCGCCGATATGCCGCAGAGTCTCTTCAACATAAATCAGATTTTGATGTTAATACGAAAAGCCCACGGCGGGCGGTATATCGAATTATGGTGAGTGGAAGATAGGCTGGAGAACAAAGATGGTGCGGTCGAGAGGACTTGAACCTCCACGGGGGTTACCCACATGCACCTCAAGCATGCGCGTCTGCCAATTCCGCCACGACCGCATATTGGCTAAGTAAAGCTTGCTAAGTAAAGCTTAACACCTCTACTTTTTAGGCGGCGCCGGCGCTTTTTGCGGTTGGCTCGGCATGGGAATCGTTACCGTATTTCCGGGCGTATTGGTCTTCGTCACGGGCGCCACGTTCACAACCCCGGATGGGGCCGGCTTGCCCGTCTTGCGATCGAGAAGCGTGCTGCTGCCGCCCGCGCCGCGCGTCGCGAAAATCGAGAGCGACATTGATGTAAGCATGAAAACGATCGCCGAAATCGTGGTCGCCTTCGAAAGGAGCGTCGCCGAGCCCCGCGGTCCAAAGGCAGTCTGCGATCCCATGCCGCCAAACGCGCCGGCGAGGTCCGCCGCCTTGCCGCTTTGCAGCAGAACCACAATTATCAGGAAAACGCACACCACCACGTGTATGATCGTCAGCAGAATTATCATCGCAATCCCTTAGTATAGCCCAGGCCCGCGGACGTTTTAAGCCATATGGCATTCGGCGTGAACGGCCCGCACGGCCTTCTCCAAGCCCGCGCGGCGCACCACGATTGCAATCGTCAGTTCGCTCGATCCCTGCGCGATCGCGATAATATTCACGCTTTCGCGCGAGATCGCGGTGAAGATCCGGCCCGCCAGGCCCGGCATCCCGCGCATGCCTTCCCCTACGATCGCCAGCAACCCAACCTCTTCATCTACCTCGATCGGCCGCACATATCCGTGCGCGAGCTCGAGCGCCAGCGCCTGTTCCAGCGCCTGCATCGTCTTCGCCAGTTCGTCCATCCGCACCAGGAAGCAGAAGCTCTGGCGGTAGCTCGATCCCGAAATCGCCAGCACCTCGATGTTCGCGCGCGCTATTGCGTCGAGAGATCGCGCCATAACCTGCACGCCGCTCAACACCTCGTTTGCCGGCTCGAGCGAAATCAGCGCGACGTGCCGCATGGATGTCACCGCGCGCGCTCCGCTCGACATCGTCAGCTCCGGAACGATGTGGGTTCCGGGTTTCTCCGGCGCGAAGCTGTTCTTGCTCCAGACCGGGATGCGCTTCTCGACTAGCGGCGCGAGCGTGCGCGGATGCAATACTTTGGCGCCGTTGTAAGCCAACTCCGCGGCCTCGCCGAAACTGAGCTCGTCCAGCACCTTCGCCTCCGGTACCAGGCGCGGATCGGCGGTCATGATTCCGTCCACGTCGGTCCAGATCCACAACTCGCGAGCGTCGAGCGCGGCTGAGATAATAGACGCCGAGAAATCCGAACCGCCCCGGCCGAGCGTCGTGGGACGGCCGTCGAGCGTCGCGCCGTTGAAGCCGGTAACGATGGGAATTTGCCCGCATGCGATCAGCGGCATCAATAACGCGCGCGCCTTCTGGCGGGTCGCGTCCATGATCGGCGTGGCATTGCCAAAAACGGCGTCGGTTACGATGACCCCGGCTGCATTCACGGCCGCCGCCGGCACTCCGTCCGATTTCAAGAACTCGCTAACCAGCAGCGCCGAAAGCCTCTCTCCGATAGCAACGCCTTCATCGACGGATCGCGGCGGCCGATCGCCCAACATGGACATGCCGCCCGCGATTCTTAGGAATTCCGCGATCAGCGCGTCAACCGCCTCCAGCACCGGGTAACCGGCCGGGCCGGGAATCAGATCGCGGCACGCCTCCTGATGGCGCTCGCGCAGTTTTGCGATATTCGCCTCAAGTCCCGCTCGATCCCCGCCCTCGGCGTGCTTCATGGTGTCGAGCAGCAGATCGGTGATCCTGGACATGGCCGAAACGACAACCACGACGGAACGCCCCGCGCGCTTCTGTTCCGCGGCCAAACCGGCGGCGACGCGCATGCGGCCGGCCGAGCCGACGCTGGTGCCCCCGAACTTCATCACCAGCAAATCGATTGTCGAATGCTCAGGCATGGAACTCTTTCCCATTCGTCATGCGGGAACGCACCAGCTTGAGAATCGCCTCCTCCACCTCGGCTAGCGAGAGATCGGTCGAATCGACATAGATCGCATCGGGAGCCTGCGTCAGCGGCGCTTCGGCTCGCGTGCGGTCGCGCTCGTCGCGCTCGCCAATCTGTTCCGCCACCACGTCGGGACGCTCTCCCGATTCGAGAGCGCGGCGGCGGACCCGCTCGGGCGAAGCGGCGTCGAGAAAAATTTTCAACTGCGCATCGGGGAACACGACGGTGCCGATATCGCGCCCCTCCATCACCACGTTTGAGCTCAAGCCGATTTCGCGTTGTTTCTCGACAATGGCGCGGCGGACGGCGGGAATCAGCGCCACGCGGGAGGAAGATTCGGAGACCGCGACGGTTCGAATCTCGGAAGTGACGTCCTCGCCATTCAATAGAACGCGAGCCGCTTCCAGGCGGATCGCGGCCGCGCGGGCAAGCTGCTCCATCCGATGCATGTCGGCAAGATCGAAATTCTGTCGAAGCGCCCAAAGCGCCAGGGCGCGATACATCGCGCCGCTATCGATATAAATAAATCCAAGCCGCGCGGCGATGCGGCGGGCGACAGTGCTTTTGCCCGCGCCGGCGGGCCCATCGATCGCGATCACCAACCCCATCGCCACACTGTAGCGCAGGCGCCTATCACGGCCGCGGCGGGGTTGGTGGCGGAGGTGGCGGCGAAGGCTGCGGATTCGGATATCCCGGTAATGGCGGCTGTTGCGGATTGGGTTGCGGGTAGCCCCCCGGAACCGGCACGCCCGGTTGCCGATAACCGTCATTCGGGGTAGCGGGCACCGGGCCTCCGATAAAAGGAGCCGGACCCGGCGCCGGCGTACCGGTAGGAGAAGTGGACGTTGGCGAAGATGGACTTGCGGTTTGTCCGAAGCCGGGACCAGTCAAGCCTGGACCATTCAAGCCGGGGCCATTCAAGCCCGGCTGATTTGCCCCAGGCGCCGCGACTCCCACAACCGGCCCGTTCGCCCGGTCCTTGCTGAAGTCGTACACGAATTCCCACTTGTTGTACTCGGTCTGTTCGTTGTAAATCTTGATGCCTTCCCGTTCGGCCGTGCTCGCCACTCCAGCGATGCCGCCCCCAATTTGAAGGCCGCCAACGTTCCCCGTCCCGATTTGCGCGCCGGGAAGGCCGCCCGGACGCGGGGTCGTCAGCAAATTGCGAATCACATCCGCGGCGGCGTTCTGCCCGGGCTGCGAGGGCTGCAACCCCGGTTGCGGAAATGGCGGCGTTGTGGATCCTTGCGCACCGGGCTGGGTTGAGTAGGGGGTTGGATAAGGAGTCGGGGAAACGCCGCCCGTTTGCGAGTTCACCGGCAGGCCCGGCTGATTTGGATCCGTCGTGTTCATCCCGGCAATTCCGCCGCCGTACTGCGGGGCTCCCGGCGGGCCGGTTTGAATGCCGGGCTGCGTCCCAAACTGCCCCTGCGGATATTGGTTGGGATACTGTCCCGGCTGCACCGGCATCCCTGGCTGAGCTCCGGCGGGAATGCCAATTGGCATTCCCGAAGCATCTACAGTACCCGGGGCTGCTTCGCTCGGCCTGCGCCGCATCGCCAGGTTCGGAGGCCCTCCCTGCTGCGGGCCGGCTCCGAGCGCCGGCAACTCCGTAATGAACGTGTTTACGCTCTCTTCTTTCTTGTTCGGATCTTTTTTCTTGATGAGAGAATCGGTCAACTGCCCCCCGGCGCCGATGTGGAGAAGCCGCCAATCGGACTTTCCCGTCATCGGGTCGACATACTTGCGGCGCAAGAAACGCACGCCGTTGGTATTTTCCAGATCCTCCATCTTTGCCGGATACCTTTTGGTCTTCCGGTAATAAAGTTGGATGGCGCGCTTATACTGCTCGCCGCGCTCGACGAGCAACTCTTCCTGGTCGCGCTGCGCTTCGAAAGCCACGCGAGGCAGGGCGTTGTAGAGCGTAATCGCGATGATGGCGGCCATCGCGAACAACAGCAGCATGGCGAAACCGGCTTCCTGATTTGTGGCGCGGGCACTCGTGCCTGCCGTGTCCACACTCGTGTGG
>JBPCKZ010000142.1:0-7328 GCA_051003795.1 Bryobacteraceae bacterium | reverse complement strand
TCGCTAACCAACGTGGCGCCGCAGGCGCTTTTCATGATGAACAGCGAGTTCGTTTTCGAACGCTCGAAGAATGTGGCGCAATCGCTGCTCGCGGATTCGAAGTTATCGGATAAACAGCGTCTCGAAGAGTTGTATGTTCGGACGCTGAATCGCCAGCCTCTGCCGGCGGAGGTGGATTCCGCATTCACCTACATGGAGAGGTTCAAGCGGAAGTTTCACGCGACGGATAGCCTTTCAGACCTCGCCGCGTGGGAGAGCTTCAGCCACATTCTGCTGACTTCGAATGAATTCGTTTACCTGGATTAGGGGTAGCCATGGACCAAATTAGACGCCTGTTTCACGAGACCGAAACGCCAACGACGCGGCGCGCCATGCTCCGCGCGGCAGGCTGCGGCTTCGGATTTCTGGGATTGGCCGGAATGCTCGCCGAGGCCTCGACGCTTTCGGCGACAACGCTGGGGACGCCGCAAAATCCGATGGCTCCTCATCCGCCGCACTTTCCGGCGCGGGCCAAGCGGGTGATCTTTCTGTTCATGCACGGCGGCCCATCAAGCGTCGATACCTTCGATCCGAAGGAGCGGCTCACGCGCGACAACGGCAAGCCTCTGCCCATCAAACGCCCTTTGGCGTTCGCGGGCGGGAGTGCCGGACCGCTGATGAAATCCCCCTGGGAGTTCAAGAACTACGGCCGGAGCGGCATTCCGGTCAGTGCGCTGTTTCCGCATGTGGGCAGTTGCGCGGACGATCTTTGCGTGATCCGTTCGATGGTCGGCGATGGCGTGGATCACGGCGCGGCGCTGCTGCAGACCTTCACCGGATCGAACACGTTCACGCGCCCCAGCATGGGTTCGTGGACGCTGTATGGACTCGGCACGGAGAATCGGGATCTTCCCGGCTTCATCACCATCAAGCCGGCTCTTTCGCACGGCGGATCGAAAAATTGGGGGTCGGCCTTTCTGCCGGGATCGTATCAAGGGACGGCGATCGGCAACGCGGGCCTGAAGGTATCGGATATCGAAGGCGAGCCGATCGAATATCTGCTCAACAAGCATTACAGTTCCGATCAGCAGCGTTTCGAGCTCGACATGCTGCAAAACGTGAACCGGCGACAGAAGGAGATGCGCCACGAAGATCCGCAGCTGGAGGCGCGCATTCAGGCCTTTGAGCTGGCGTTCCGGATGCAGTCGCGCGCGCCCGAAGCGTTTCAAGTGGAGAAGGAATCGGAAGCCACGAAGAATCTTTACGGCTTGGATGAAGAGGTCACCAAAGATTTCGGATGGCAGTGCTTGCTGGCGCGAAGGCTGGTCGAGCGCGGCGTGCGTTACGTGCAGTGCACGCACAGCTATAAGTGGGATCAGCATGGCGAACTCTTTCCCAAGCACACCGCCAACGCCAAGGAAGTTGATAAGCCGATCGCCGGCTTGCTCAAAGACCTGAAGGCTCGCGGCATGTTGAAGGATACTCTGGTGATCTGGGCCGGTGAGTTCGGACGCACGCCGGTATCGCAGGGCGGCGATGGGCGCGATCACAATCCGTACGGCTATTCGATTTGGATGGCGGGCGGCGGCGTGAAATCCGGATTTATTTATGGCGCCACGGACGATATTGGATATTACGCGGTGGACGATCGCATGCATATCCACGATTTCCACGCGACGGTGCTGTATCTATTGGGCCTGGACCACGAGAAACTGACCTACCGCTACAGCGGACGCGATTTCCGGTTGACGGACGTTGCCGGCGTGGTGGCGAAAAAGATCGTCGCGTAATAGATCAAGTGCTGAAATGACAAACAAAATTATTTTCTTAAAAATTATTTTCTTAACAGCTGTTTTTGCCGCCTTCGGGTGGTCCCAGGCCGCGGCGCCCGTCGCGCCGAACCCGGACTGGCCCAACCTCGCCCGCTACCACGATGCCGACGGAACCGTTTCCGCGCCCAAACCCGGCGAGAATCGCGTGGTCTTCATGGGCGATTCCATCACCGACAACTGGGGCCGCAAGTACGGCAAGTTCTTTCCCGGCAAGCCGTACATCAATCGCGGAATCGGCGGACAGACGACGCCACAGATGCTGATTCGATTTCGCCCGGACGCGATCGCGCTCATGCCAAAGGTAGTCGTAATTCTCGCGGGCACGAATGACATCGCGGGGAATACGGGGCCGACCACTTTGGAAGCCATCGAAGACAATTTGATGTCGATGAGCGACTTGGCGAAAGAGAACGGCATTCGCGTGGTCCTGGCATCGGTGATGCCGGTTTGCGATTACATCAAGCCGCAAACGGGCCGCCGGCCGCCAGAGAAAATCGTAGCCCTGAACAATTGGATAAAAGACTACGCCGCCAAGAACGGCTACGTTTATCTCGATTACTACTCCGCGATGTTGGACGACAAGAACATGTTGAAGCGGGAGATCACCGATGACGGATTGCATCCGAACGATGCCGGTTACGAAGTAATCGCGCCGCTGGCGGAAAAGGCGATACAGACATCACTCTCGAAATAGCCGTTGTACTTGACAGCACCGCGGCAAATCGATCAAACTGTTGTTTTTAAAGCTAAAATCAAGTTCGCGAAGCGCCTAACTTTGTGTCCGCTTTCCGCGTCTCATAACCACCGGTGAATCCAATCCCCAAATCCGCCGCTGAAGCTGGGGCGATCTCCGTTCGAAATTCACTGCTGCTTCCCGGGCTGATCCTGATTCTGGCCGCCGGCGCGGTAGTGTATGCCAAGCTCGGGGGCAAATCCGATTCCCCAAACGCCAAGACACCCGCAACGGACATCCGCACCGCCACCGTCATCGAAGGCGAAGTGGATCAATCGATTCGCCTGAGCGGCACGATTTCCGCGGAACAATTCGCCGGATTGATGGCCCCGCGGCTCTCCGGAAACCGATCGAGCGGCGGTAGTGGCGGCGGGTCTTCCTCGTCGTCGAGTTCGTCTTCCGGAACGTCGTCCAGTTCTTCGTCAACCGGTTCGAACTCCACGGGTTCCACGACCGCGAGCACGACGCCTGCCGCGACTTCCTCCTCGACCAACTCGACTACATCGTCTGCCAGTGCCACCGGTCCGCAATCGAGCCTCGGCGCGTTGCGCGGAACCACGAACCGGTTCGGCGATCGCACGGCGGCGCAGAACGCGGCAGGCACAGCGAGCACTTCGTCGACAACGGGAACTTCGGCGTCGGGAAGTTCAAGCACCAGCGGCCTGGGGTCGACGGCGGGCAGTTTGATCGGCGTCGCGCAACGCGGACTTTCGCCAACCGGCGGCGATTTCAACTTGGTCCTGATCCAGCTCGCCCCGGCCGGCGGCCACGTCAAGAAGGGTGAGATCGTCGCCGAGTTCGACCGCCAGAGCATGTTGAACCGCCTGGACGATTACAAAGACAGCGTGATTCAGCTCGACGCGAACATAAAGAAGATGAAAGCGGATTTGGCCGTGGCCAAAGAGGCCCACGACCAGCTAACCCGTTCGGCGAAGGCCGATCGGGATAAAGCGGAGCTCGATTTGAAAACCGCGCCCGTTCGTTCGGCGATTGAAGCGGAGTCGCTGCAGTTATCGGTCGAAGAGGCGCGGGCGCACTATACGCAAATCGCCGGCGAGGCGAAGCTGGTGGAGGACTCGCAGCGCGCGCAGATCCGGGCGGCGGAGATCGACCGCGACCGGTCCAAGATCGAGTTCGAGCGCGCCAAGAAGAACGTGGATCGCATGGTGATGCGCGCGCCCATCGACGGCGTCGCGGTGATGCAGAGCATTTTCCGCGGCGGCGATTTCGGCCAGGTGCAGCAGGGCGACCAGCTTTGGCCCGGCATGCAATTCATGCAAGTCGTCGATCCGCGGTCGATGGTGATCACGGCGACGATCAACCAGGTCGATGCCGAAGCGGTGCGGATCGGAATGAAAGCCACGGCGCGAATCGACGCGTATCCTGGGCTGGAGTTGCCGGCGCATATCGTCGGCATCGGGGCCATGAGCAAGCCGGGCGTGTGGCGCCCGAACTACATGCGCGAAATCCCCGTTCGTCTAAAGCTCGACCGGATGGACCCGCGTGTCATACCCGACGTTTCCGCCAGCGCCGATATCCAAATCGGCGGCGAAAAAGATGTGCGCGTTGTGCCGGTGAATGCCGTCTTTTATGACAGCCCTTCCGGAAAACCCTATGTCTTTGTGCGCGGCCCGGCGGGATGGGAGAAACGCGGCGTGGAATTAGGGATATCGAATCATATCGTGGCGGCGCTGCATTCGGGCGTTGAGAAGGGCGAGGTCGTGGCGTTGGAAAGACCGGCTTCGGAGGAAACGGCAGTCCGGTAACGGCCATGGCATCCAAGGATCTAAAACCCAAACACAAAATCGGCCATTCGCGCTGGTCGATGCGCAAAAAAATTCTGATCTGGCTGCTGCTGGTGCTGGGCACGGGCGGCGCGATTGTGGCTTACCGCTACACCGGAACCACGCCGGTCGATGTGCCGGTGGCGCGCGTTCGCCGGGGCGATTTCGTCATCAGCGTCAAGACGCGCGGCGAAATTCGCAGCACGCGCTCGATAATCCTGACCGCGCCTCAGGTACCCGATCCCAGAATCGTGAAACTCGCCGAGTCGGGCCGCCCGATCAAGAAGGGCGACGTTGTGATTGAATTCGACGCCGTGCAGCAGGAACAGAACTTCATCGAAAAGAGCACCAGCGTCCGAACGGCGGATAGCGAGATCGTGCAGTTGAAAGCGTCCCAAAAAATCGAGAACGAGATGGACGGCATGAATCTGATGACGTCCCAATACAACGTCGAGCGCGCCAAGCTCGAGGCCAGCAAAGCCGAGATTTTATCGGAGATTGAAGGCGCCAAGAACCGCATCGACGTCGGCGTTTCCCAAGGCGAACTGGGACAGGTCGAGACCAGCATCAAGTCGCGCAAAGTTTCCCAGGGGGCGGACGATGAACGCCTCGATCAGAAGAAAGACAAGACCGTGCGCGACATGAATCTCGCCAAGACCTACATGTCGAAAATGGTCATTCGCGCGCCCAACGACGGCATCGTAAATATCCTGCCGAACTTCCGCGCGGGGGGATCGTTCGGCAGCTCGCCTCCGGCGTTCAAAGAGGGCGACCGCGCGTGGACTGGGGCCGCGATCGCCGAAATTCCCGATCTTTCCGAAATGCGCGTGGAGTTAAAGCTCGAAGAGGTGGATCGCGGGAAACTCAAGCTGGGGCAGCCGCTTCACCTGCGAGTGGACGCGGTTCCGGAAAAGCAGTTTTCGGCGAATCTGGATTGGATCAGCCCGATTGCCACGTTGGTGTTTCGTACGTTTCCGCCGGAAAAGCTGTTCCCGGCGAAGGCTACACTGAAGAACCTCGACCCGCGCTTGCGACCCGGCATGAGCGCGACGACCGAGATCGATGTCGAGCGGCAGCCTCGCGTTCTGTTGATTCCCGCCAAGGCTAGTTTCCTGCGGAATGGCAAGCCCGCCGTATACGTGCAGAAGGGCCAGGAATTTCTGATCAGGCCAATCGAGGTCGGCAAGCGCAACGAGGACGATATTGTGGTGCTCAGTGGATTGAAAGAAGGCGAAATCGTGACGCTCGAAAGCCCGGCGGAGTCCGCCAAGCGCGCCCGGAAGAAACTGTAGATATCGTTTCGCATGAAGAAACTCATAATCCGCGTCGCCGTACTACTGATTTTGTTGGGAGCGGGCTGGGGCGTTTACGCCGTATACAAGCAGCTTCCGCAACGGCAGCAACTCGTGCCCGTCGCAAAAGTGCTGCGCGGGGATATCGTGATTCGCGCCTATTCGCGCGGGGAACTGCGCGCCGTTCGCTCCGCTACCCTCACCGCTCCGAATCTATTTTCAACCGTGCAGGTGACGCGCCTCGCCCCGCTCGGAAGCCTCGCGCACGAAAAGGACCTGATCGTGGAATTCGACGATTCCGAGCGCCGCGCTTCGCTCGATGAAACGCTTCTCGAAGTGGACCAGACGGATGAGCAGATCAAAAAATCGCAAGCCGATTTGGCGATCCGCACCAATCAGGATCAGGTGGATCTGCTGAAGGCGAAGTACTCCGTGCGGCGCGCGGAATTGGAAGTCAAACGCAATCCGCTGCTATCCGAGATCGACGCGAAGAAAAACGTGCTGAATCTGGAGGAGTCGCGGCGGAGGCTGTCGCAATTGGAGAGCGACATCAAGTCGCGCCAGGAGCAAGCGCTGGCGGAAATCGCCGTGCTGCGCGCGCAACGGGCCAAGAGCATGATCGACGTAGCGCGCGAGAACCAGCGGATCGCGCAAGCCAAAGTGCTTTCGCCGATGACGGGCTTGGTGGCGATCCGGCAAAATCGCGGCCAAGGATTTTTCTTCCCCGGCATGCAGCTTCCCGACATTCGGGAAGGCGACACGCTGCAACCGGGCATACCCGTGGCGGACGTGCTCGATTTATCGGAGCTTGAGGTGGTGGCGCGGGTGGGCGAGCTCGATCGCGCGAATCTGCATGAAGGGCAGGAAGTTTCGATCCACCTCGACGCCGTTCCGGACAAGAAATTTCGCGGCAAGATCAAGAATATGAGCGGTACCGCGAGCTCTAATATTTTTTCGGGCGATCCCGCGAAGAAGTTCGACGTTGTTTTTTCGCTCGACATGCGCCAATTGTTGACGGGCCTCGGAGCGACGCCCGAGCAGGTGCGCCGGATTATGGAAACGGCGGAGAAGAACGCCAAAAGGGCTCCCGCGCCGCCGCAAGGCGCTGCCATGGCGGCCATGATTGCAAAGGGAGCCCCAGTGCCTGCAAAAGCTCCCGCAAAAGCTTCGGCCCCCGCTCCTGGCGGGGCCGCTTCGAATGCGGATTTGATGCGCTTCGCGGCCGCCGCGGCATCCACTTCCGGCACCGAAGAGGAACGCGCGCGCGCCAAACTGCCTCCTCCTCCCGAAGAAGATTCGCAGTTGAACGTTCTGCTGCGCCCCGGCTTATTGGCCGATGTCGAGATTATCGTCGAGAAGATACCCGACGCGATTCACGTTCCGAACCAGGCGATTTTCGAGAAGAACGGACAGCAGTACGTCTTCGCGCAAAACGGCAAACGGTTTGAAGAGCGCTCCGTGAAAATCGCGAAGAGGAGCGAGACGGCGACGGTGATTGCCCAGGGTTTGAAACCGGGAGAGACGATCGCGCTGGCCGATCCGAACGCCAAGAAAACCGATGCTAAATCGGATAAAAAGCCGGGCGGCCCGATGTCCGGGATGCCGGCCGCCGGCGCCAAAGGAGCCAAATGATGTTGGTTTTGTGGCGTGGGGGGGGGTGCGCTTCCTCTTTCTCCCCCCCTGTGCGCAGACCGGTTTTTGTTTTTTT
>JBPCKZ010000141.1:0-3935 GCA_051003795.1 Bryobacteraceae bacterium | reverse complement strand
TCCTGAAACCCCCGTCACCATTGACGCCCGGCTGATCTCGCTGACTATGGTGGCAGACCAGCCCGGGAACCGCCTTCACAGAAAACCCAATAAAACCGGGGGTTCGTCAGATTCTTGCGCAGAGCCGAAAAAACAAAACGCACTACGGTCGAAGCTGTGTACGCCTCCCGTTGGTCGGCATCGAAGGGTTGCGCAAATGCAAAACACAAAAATTTATTACCAAATTAAATCACAAAGGAGATCCTGGCACCGGACCGATCCGCCTATCCTCCAGGCTCATTCTTCAATGAGAAAATGCTTCCGTGTTAGTCCTTGAGTTCCACGACGACAATATCCATCGGCTGATCGCCCATGTTTTCTTCCTTGTGTTTGGCTTGGCCCGCCCACGCCACATCGCCGGCCTTATGTTCCACATCGGTCGTCTTGCCATCGGCTGTCGTGACGCGAACCTTCTGGTCGTTTAAGTACGTAACTACGCGATTGAGCGAGTGCACATGCATCGGCGCGGTCTCATGCGGTCCGATTTTCACCCGAAGAACGCGCACCTGATCGTTATCGAATTCCACGCGATAGTGTTTCGGATCGATCTTCACGGGATCGAGCGCATCCTTGTGTAAAACCCCGCTACCTGGCTTCTTGAGTTCCACTTCGACAATGCTCACCGGCTCCGCGCTGGTAACCTCGGCGATGTGCATGCCGGCGGCGGGGCTCCATTTCACGTCTCCGGCTTTGAAATTCAAAGTCGATTTTTTGCCTTCGTAATCGAAGGCTTGCGTTCCCGCATCGAGGTAAATCATCACGCGATTCACCTTGTGTTGATGCAGCCGCGTTTTCTCGCGCGGCTGAACCTGCACTTTCAAAACCTTCACCTGATCGTTGTCGATTGGCGTTTCGATTTTCTCGGCGGCAAAGGCGGCCGAGCCTATACACCAAGTCATAAAGCAGATTGCCGGAAATCGTTTCACGTTTACACTCTCCACGGCGAATCATACCGCGAGAGCTTACTACAAGCACCGGAAGCCGCGCAGGCCGTCCCGGCTTACCGCACCCGGCTCAAGCCCAGCGCGCGAATCCGCTTGTGCAGGTTCGTGCGCTCCATCCCCAGCACTCGCGCCGCTCCCGACACGTTCCAGTTCGCCTCTTCGAGAGCGCGCAACAAGTGTTCCCGCTCCGCCGATTCGCGCGCTTCCTGCACCGTCGAGCGCGGTCCCGCTTCCCGCTGCATGCGGACTTCGACCGGCACCGACGCCGCACCCAACGTTTCATCGCGTGTCAGGATTGCCATCCGCTCCACCATGTTTCGCAGCTCGCGCGCGTTGCCTGGCCAGGGATAACCTTCAAGCAATTCGTAAACATCGTCTTCGATTCGCTTTCGCCTGAAATTATTGCGGGCGCAGAAATCTTCCAAGAAATATTCCGCAAGCGGACGGATATCCTGCGGCCGCTCCCGCAAGGAAGGCACCCGAATGGGCACCACGCTTACCCGATAGTAGAGATCTTCGCGAAATTTCCCTTGCGCGACCATGGCCGTCAGGTCGCGATTGGTCGCCGAGAGCACCCGCACGCTTGCGCGAACGGGCTGTTCTCCGCCCACGCGATGAAATTCGCCTTCCTGGAGAACGCGCAGAAGCTTTGCCTGCGATCCGGCGTGCAAATCGCCCACTTCGTCGAGGAACAGCGTTCCCCCGTCGGCTAATTCGAATTTGCCGCGGCGCGCGGCAGTGGCTCCCGTGAACGCGCCTTTCTCGTGTCCGAACAGTTCGCTTTCGATCAACTCCGTGGGGATGGCGGCGCAGTTCACCTTTACGAACGGGCCCGAAGCAAACGGGCTGAGCTGGTGGATGTGGGCCGCCAGCAGCTCTTTGCCGGTCCCCGACTCTCCGATCAGCAGCACTCGCGCATCGGAACGCGCCGCCATCGCCGCTTGTTCCACCGCGCGTGAAAACGCCTGGCTCGCGCCGATCATCTTCGTGCCCGTTCCCACGATCTCGCGCAACTGCCGGTTCTCCGCGCTCAACTTCGCCTGATTCAACGCGTTCTTGATGGCGACCAGCACGCGATCCCTGCTCAACGGCTTCTCGAGAAAATCGAAAGCGCCGGCGCGCGTCGCCTCCACCGCGTCGGCAATCGTCGCGTGACCTGAAATCATGATCACCGGCGCCGCGATCTCCTCTTTCTGCATGGCCCGCAACAAGTCGATGCCGCTGCCGTCCTCGAGCCTCACGTCGAACAAGAATACGTCGGCACGAGAAATGTCGGGATATTTGCGAAAGGCGGCGATGGACGGGAAGCAGTTCACGGCGTGGCCTTCGCGCTCCAGAATCATGCGCAGCGAGCGTCCGATATTCTCTTCATCGTCAACTATGAGAATTTTCTTGGAAGCCATTCGTCCACACCGGCAGCACCACGCGAAATCCCGCCCCGCCTAGTTCGCCCGCCACAAGCAGGATGTCGCCGCCGGTCAGCAACGCGCTTTTCCGAGCGATCGAGAGGCCCAGGCCCATGCCGCGCTTCTTGAACGAAATAGCCGGTTGAAACAGGGACTTGCGCGCTTGCTCGCTGAGGCCGGGGCCGGAATCGTGAATTTCGATTTCGACATGCCCATTCACGGCCGACGTTGCCGCGAGAATCCGGCCGCCGCTTCCAGCCGCCTCCGCCGCATTCTCGAGCAGGTTCATCAAAATTCCCTTCACCAGATCCTCGTCGGCGAGCACGCTGG
The DNA here is from genome assembly GCA_051003795.1 of Bryobacteraceae bacterium. Lineage (GTDB taxonomy): Bacteria > Acidobacteriota > Terriglobia > Bryobacterales > Bryobacteraceae > JALYXS01. Next base: position 1,216 of record JBPCKZ010000141.1, on the reverse strand, counting down.
GGGCGTTCCCGGCCAGCCGCGCGATGTAATTCACTTCGGGATGCCCCGATTTCAAAAACGCGATGCGCTCCTCGATCATTGCGTTGACATCGATCTGCGAAGGACATACGGGCGGCTCCGCCGAGAACTCGGAAAACGCGCGCACCCGGCGCTCCAGCGATTCCACTTCATCCACCACAATTTGCGCCGCTTCTTCGAGAAATGCCCGGTTCCCTTCCGAATGGCGCGCGACCATTTCTTCGACGGTCAGGCGAATCGGCGTAAGCGAATTTTTGACCTCGTGCGCCATCTTGCGCGCCAGCACCTGCCAGCTCGCCAACTGCGTCAGGTAAACCAGCCGGTCGCGGCTATGTTCGAGTTGCGCGGCGGTGTGGTTGAATGCCTCCGTCGCGCGGCCCACTTCATCTTCGCGATCGTTCAAAATTCGAGCCGCGAAATTGCCCGCGGCCAGTTCCGATAAGCCCGCGGTCAATTGTTGAATCGGACGGCTCACCCGGTTGGCCAGAAAGACGAGCAGCCCCAAGGACACCAGCCAGATTCCCGCGGTCAAAACCACGTAGGTGTAGATGAACCCGCGACGCAAGTTCCGGCCGACCAATTCGCGCGCTCGCCGGTACTGCGCCGAAAGTTCGTCCATGCCGATGCCCAGTTCCCGCGAGTAAACGGCAATGCCTGCCGGCTGGCGGACCACATACTGCAGCACGCCGCCCTTCTCGCCGGCACGAAGAAATCGCTCGTTCTCCCCGCTGTCCCAGAATTCCCCGAACGCATCCGGCCACTTCGCGCGATCCGCCGCGGCCAAGCGCCTGGGTGCGACGCGGCCCGACAGCGCGGCCAATTTCAAGCCTTCACTCGCCTGCTGATAATATTCCCGCCCGGTCGTCTTCAACGATTTTGAAACTTCATCGAGCTCCTGCGTGGACGTGCTGCGGTCAAGCAGCGATGTCGTCATCCAAAGCGTCGCCATCAACGGCAAAATCGTCACGCCGAGGAACACTGCAATCAACCGGTTGCGGAGGCGGTTCACGAGTTCTTCGCCTTGAGATCCGCCAGCGTGAGCGGACCGGTTTCGAGAGTCCAATGCGGCTGCTGCGAGCGCGCGGGACGGCTGAAAATTTCGACCAGCCTCGTCAGGTTGATCCCCGGCTCGCCAACAATCCCGGCCTGATCGTGCGGATCTTCCGCGCGCAGGTCCAGCTTGATCCAGAACGGTTGA
>JBPCKZ010000140.1:0-8041 GCA_051003795.1 Bryobacteraceae bacterium | reverse complement strand
GTCCACACTCGTGTGGACACTTGTTTCCAGCGGCAAAAACCCTGTGTCCACACGAGTGTGGACACGGCAGGCACGAGTGCCCGCGCCACAAAGACTAGAGAGCACCTAAATGCCACTTACACGACGCGCATTTCTTGCCCTTGCGGCCCTCGCGGCCGAAGCAAAGCGGGTCCGGATCACGGATGTGGAATCATTCCGCATCCGCCTGCCGCGCTCGGGCGACCCCGAGCTCCAGAATTTCGATTACGCCGTGAGCCGCGTCCACACGGATGCGGGCGTCATGGGGACGGCGTTCATCGGCTGCCCGCAAGAAATTCTCCAAAGCTGGGTGAAGCCAACACTCGTGGGCCAGGACTTATTCGCGGTGGATCGGCATATCAACCGCCTTCAAATGAATCGCGGCGAATCGGGAGTTCAAGTCTGGTCCGGCGTGGAGCACGCGATGTGGGACGCGATCGGCCGGATAGCTAATCGCCCCGTCGCCAAGCTTCTGGGCGGCGCGAAAGATAAGCTGCGCGTGTATCGCACGACCGTGTGGCCGGGAAAGCTCGACCAATCGCATGTCCCGTATGAGACCCAGGCAAAATTCGCGGTGCGGTTGAAAGAAGCGGGATACACGGGGATGAAAGTCCGGGCGTGGCGCCCTCATCCCTTGGACGACGCCGACATGGTTGGCGTGGTGCGAGCGGCCGTCGGGCCGGATTTCAAAATTATGCTCGACCGCACGGCCGTGCGGCCCGGATGGGTGTGGGATTATCCGACGGCGCTCGAAGTCTGCCGCGCCCTGGAGAAGCACGATGCCTATTGGCTCGAAGAGCCTTTCGATGGCCATGATATTTTCGGACCCGCGCGCTTGGCGGCCGAAGTCGATATTCTGATCACTGGCGGCGAACTCGCCAAGAGCACTTACGAATTTACCGGGTTTCTCGTCAACAAGACCTATGACGTGTTGCAGCCGGACACTCGTATTTGCGGCGGGATCTGGATGGCGCGGAAAATCGCGGTACTCGCCGAAAGCTTCGGCGTGCCGTGCATCCAGCACGGGACGAGCTCGCTTGCCCTAGCCGGATACATTCAGGCAGGGTGCGCCATGGGCAATTGCGATTGGCAGGAGATCATCGGCGGCCCGAATCTGCCCGAAGAGCAATGGGCGCCCGCGCTGAAGCTCGTCCGCACCAAGCAGGTGTTTCCGATCGAGAACGGCTTCGTGGTACTGCCCGATTTGCCGGGGCTGGGCCTCGACCTCAATGAAGACGCAATTCAGGAGTACCGTGTCAGAGCGTAACTTTAGCCGCAGGGCGTTCGTCGGCATGCCGATGGGCTTCGCGGCGATCCGCGCCCTTGAAGCCGCCGTGAAACCCGTGCGCATCACGGACGTGGACCTCTTCGAGATCGACATTCCCGTGAGCCAGTCCGAGGCAAGCGCGGGATTACAGCACCGCTACGAAGTTGCAAAGGTTGTGACGGACGCGGGGGTGACCGGTTTTTCCTTCGCGGGAGCTCCCCGGCGGTTTCTCCCGCAGGTGAAGAAGGTGCTGATCGGGAAGGATCTGTTCAACGTCGATGGGCAATTGCACGATGGACTCTGGAAATGGGGCGGTGTCGAGCATGCCGTGTGGGACGCGATCGGCAAGATCGCGGGCCAGCCGGTTTATAAATTACTCGGGGGCGCCGAGGATCGGGTGCCCGCCTATCTAACTTGTGTGTGGCCCGGACCCGCCGATCAGGCCCACGTCCGTTATGAAGATCAAGTTGCGATGGCCGTGCGCATTCGGAACGCCGGATTCCGAGGCATGAAAATTCGCGCGTGGCGGCCCCATCCGATGGACGATGTGGAAGTGTGCCGCCTTATTAAAGAGGCGGCGGGCAAAGACTTTCATCTGATGTTCGATCGCACGGCGCAGATGCCCGTCGGCATGGCGGGCCAGCAGGTTTGGGATTTCGAAACCGGGCTCAAGGTCGCGCGCGGATTGGAGAAAGCGGGCGCCTATTGGCTCGAGGAGCCATTTGCGCGCGACGATTACGAAGGACCGGCCAAGCTTGCCGCCGGGGTGGATATCTTGATTACCGGCGGTGAAAGTTATTCGCAGTTGGATCCCTACCGCCAATGCCTCTTGCACCGCACTTATGACATTTTACAGCCGGATGGAAGACAAGCTGGCGGGATCTTCCGCTGCCGCGAGGTCGCGATTCTGGCGGAATCTTTTCATGTCCCCGTTATCTTGCACGGATCGATGTCGCTGCCGCTAGCGGGATGGGTTCAGGCGACGCTCGCGATCGGTTCGCCGTGGCAGGAACTCGCGTTAATCACCCCACCGCTGCTCCCGGAAGAGCAATGGGCGCCGGGATTAAAGGTGCTGAAGAGCGACAAGATGTTCATCTTTGAGAATGGTGAACTGCTCGCGCCGCTAGCTCCAGGTATCGGCCTGGACGTGGAGGAAGATGCGGTGGCGAAGTATCGCGTGAAAGAGTGAGTCAAACTTCAGCGGCTTGGGCCGTGAAGGAGTTCCCTGCCCTGTCTGGCGATTCGTTGCAGCGGCCGCCTTTCTTGCCCCAGCGAATCGACGGTCGCGGTTCCCTCGTCAAACTCGCGGCAGGAGCACGCCCCGACACTCTCGCGGACCGCACCCTCCGCTCCCACCCGCAGCCCATTCTTTTCGGCGATCGTCAGTAATAGATGCCAGTCGGGATCGAATCGATCCGAAATGCGCCGGGAAGCCGTTTCGGACGATAGGTCGTAGTTGATAACGGAAGCCATTAACTTAAATGCCGCAATTTGGCGCATCCGGTCGCTCGATTCCGCCATCGCCCGAATTTCCGCCCGGCCCGGAACGAATCCAGCCTCCGCCCGGCTGCTTAGAAGCGGCACGGCCCTGACCGGTTCGGAGGCGCTACAACCGGGGCTTGGGTCGCGAGCGTCGGGCGGAAGACAATCCTGCATGCCGGCCATCAAAATGCCGACCGAGTGGCGCGCCGCCGCATTGCTTTCATAGAGCCGCGGTAGCAGGAACGGCCGGCTACGCTTCAATAGCAGCGAATCTTCGGCGGGCGTAAGTACTCCGAATTCGGTTGCCTGGGCCGCGAGCGTGGCGAACTGTTCCCGCTTCGCATTCCAGCATGACGGCGTTCCGAATACGCGGCTCTGTTCCCTCCGAAGAAGTTTGCGAGCTTCCGCGGAGCTTTGCGCATCCGCCGCGATCCGATTCTCGATTTGGGAAAGATCTCCACCCCCGCGCCGGTGGACCAAATCCTGCAAGTCGACGAAACGCGATGCTTCGTCGATGGCGAACGTGGTCAACCCGAGCAAGGGGTTCAAAGTATTGATGTAGATCTTCAAGGCGAAAGCAATTTTCCCCTGACTGATATTGGGAATCAGCGCGCCGCGGCTAATGGAAGCGATGGGGGCGCTCGTCCGCCGCGTTCCCGCCAACATCGGGACGGCCGTCACGGCGATCGGCACGTTTTTCCGTTTCACGAAATTCAGGAAGTCCGTTGCCACCGCTATGGGGCTGGCGATCCAAGCATCGGCGACTTGCAGCGAACCAGGCCGGAAACGCAGTCCGGAATCGGCATAAACGGCCATCAAGCCATGCTTGACGAAATCGGAGCAGTTATTCGTCAAGGCCTGAAACGCCTCCTTATCCGGTCCCTGAATATAGTCGATTAAAGCTCTTTCTTGCTCCGGCCTGGCGGGGGCGGTTACGATGACGGCATTTCGCATGTGTTGAACCCCGATAGCTTCGCGCCAACGTCCATTCGGAATCAACTCATGGGTCGCCTGATCGACGATGGCGAACGGTTCCGTGGGGTAATGCTTCTTGTGGGAACCGAGCACGGCGCCTAGAAATTCGAAGGTCAGCACTTGGCGAACCAGCCGCGCGGCGTCGAACTTCCCGCTTTGCTCTTTCATCGCTTGATACTCTTGCTGGGAAAGAGGCGGGAAGTAGGTCCTCAAATGATGCCGCCAGTACTCGATTTGCATCGATTCGAGCGTGCCTCCGCTGCTAAGCGCGGGAACCAGATCGGGGTCGTCCGTAGCGGTAAAGTGATCTAGAATCGGCGCTATAAAAACGGTGTGGCCGTAGTTCGACGCCAGATTCGCGTAACGCGTGATCACCGCTCCGGAGCGTTCGCCCGCACGACAAGTCCGCAGCCGATCGATTCCCTCGGGGCAGAGACTTGTCGCAATTAAAGCGATGTGGCCCGTATCGGTACGCCGCGCATCCACTCCCTTACTCTCATAAACCACGAGGCCAACATCCGCCTGTGCGCGGGGCAGGTTCCAGCATGCAAATAGTGCAAACAAGGCGATAGCCGCCTGGGTGAGGAAGGGTCTCATTTTGGGTTTTAGCCGATGGCAATGCTGAAGTTAGACGCCTAGCATCCTGGCCTGGATGCTAGGGCGATCAATTCCGAACCGGTTCTACGCCCGCCTGAAAATGGCGTGGTAAACCACTAAGAATAAAACGGCCCCGACCACGGCTACCAGAAGGCTATACAAATTTAAGCCCGTAACGCCCGAGGCGCCAAAAGCCTGGAATATAAATCCTCCGACAATCGCCCCGACGACGCCGAGCACGATGTCGAGGATTATTCCCTCGCCGCTTTTATTGACGAGTTTACTGCCGATGAATCCGGCAATCAACCCCAGAACGATCCACGCAATTATTGACATTCAGAACTCTCCTTTAGAGTACTTGTTGCAGCGCCGCGCCGCAGTAAGATTTCGCACTTAACGGATCGGCAACTGCACGTTTCCTTTTAGCACGTACGTGGCCCAAAAGACTGAAGTGTTTCTTAAACGCTTATCTCTCGAAGTTTTTGGAGAGCGGGACCGCGATATTGGGGTCGGTAGTACTGAGATGCCCAGTACTAATCTCCCGCATGCCCGATTGGGTGAACGCATAGGCACATCTCGCGCACGGGTCGAGTACCCAAATGTTCTTCACCCCGAATGCCAGATAGTCGTCAACGCGCTGCCGCATCTGCGTCAAGGTGTCGTCCTTCGAAAGAATCTCAATGCAAAGGAATGGCGGATGCGTTAGGATCTGTTCTTCCGGCTCAGGGCCAGCTATAACGCAGACGTCGGGGATGCGAAAGCGGGTCGGATTAACCAACCCGCTGCTCGGGCACCACGTGAATTCCCAGCTCGCGGCGCCGCATAAAAAACCAGCCGCTCACCGCCATCTGCAGGCGGCTATGATCCCACTCCCCCAAATTACGCTCCAGGACGAATCCGTCCACGTAATCGCGGTCCGGCCGGTAGCTGGTGGCAAGATACTCGCTGACCGGGATCAGGGTCGCCGACGACATGATCGCATTATCTCAGGATCGCCAAGAAGATGTAAGATAGCGAGTGCTTAAGAACAGGAGGTAATCAGTTGGATTACTCGCGTAGAGAATTGAGCCCACTTCTTCCTTTGTTGGCGGCGCGCGGGGCGCGGGCCCAAACCACGCCGTTGCCATCGCAAACTCTGGTTTACGACGGCATCCCGGTGAAACAAAATGGGCGAAATCGTTCGCGGGCAGGATTCAAAGGTGTGGCGCATTCGGGCTGTGAAATTGAGGTGCATCAAACCGAGTTGGCCCCGGGAGAAGCGCCCCATCCGCCGCATCGCCACCTTCACGACGAGGTAATTCTCATCCGCGACGGAACTCTGGAAGTCACGATCGACGGCCGCAAAACCACTCTTGGACCGGGGTCCATAGTATATGCGGCGTCCAACGTCGAGCACGGTTGGCGCAATGCGGGAGCGACCCCGGCGAATTATTTCGTGATCGCTCTGGGCCGTGACACGGCATGAGACTGGTTTTTGCTGGAATCGCGTGCCTTTGCGCCGGGATAAGTCAAGCCGAAGCAGCGGCGATCGGAGTTACGTCGAAACCGATATTGGGCGCCCGAATCAACGCGGCAGCCGTTGACAAATCGGGAAACGTCTATCTTACGGGCGGCACTTCCTTTGGGGGCGGCGCACCTGTAAATCGCTTTCCGGCGACGCCGGGAGCCTTTCAGAGTCAGGTTCGGAGTTGCAAATCGAGCAGCATCGCGGCACCATGCGTCGATGCCGTTGTCGTCAAGCTTAGCCCGTCTGGAAATATCATATACGCTTCGTTTCTTGGCGGTAGCGACGATGAGGAAGGCACGGCAATTGCCGTTGACGATTCCGGTAATGCCTACGTGACCGGATATACCTACTCGTCCGATTTTCCGGTGACCGCCAATGCCATTCAAAAGACGTATGCTGGGCCGAGCTCGGGATTCGTGGCTCCTACTTCGTTTGCCCGTCCTCCTGGCGGCGATGTCTTTGTTACGACGCTCAATCCAAGCGGAAGCGCATTGGTATATTCCACATTTCTTGGCGGAGCTGGTGACGACATACCATCAAGCATTGTGCTGGACGCCGCCGCTAACATTTTCGTCGCCGGCTCCACCAGCTCGACTGGATTCCCCGTAACAGCCAACGCGTATGCAGAAAAGCCGCTGAACTCAAAGCCTCAGTCCGGCTTAACGCTCCCGTCTGGGTTTTTAACCAAGCTGAGTTCGAGTGGTTCGGCATCGATCTATTCAACTTATTTCGATGCGCCAGTTTTCGGTTTGGCGTTGGACACGGATGCTGATGCATACATAACGGGTGCGGCCCGGGCCAAGTTCACTACCACGCTTGGCACCTATCAAGAACAACTGCGTGGAGACACGAATGCCTTTGCCGCCAAGCTAAGTTCGGACGGGAAACGCCTACTCTATTCAACTCTATTGGGCGGGAGCAAGGCCGATTTCGGCTTGAGCATCGCGGTCGATTCAGCCGGTAGCGCATGGATATCGGGCTACACAACATCAAACGACTTTCCTTTAACTCTCCCCCCGGATCTTGACCAAGGTGGCGCATTCCTGGCGCGATTGGACCCCACTGGTTCAATCCTTGTGGTCTCGGAACTTATCAGTGGAACAACGCAGCCGTACACGGGTCAAGATCGCGCCTATACCGTCATGCTGGACTCGCTCGAAAATCCAACGGTATTCGGGTCTACTTCCGATCCCATGTTTCCGACAACCGGCACGGCGCTGGAGCGAAGTAGCTGTTCTTCCAGCCCCTATTTCATAACTAAGTGGAGCCAGTCGGGCGCGTTGACCTACGCGTCGTTCTCCCGCGAGGGCCGGCCGCTTACCAGCGATTCGGCCGGAAATGTTTTCGCGAGTTCGCAAGGCTCGTATTTCGGGGACCCCGGCACCGTCGTCACAAAGTTCGATTTCGCTCTACGGTCGAACAACGGCGCGGTCGGGTGCATTCGAAACGCCGCTTCGTTCGGCTCCATCGGAATTTCGCCCGGTGAGGTTGTCAGTATCTTTGGAGACCGGTTGGGGCCGGAGTTGGGAATCGCGGCGGAACTTGATTCCAGGGGAAACATTCCAACCGATCTCGCGTGCGTCCGCGTGCTGTTCAACGGTATTCCTTCTCCACTTCTGTATGTGCAAGCAAATCAGATCAACGCAGTGGTTCCTTTTGAGTTGATGCCCGGAACTTCCGTTGACGCTGTCGTCCAGACGGCCGGCGTGAACACGCCTTTCTCGACTTTCGCCGTCAGTTCGGAGCCAGGCATCTTCCGGCTATATCCGATAACCTCCAACCCGGGACAAGGCGCCATTCTCAACGAGGACGGATCGGTGAACTCAACTGGCAATCCCGCGAAAACCGGATCGGTAATTTCGATTTTTGCCACCGGTACCGGAATCATGGAACCGATCCCCGAGGATGGGAGCGTTCTTCAGGACGGCGCTCACTTGGCAAAGCTGCCCGTTGAGGTGATCTTTCCCGGACCCACTTCGGGCGTCGTGATTTACGCGGGCGGCGCGCCGGGATTGGTCGCGGGCGTCACTCAGATTAATGTCCGCGTTCCCGAAACATTGCCGGACTTTGGTAAGCGTCCGAGAATCACCAGGACACTGCGGAGTCCGTTGAATTTGTGATCAAGCCTGAGCGGGCTTCCAGTTGTGCGGCAGGAGCTCATCCAACCGGGTAATAGGATGATCAGCGATGCGCGA
>JBPCKZ010000139.1:0-20039 GCA_051003795.1 Bryobacteraceae bacterium | reverse complement strand
AGCGGCTCGGTGGCATCCCAATCGTGGAGATCGTGCGGCGTGAACTGGTAATGCCAGCGAAGCTTTCCGGTTTTGGCGTCCAACGCGATCACGCAATTGGTGTAGAGATTCGCGCCCCCCCGCTCGTCACCATCGGTATCTGGAAACGGATTGCCGGTGCCCCAATAGAGCAGGCCCGTTTCGGGATCGTAGGAGCCGCTGAGCCATGTGGACCCGCCGCCGAGATCGATGGCGTTGCCTTTCCATGTTTCCGATGCCGGCTCGCCCGGCTTGGGAACCGTCCAGAAACGCCAGGCGAGTTGGCCGGTGGTTGCCCGGTACGCGGCCACGAAGCCGCGAATGCCTTCGTCGGCGCCCGCCACGCCGGTGATTACCAGATCGCCCACCACCAGGGGAGCGGCGGTCGAGCCGTAATGGCCTGGCGTTTCGGGTACCGTAACATCCCACATCAGTCCGCCCGTGAGTCGGTTGAGGCAGATGAGATGTGCATTGTCGGTTGCGAAGAAGACGCGGTCGCCTAGGAGGGCCGCGCCCCGATTCACGCCCTTGGCGGCATCTCCGGCGATAGTCCCAGCGGCGGTGCGAGGCCGGGAATAGCACCAGATCTCGTGGCCTGTGCGCGAATCGAGCGCGCACACTTGGTTCGGCCCGGTCACGTACATCACTCCGTCGTCACCCACCAGCGGCGTCATCTCCAGGCCGGAATACGGAAGCGAATAACTCCACTGAAGTTCCAGCCGGCTTACGTTCCCTGTATCGATCTGATTGAGCGCGCTATGCCGGTTCGCGCTCAGATTTCCGTTATAGGTGGGCCACGCCCCAGGCCGCGGCTCCAGAAGCGCAATCGTGTCTCGCTCAGCGGTCTTTTCAACCGTCTTTTCAAACGTGACCGGCTCCGTGGCGATTCCGCCAAGACCGCCGCCGAGATCGCTCAGGTACGCGAGCAGGTTCCGGCGTTCCTCCGCCGAAGCGTGCAGCGGCGGCATCGCGGAAGTTTTCTCGCGCGACACTTCCGCATACTCGGTATCCACCAGAAGGTGCAAGCGCCCGTCGAAGGTCTGCAATTGGAGATCGTGCTTGCCCTGGCCTCGGGCAAACCCGCGCAGCTCGGAGCCGTCCCGGAGACGGACCCTAACCACCGCCCAAGGATTCTGAGGGCACCACGCCCAGGAAGGGCACGAAGCCGAAGAATGGCTTCCCACGCGGGAGTTCGGCGCATCGAGCGCGCGCTCCAGATCCCCGAGCGTGAGTTCGCGCCCGATATCCGAGAGATCCGGGCCGTTCACCTTGCCCCGTCCCGCAATCATGTGGCAGGTTGCACATTTGCCTTCGCCGAAAAAGAATCGCTCGCCGGATCCCGTGTCCCCCGCGGGCTTGACATCGTATGCCGACGCGTTCAAGGAGTGAACCCACAGCGCGAGCGGCTGGAGTTGTTCTTCAGGCAGAGGGAAAGCCGGCATTCCGCCTCGAGTGCCGCTCCGGATCAGATCGTGGATCTCGCTTGCGGACCGTTTGCGCAGCGTACCGTTATCCACTAGCGCCGGACCACGATCCGTGCCGGTTGCACCTTCGCCGTGGCATGCGGCGCACAGCTTCGCGAAGGTCTGTTTCGCCGGAAGCTCCTGGGCTCGGGCCCGAATGCACGGCAGCGCGATCGCCAGCAGCGCCGGCATCAAAACCAACGGGATGTGCATTTTAGCGGCTTCCCGCCCCAGGATAAAAGTGAAGATCGACAGTATAGAGCGGCAGGTCCACGCGCACAATATATCGCACGCTGATATTGAAAGCGCCATCGATCCGGGAAATCTGGATGTTTTCGGGCTTGACGGGAAGATCCAGCGCGGCCGCTTTCTCGATCACCTCGGCCCGTATCAGGTCGTCGGCCTTTTTGGGCGTGTCCGGAACGCGCGCCAGTTCTTCAACATACTGCTGAAGCTTCAAATTTCGGATATAGATCGGCGCGAGATACGCGGCCAAGCCAATGAGCGCGAGAAGAATAATTCCGCCCACGGCCAGCCGCCAGGCGGGCACGCGCCCCGCGGGGCCGCTCACCGCGGCGGCTCATAATCTTTGCCCGCAGCGCAAAGCTCTTCCCACATATCGGCGTGTTCCGTCCACGCCGGATTCTCAAGGCCCAGGATCTGCAACTCCGCGACGTTCAGCTTGCCGTGCCCGAACGGACAAATATATTCGATGTAGGGTCTTCCGAACTGAAGCATGAGGCTCCACGATCCCGTCTCGATGGGCATGCGCAGCCGGCGTAGGCAAACGCGGCAGCGGTAGCGCTGGTCCAGGATGCACAGCCGCAGCACCCCGCAGGCCGCCAGAAACCACAAGCCCACGAAGGATGTGTAGAGCAGATCGTATCCAAAATGATACATGGAGACATGCAGGAAGGGCGTTGGCGGCGTCCAGAACAAGTTCAGGAACCAAAGACAGCCGGCCAACAGCACGGCTCCGGCCAGAAGCTTGGCGGCCAGAAAACCCCAGTAGCGCATAATCTGTTGGATTCGAATTCCCATTGGAAAGTTCCCGATGCGTGCTTTTAGTCCCGGAAAAGATTGCGCGCCAGAAAAAGCAGATTCGCCGGCCGTTCCGCCAAGCGCCTCATAAAATATGGATACCACGCCCGGCCAAACGGCACGTAGAGCCGCAGCCGGTAGCCTTCCGCGACCAGCCGTTTCTGCAGATCGCGCCGGATGCCATAAAGCATTTGAAATTCGAAACTCTCGCGCGGGACGCGGTCCGATTGCGCGCACGCGATCGTCTCGGAAATCATGCGCTCGTCGTGCGTGGCAATGGCCGCGTAGGTTCCTTCGGTAAGTAACTTTCTTGCCAGGCGCATGAAGTTGCGGTCCACGTCCGACTTGCGTTGAAACGCGACGGCGGCCGGTTCCAGGTAAGCGCCCTTGCAGAGGCGCACGCGGATTCGCTCGCGGCAGAGGCAATCGATGTCTTTCTCGCTGCGGTACAGATACGCCTGGATCACCGCGCCGCATGCGCCGAAGCGCGAGTGGAGGCCCGTGACAAGCTGCAGGGTGCGGTCGGTGTAAGCGCTCGATTCCATATCGACGCGCACGAAACTCCCGTTCTTCGCCGCGGCTTCAACCAATAGCCCCACGTTTTCGCGGCAGGCGTCTTGGGAGATGTCGATTCCGAACTGCGACAGCTTGAGCGAGACGTTCGCATCGACCCCGGCGGCCGTGATTTCGGACAGAGCCTCCAGGTAGACATCGCGCGAGTGCGCTGCCTCATCGAGCGACGTGACGTTCTCGCCCAGCCGATCCAGCGTGACCGCGATCCCATCCCGGTTTACGGCGCGCGTAACCTCCAGAGCTTCGGGCAGCGTGTCGCCCGCCACGAACCGGGAAGAGAGCCGGCGCGCGAGCGAGGACGATTCCACCCATTGCCTGAGTTGACGTTGCCGCGATAGGAAGAGGAGGAGGGCGCGCACTAAGTCAAACTCTCACGATGTATAGACCAGCACCTTGGTCGCCGCCGTGTACCCCATCCGTTCATAGAGACGCAAACCGCCGGCGGTCGATTGCAGAATCGTTCGCTCGATGCCGGATTCTTCGCGTGCGCGGTCGAGCGCGAACCGCATCAGCCCTTCGCCGAATCCCTGCCGCCGGCGCTGGGGAACGGTGGCCACATTGTAGATCCCCACCACGCCGTTTGCCGCAACGGTCGCCGCGGTCGCGACCGGCTCCCCGCGATGGTACGCGACCCACGGCACGAACTGCGAGCGCCGCCCGTAATTGGCATCGAACACTTCGCGGAACCAGGGCAGCGGGACATTGAAGCAGACCGCGCCCACGTCGCAGAATGCCAAGCGCGTCCGCTCGTCGCAAACGCGCTTGGCTTCGAATTCCGGAAGCGATCGCACCGGCGGAGCTAGCCGATCGGCTGCCATGCCCGGCATTTCGGAAACGAAATCGAGGCCGTTCCGGTTGAAGATATTCGTGGCGCGGCGGCGGACTTTGCGTTCGAGCCAGCTTTCGCAAACCCAGTACGACCACTCGAGCCCGCGCGCCGAGAAGTGAACCGCCGCGGTCGCGATACGCCCCTTTAGATCCGCTTCCGTTTCGACGGGGCCGTCCAGAAATGCCGCATTGAACATTTGAAACGCCACGCCCAAGGACGCGATCGTCACGCCGCCCGCTTCGCGAACGTCGCCCGTTTCCCGATGCGAGGCCAGCACCCGGAACGATTGCCGCAGGTTTTGCTCGATCGGATGAAAGTCCCGCGAGCCCATTCCAATTCACTTCCCCCGCTCCCGCCTTTCCCGAAGCCGCGCCGCCCATCCCTCCTTCGTGACTTGCCGCGATCTCCCGAGCGCCAGTGCATCCCCGGGCACCTTATGCGTGATCACCGATCCCGCGGCGAGGTACGCTCCGTCCCCAATTTCGACCGGCGCAACCAGGGTTGAATTGCTCCCCACGAACGCTCCCTTGCCGATCTTGGTCTGGTGCTTATGGGCTCCGTCGTAATTGCACGTGATGGTTCCGGCGCCGATGTTCGCGCCTGCCCCGATCGTCGAATCGCCAAGATATGCCAAGTGCATCGCTTTCGCCCCGGCGCCAACCGCGGTCTTCTTGAGTTCCACGAAATTCCCGACGTGCGCTCCTTCACCCAAGTGGTTTTCCATGCGGAGCCGCGAATACGGTCCCACGTGAGCGCCCTTCTCCAGCTTGGATGTCCCGACGATCGTGTAGGCGCCTACTTCTACTTCGTCGCCCAACTCCGAATCGGCGACGATCGAGCACGCACCGATGCGGCAGTCTTCCCCGATCGCGGTATCGCCCAGCAATTGCACGAACGGTCCGATCACGGTATCCATCCCGACGCGCACGCGTTTATCGACCATCACCGTTTCCGGCTTCTCGATGGTCACGCCGCCGAGCATCAGTTCGCGGGTTTTGCGCTCGCGTAAAATGCGATCCGCGGCGGCAAGTTCCACGCGATTGTTGATCCCCAGCAAATCGGCCCACTCCGCGACGGGCATCGGCTGCACCGAATATCCGGCGCGAATCAGGATCTCGACGATGTCGGTCAAATAATATTCGTTAGCCGCATTGTTGGGCTGAATCCCGCCCACATGCTTCCAGAACGGATCGGCGCGGAAGCAGTAGATGCCGGGATTCACTTCCCGCACGGCGAGCTGCGCGGGGGTTGCCGCCTTCTGCTCGACGATCGCTTGCACGTTGCCCGCCTGGTCCCGGATAATCCGGCCGTAGCCCGCGGGGTCCGCGAGCGTCGTCGTGACCATCGTCGCCGCGGCTTCGGAATTCCGTTCGCGATCGACGAGCTCCCGCAGCGCCGCCGCCGGAATCAGGGGGCAATCCCCATAAAACACTACGAGCAATCCGCCGAGATTTTGCAATTCGCTGCGCGCGCAAAGCAACGCGTGGCCCGTGCCGCGCTGCTCGGCCTGCGTCACGAACCGGACGCCGCGCTTTTCGGCGGATCGCCGCACTTCTTCCGCCCGATAGCCCACCACGATGAAAATCCGCTCGGGCCCGGCGATGGCGAGCGCGTTATCGATGGCGTGATCGAGTAGCGTCTGTCCGCCCGCCCGATGCAGCACTTTAGCTTGGCGGGAAAGCATGCGCGTGCCCAAGCCCGCCGCCAGAATTACTACCGCAACGTCGTTATGCAATTCGATTCTCCTCGCGCCTGCGCCGCCCTTCCCGCGCCAGTCGCAACGCAATTCCGGCGATCGCCTCCGAATCGTGTCTCACTTTCTCCGACCCGGCCGCCAGATTCGCTTCCACCACCGCGATATTCATTCCGGCAATGCGCTCCACATCGTTCTCGACCGGCTGCGCCTGTTCCCGCGCATACCGTTTCCGCACGGACGCCTTGATGGGTCCGGTATTCAACACCGCATAATCGATCAGCTTTCCGCGCGCGTGCTGTTGGATTACGCGCAGGTGGTCCGAAGCGCGAAATTCATTGGTCTCGCCCGGCTGCCACATCAGGTTCACGTAGCACGCTTTCACGGCCGGCGATTTCCGGATAGCGCCCGCGATTCCCGAGACCAGCAGATTCGGGATGATGCTGGTGAACAACGATCCCGGGCCGAGCGTAATCAAATCGGCCCCGGCAATCGCTTCCAGAGTTTCAGGCAGCGGCTTGCACCGCCGCGGGAGCAGCCGCACTCTGGCGATTCGGCTCCGGCTCTTGCTGATCCGGGTCTCGCCGCTAACCAGCGTGCCGTCTTCCAACACCGCCTCGAGCGCGACACTTACTTTAGTCGCCGGGAAGATCCGCCCCATGCTGGCCATTACTTCGGACGATTGCTTGACCGCCTCCGCGAAATCGCCGGTGATGTGAGTGAGCGCCGTAAGGAACAGGTTTCCGAAGCTGTGGCCCTTTAATCCGCGGCCGCTTTCGAAGCGGTATTGAAACAGGCGCGAGAGCAGGGCTTCGTCGTGCGATAACGCCACCATGCAGTTGCGGATATCGCCGGGCGGCAGCACGTCGAAATCGCGCCGCAGCCGGCCGGAACTGCCGCCGTCGTCGGTGACGGTGACCACGGCCGTGATTTCCATGCGATCCTGGTTATCCACCGGCGAGCCCGCGTAGCGCTTGAGCCCGTGCAGCAGCGCGGAGAGGCCGGTGCCGCCCCCAATGGCAACCACGCGCAAAGGCGCGCCCGTTGCACTCATCGCGACGAGGCGGGAGTCCCGGAAGGGCTATTCGGGATAAAGCAATTGCTGGATCTGGGGCAGATGCGCGACAGCCGCGAAATCCGCATCCTGGCGCGCCGCCACGCGATTTCCCGGCTGCAGATCGATCGCATGCTTCAGGTTCTCATATGCGCCGGTCGAATCGCCATCCAATCCGCAGCAGAGCGCGATGGCGTAGTACACGTGATCCGCGTTGTTATCGAAGCCGATCGCGATTTCAAGATGACGCCGCGCCGCTTCGAGGTCGCGCGCATTAATCCGCTCGATCGCGTAATTGTAGTGATCGTCGAGCGTGTGCAGCTCGATTGCGGGCTTCTCGAGGCGGCGGTCGCACATGCTGACGTGCAGCCGGGCGTTGTATGCAATATCTTTCTGCGGCCCCTCGGCTGCCGCGAGGAATAGATCGCGCGCTTCCTTAAAGTTCTGAGCGCGGAAGACCCGGATCGCCTCCTCGAAGTCCTTGAGCTGATTTCCGTTAAGCAAGGCTCCGTCGCCTGGCTGTGAATCGAGAGTTTTTTCCGGCCCGGCGATCTTCTTTTTCTTTTGCGCCATTCGGGATCAGGTGAATTTATACCAGAAGCCGCACGATGAAGTCAAAACCGTACAATCGGAATTGCGGCCTTTCGTCCCTCTCGTTCGCAATCCACACATCCTAACCATCCTCGGCAACTTCTGGCCGCGCCATTTCGATTTCACGCCGTACCCCATGGAATCGGAGCACTTCCAAACGGAGCCGGACGTCAGCGTCCTCGTCCAAACACAGAAACCCGTGGGACCCATCCGCGGCGCAATCGTGGTCGTGCATGGCCTCGAAGGCTCGGGAGAAGCGGGCTACGTTCGCACGCTTTCCCATGCGGCTTTGGAAGCCGGATTCGTTGCGCATCGTTTTCACATGCGAACGTGCGGAGGGACGCAATATCTCTGCAAAACGCTTTATCACGCGGGTTTGACGAGCGATCTGCGGGCGTATCTGAAGCACCTGGGCGGCTCGCATACGTTTCTCGTCGGATTTTCACTCGGCGGCAACGTCGTCTTGAAGCTGGCGGGTGAACTCGGCGAAGAAGCGCGCGCGATCCTCTCCGGCGTCTGCGCGGTTTCGACGCCCATCGATCTCGCGGCGTGCGCGAGACGCATCGGCCGCCGCAAGAACCGGCTGTATGAACGCCGTTTTGTGAACCGCATGCGCGAGCGCGTGATGGCGACGGGCCGCTACACGCGCGAGCAGCTCTCCGCCAGGTCGCTTTACGATTTCGACGACCAAATTACCGCGCCATCTTTCGGCTTCGGCAACGCGGAGAATTATTACCGCACGCAATCGGCGAACGGCTTTTTGGATCGCATCCGCGTCCCCACTCTTATGATCCAGGCGAAAGACGATACCTTCATTCCGTTTGAAACTTACCATCACCCCGCGTTTCACGCGAATCCGTTCTTGAGGCTCATCGCGACCGATTACGGCGGCCATCTCGGCTTCCTCTCCCGAGATGGAAAGCGCTTCTGGGTGGACGAAACGGTGATGGAGTGGATCGATCGGGTTCGCGGCCGGTGTCCGTGATTCGCTCGAACCCCGCAACAAACTTGGAACAAAGCGCGCCCTAGGTTCGTCTGACACTGCCATGAGGACGAGTGCATCGTTTCTCGAAGCGGTTTCAGTCGCGGCCGGATCGCTTCGAGCAAGCAAGCTCCGGAGCTTTCTGACTCTGGTGGGCATCATCCTCGCCACCACCACGTTGATCGCGGTCATGTCCGTAATCGAGGGCATGAACCAATACATCGCCCAACACATCAACGAGGGGCTGGGAGCGGATAGCTTCACCATTCGCCGGATCGTGATGGTGGGCCAATGGGACCCGAAGAAGTACGTCGAAATGCAGCGGACGAATCCGGAGATGACGCCCGCCGAATACGAATTCCTGAAAAACCACGTCACGCTGTCGAGCGACATCGGCATGGAGTCGTCCCGCAACGTCACGGTCCACTATGGGACCGAGCGCGTCGAGCGCGTCGAGCTCGATGGCAACAGCGCGAATATCGGCGTGATCGCCAATCAGGAGGTCGAATCGGGGCGTTTCCTGGCCGATTCGGAGGACCAGCGCCGCATGCCGGTCGCGTTTATCGGGAACGATATCGCGAAGAAAGTTTTTGCGAAAGTGAACCCGCTCGGCAAGCTTCTGGACATCGAAGGCAATCGCTTCGAGGTAATTGGCGTGGCGAAGGCGAAGGGAAACATTTTCGGCCAATCGCAAGACAACTTCGTCGATATTCCCATTGAGACTTATTTCAAAATTTACGGCAGCCGAAAGGGCATCGGATATCACGCGCTGGCCATCGATCACGAGCACCTTTCGCAAGCGCAAGACGAGATTCGGATGCTGCTGCGCGCTTATCGCCATGTGGCTCCGGGCAAGGACGACAATTTCGGGATTTTCACCGCGGATACCGTCGTGAGCACTTGGGAGAAGATGACCGCCGCCATCGCGGGAACCGCCGTGGCGGTGGTTTCCGTCTTCATGGTGGTGGGCGGCGTGGTGATCATGAACATCATGCTCGCGGTGGTGACGGAGCGGACGCACGAGATCGGAATTCGCAAGGCCGTGGGCGCGAAGCGCTCGGATATTTTGAAGCAGTTTCTGGTGGAATCGTCCATGATGGCCGCGGCTGGCGGGCTGTTCGGCGTGGCGTTGGCGTGGGGCGTCGCGGTGCTGGTGCGGAACACGACGCCGGTTCCGATGGCCGTGCCGCCTTCGGCGATTTTCGTGGGCGTCACGCTATCCGCGGTGGTGGGGCTGTTCTTTGGGATCTATCCGGCGAAGCGGGCGGCGAGCTTGGATCCGATCGCGGCATTGAGGGCCGAATAGATTGAGCTTTACCGCCATCTTTTCCGGAATCCGCCTCGCCCTATCCACTATCCGCGAACACAAACTCCGCGCGTTCCTCACCGTGCTCGGCGTGATCATCGGCACGGGGACGGTCATCGGCGTCGGCTCCATCATCACCGGACTCGACGGCGCGATCAGCAGCTACGTGAAAAACTTCGGGCCCAACATGATCATGGTCACCAAGACCAACAACGATTTCGCGGGCAGCAGCACTCCCGAGGAGCGCCGCCGCAAGCCCCTCACCATCGAGCTGGCGCGCGCCATCGCGGAGCGCTGCCCGTCCGTCGCTTTCGTCAGCCCCTACCTGTGGCCTTCCTGGTCGGGCATCCCGCGCGCGCGTTACAAAGGCAACGACCTTTATCGCATCCAGATGGGCGGCGTCGAAGAAGCGTACGCCGCGGGTGGAACGGTGATGAAGGCAGGCCGTTTCGTCGGCGATGTCGATAACCAGAGGCATTTGCCCGTAACGGTGATTGGCGAGGACGTGCAGAGGAACTGGTTTCCCGCCATCGATCCCATCGGCAAGACCATCGAAGTCAACGGCCATCAGTTTGAAGTAATCGGCGTGATGGAACGTCCCGCGGCGTCCATGCCCGGACAGGAAGATCTTCGCATCCTGATGCCTTACTACACCATGCGCAAAATGTTTCCGAATTCGAAGGAGCACATGATTATCGTGACGGCGAAACCGGGGATGCTGGCCGCCGCGAAAGACGAAGTGGAATCCGTGCTGCGGATCGAGCGCCGGGTGCCGCGCGGGAAGCCGAGCGATTTCTGGATCTCGACCGGCGAAGCCATGATCGAGCATTTTCACCAGGTGACTTCGGTGGTGGCGCTGGTGATGGTCGTGTTGAGCTCGATTGGATTGCTGGTCGGCGGAATCGGCGTGATGAATATCATGCTGGTCTCGGTTACGGAGAGGACGCGGGAGATCGGCATTCGCAAAGCTATAGGCGCGAAGCGGATCGATATCGTGATTCAGTTTTTGACGGAAGCGGTTGTGCTGACCGGGCTCGGCGGGCTGCTCGGCATGGCTTTGGGCTGGATCATCTCGCTCGCCGCGCGGTTGATCTTTCCGAGCTTGCCGACGGAAGTGCCAATGTGGTCCGCCGTCCTGGGCGTCGCGGTTTCGGTGGGAGTGGGCCTGTTTTTCGGCATCTGGCCCGCGACCAAGGCCGCGAGGCTGGACCCCGTGGAAGCGCTACGGTATGAATGAGTCCCCGCGCTACGCCGCTTTCAGCCCTTCCGTTCTGGCAAGTTTCCGTTGGTTCTTGTCGAAGGTGTAAAACACTTCCGCTTCGAGCGCAAGGGCGGAAGCGACGTGCAGAATGTCGAGCGTACGAGTGCCGAGCCTCGGCGTCCGCCGTTGCGCGATGAGCTGGGCCTTCTCGTATACCGCCGCCGTTACCGGCCGAATCGAGAGGACGCCCTCCTCAAGGTCTGTTCGAAACGCCGCTTCCGCGCGTCTCAATTCCGAGGCTTTCAGCTCCTTCCGGAACATACGTAAAGCAAAAGCATTGGTGATTTCCAATTCGCCGAGAACCGACGTGATCAACGGCAACTCGGCGGAGGCCGCTATCGTCGCGGCGGAAATCGAGTTTGCGTCGGCGATGTAAAGCGAAACCAGAAAGCTGGTATCCGCGTATGCGCTCAATATCGATCGCGATCCCGCGCCACCAGTTCCGCCCCGCTCGCTTCCTGAACCCTACCGCCGTAAATTGCCCTCAAGCGGGCCAGGAAATCGGGACGCTCGCGCGGAGCCGCTTTTTGCGCTGGCACCAACTGTGCGATAACGCGCTTGCGTTTCGTAATCTGAATCGCCTCGCCCTCCAGTAACAAAGTTTCGACCTCGGCAAAACGATACCGAAGGTCGCGGACGGAAGCCCTCCTGATCATGTGATACATTGTAGCATCACGTTTACATCGACCGCGGAGCGCCGCAATCAGTGGGATCGCAGCGTCGGATACGTAATTCCCAACTGCTCCAAATAAGTCTTATATTTCGTCGAATCGAAATAGAACTGCTTCATCTTCGGCCGGTACTGCGCCATGATCTTCTCATTGAGCCAGATCGCCGGTCGATCTTCCGGCCGAATGAGCGGCGTGTACTTCGTGTCCTTCGTCTGGACGTCCCGGAAGTAAGTCCAAGCTTGCTTCAGCACGTCGGGATTCGTCAGTAGATCGAGCAGCGTCAGGGCCTGCACCCTGGCCCCGGCGGTCGTGCCTTTGTGCGCGATCGGCGTCGCCATCGCGATGGCGTTCGACCAGTTATGTCCCGGCAGGTTCGGAATGTTGGCGGGATAGTTCAACGTCACCGTCGGAAGGTTCCAGGAAATGTCCCCGATATCGTCGGAGCCGCCGCCCATGCGCGCCTCTTCCTTCGGAGGATCTTTCAATTCGCCGATCTTCAGTTCCAGCCCTTTCTCGGGAACTTTCAGCTCTTTTTGAACGGCTTTCGCGAGAGTCTGGTCCGCTTCGGTCCACTGCGGCAAGCCGACTGCCTTGATGTTGGCGTACATCGTCCCGGCGATCGTCTTGTTCATGTACGTGGGCCAAGCCGAGCCGAGCACGCGCGAGGTCCACGTCGTGTTGCTCATGATGGACGCGCCCTTCGCCATGTCGTCGCCAATGCCCCACAGCTCTTTGATGTGCGGATAATCGAGTTCGCGAAAGAAATACCAGACCGATGCGTTCGGCGGAACCACGTTGGGCTGATCTCCGCCATTGGTGATCACGTAATGCGATCGCTGTTGCAGCCGCAAGTGTTCGCGGCGGAAGTTCCAGCCGGTGTCCATCAGTTCCACCGCGTCGAGCGCGCTACGGCCTCGCCAGGGCGCGCCCGCCGCGTGCGCGCTCTCGCCTTTGAACGTGTACTCGACCGATATGAGACCGCTTTGGCCGCCTTCGCCCCAGGACACGGCGAGATTGTTGCCGACATGCGCGAATAACACCGCGTCCACGTCCTTGAAAACCCCCGCGCGGACGAAGTAGGCTTTCGAACCTAACTGTTCTTCCGCCACGCCCGGCCAGATCTTGAGCGTGCCTGGGATGTGTTCGCGCTCCATCAGGCGCTTCACCGCGATGGCCGCCGTGATATTCAACGGCTCGCCCGAATTATGCCCTTCGCCGTGTCCCGGGGCGCCTTCGATAATGGGATCGTGGTACGCCACGCCCGGCTTCTGCGACGCTTGCGGAATGCAGTCGATGTCGGAGCCGAGCGCGATTACCGGCTTTCCCGATCCCCAGGTCGCCATCCAGGCGGTGGGTATCCCCGCGATCCCACGTTCCACGCGAAAACCCTCTTTCTCGAGAATGCCAGTCAGATATTTGGATGTTTCGAATTCCTGAAAGCCGAGTTCGCCGAAACTGAATACGGTATCGACCATAACCTGCGTCCGGTCTTTCATGGAATCGATTTCCTTGATTAGCGCCGCCTTGTAAGCGGATCGATTGGGATCGATGGGCGGCGCGGCGAAAACCAAAGCGGAAAGAAAAAGCGCGAGAAGAAGTGTACGCATGGGAAGCTTTCATTATGCGCCAGGCATTATGCGCCAGGGATTCGCACGGCTGCCGGTATAATGAGCGTGATTGAATTGTCACTCTGTCCGGCATTGGGCTTGCCCGCTCCTTTGCGCCGCCTGCCTTTGGGCGGAGACGGCGGCGGACCTGGCAAATCGAGCCGAGCGACTCATTAAGGCCGGCGACCGGCAGGGCGGGCTCCGCTTGCTCGAGCAAGCTTCGAATGGCGAACCGGTATCCGCCGAAGAAAACGATCGCATCGGATTCCTGTTTGCCGTCCTGGGGCGGACCGCGGAATCGATCGAGCGCTTTCAAAAGGCCGTCGCGGCGACTCCCGGTCTGGCGGCGGCGCACTATCATCTGGGCGTCGCCTACTGGTTGCAGTCGAATCCCACGGACGCCATTCCGCAACTGCAGGAAGCGGCGGGCCTAGCTCCCAATGTATTCGATTATCGGCTGCGTTTGGGTACCGCCTTCCTCGAAACCGGGCACTACGCGGAAGCGATCGCGGAACTCCGGAAGGCCGCCGCGCTGGACGCCTCCAGCGGGCTCGCCTGGAACAGCCTGGGCCACGCTTTGCAGCAAACCGGAGACCTTGCGGCGGCCGTCGAGGCTTACCGCAAGGCCGTTGCCTTGAATCCGACCGACGACCTCTGGCGCAACGACTACGGCTTTATGTTGGTGGAAACTCTTAAACCGGACCAGGCTCTGGCGGAGTTTCGCAAGATTCTCGCGCACGACCCGGCGAACTCCCACGTGCGCGTCAACGTAGGATACGCATACCTGAAAAAAGGCGATTTCGCGCTCGCCGAACGGGAGTTTCGCGCGGCGTTATCGAAAGATCCGGCGTCCGCCTCCGGCCACTACGACCTGGGAATCGCTTTGAAGCAACAAGACAAGCTGGAAGCGGCCGAGAAGGAATTTCAGGAGGCCATCCGGCTCGATCCGAAGCTCGCCGAAGCGCACTACACCCTGGGAATCACGTATTGGCAGTTGGGTGATTTCCCGGGCGCCGGCGCCGAAATGCGCGCCGCGATCGCCATCCGGCCGGAGTACGCGGAGGCGCACTACATGCTGGGCACGACGCTGAAGCAGAGTGGCGACTTGGACGGCGCCATTCCGGAATTGCGCGAGGCGATTCGCCTGGACCCGGAAACGCCCGGCCCCGTCAACACTTTGGGGCAAATTTTGCGGATGAAGGGCGACAAGAAAGCGAGCGAGGAGATGTTCGCCAAAGCCGCCAAGTTGAACAAGCGCAAAGAAAGCCAATTGACCGATGAATTAAGGCACGGCATGAGGTAGGTAAGACCGAAGAAAGCAAACCTCTTGAAAATCGAAGTCACGGACCGGTTGCGCCTGGATGTCAAGGCTTCAGCGGGAAACGAGATCGACTCCTGGGCGGGCGGCAGCCGTTTCGAGGAGGGCAACGTCGCGAAATTCGTAAGCGGGCCGTTCGGTACCGGGCCATTTGGAACTTTCCTGTCCGACATTTTCACCCTGGCCGGCGTCACGTTTAAAACTCGAGACCATCGAGGCCAACGGCGTTTCGTCGCGAATTTACGCGATCCCGAAGCGTGGCGACGATCCCGAGGCTTTGCGGGAAGCTGTTTCGGGGCTGCTCGGACGCGGCAGGGCGGTAGCGCTTCGACCGCCCGGCCAATCGCGATACGTTGCCAATTTCGTTTTTATGAGCGATGCAAAACGCTTTGTCGTGCCGCGCGGTTACGCAACCAAGTGGATTACCGTCCAGGCAAATCGCTGACCCGCATCTATCGATTATCCACGCCGCATTCCGCGTGATCGCACTCGCACAAGATTTCCGTCTGGTCCGCCCGGCCTTCACAATAGGCCCCGCAGTATTTGCTCCCTTGAGCCGTCGCGCAACTGCATCCCGGATGAGCGCATTTCTTCGTGTTATCCGCCATGAATCCTCCTGCTAACACTCTACAACTCTTTTTTCAAAATTTTCATGCCGGAGGGCAACACAAACAAGCTGTCTTTCAAATGGTTGCCGTTGGTCACGGAATCCGCATATAGCTCGAAAATCTTCTCGCCGTCGCGCTCGCGTTGCAGATCGAAGGGCCACATCACGCCGTTCCCTACATCGCGATATTTGGAAAAACGCGTGATCTCCTCCACGCGATCCTTAGTGACCGGGTCGCGCCGGTAGAATCGTTGCTTCGCGGGCAGGAACGTGTCGCTGTTGAGATACACCGTTACGCTGCGATTTTCCCGGTCGACGACCTCGAGAATTTCCACCGGTTGATTTTCGACGACGTCCCGCCCTTTCGAGTCGAACTGCAACCCCGGTTCCCCGAGCCGCTGCCGTAAGATATAAAAAATATTGTGCAGCGTGGACACTTTGTACCGCTCCACCAGAGCGTCGGCGAGAGGTCTCACTCCGCGGTAAGTAAGATCGTACCCGTTTCCGTCCGTGAACAAAATCGCGCTGTCTTCTTTCTTCTTGCCGAACGACTCGCGCTCCTGTATCCCGAAGAAACCCGGCGTGGGAGGGCGCGGCGCGGGCACATAGCGCGTGTAGATCCTGGCGATCGATAAGCCCGAAAGTTCCTCGCGATAGAACGAATATAGGCGGCCCATTTCCACGCGATCCTGCATGGCGAGGAAGTTCGGGCCGCCCAGCGCGGCAATCGCGCGGTCGATGATATTCTTCCCGCGATCCTGGCTGGTTTCCCCCCGGGCGAACCCCGCCATCAAAGCGGAAGCCGCTAAAAGCCGTCGCGTCATGGCTTGTTACTCACGGCTTCTTGCTTAAGTCGTCGGGCTTCATGCCCGTATTGATCTTGAACTCCCGAACCGCGATGTCCGCGAACTTATGGCCGTTCTGGATAATCGAAAGCTTGCGCGGCACTTGAATCCCTTGCACGGCTTCGAAGTCCGAGAACGTCTCTTCAATCGAGGCGGGCGGACCTTGTTGCTGCGCCGATTGATAAGTCTCTTTCATCGGAAAATTGGTTTTCGGATCGGTATAAAGGCGCACGGCCGGCCCGCCCTTGACCGAAATTTCCACCACTCCATCGCCCACCAGGTTCACCGTCCGGTCGGGAGAGCGATCGCTCAGCAGCAGGGGGAAGTACACCCGGAACAACTCCTCTTGAATCTGCTTGAGTTGCGCGGGCGGCAGCGGGCCGCCTCCTTGCGGCGTCACCAGCCAGCCGGAACTCCCGTCCGAAAACGCCGACATCTTTCCGAAAGGCAAGATACTGTCCTGGCGAAAATAGGACGGGGCAACCCATTGGATCGCTTGACTCACCTTCATTCCACCCGCGCTCGCGTCCACTTGAAAATCGACCTTCTCCTCGAAATCGTGAACTGCGGCCAACTTATCCGCCCCTCCGACCGCCTGTTGAACGCGCTTCAATAGTTCCTTGCCCTTTTCGATGCCGGCCGCATCGGCCGCGGCCGTTTCCGTTTTCGGTTCGGGGATCGCGATATCCAGCGGCAAAATGGGCATTCCCAGCGCGGTGAGCGGTTCTCCGAAATCCTTCTTGTTTCCGACCGCCAACACGGTCAAATCTTTCGGATGCAGCCGGTCCTTCGCCACTCGCAGAATGTCCGCTTTAGTAACCGCCGCGACACCTTTTTGATACTGGTAGATGAAGTCTTTGGGATATCCGTAATATTCGTAAATCAATAGCCGGTTCAACGTCTTCGAACGCGTGTCGAAATTGAAGACGAAACTGTTGAGCACGGATTGTTTGGCGGTCTCCAGCTCTTCGGTAGTAACTTCGGAAGTGCGAATCTTCTCGATCTCCTCTTCGGCTACTTTGATCGCTTCCGTAGTCGACAGGCTCTTCGTGCTCCCGGCGACTTCGAACAATCCGGGATGATCGTAACCCGCGCCCCAACTCGACGAGATGTTATACGCATACCCGAGTTGTGTCCTGACTCGCTGAAACAGGCGGCTGCGAAATCCGCCGCCGAGGATATCGGCCATGACTTCGAGAGCGGGGTAATCCTTGTCTTTCAACTCGCCGCCGAGTTGACCCAGGATGAAGGAGGTCTGCGTGACATCCGTTTTCGCGGCTAGGTAAACACCGGGCTCGGGCTTCCGCCGCACCGGCGGGAATGCGGGCACCGGTTCCCGGCGGTCGTTCCATCCCCCAAACAGCTTTTCGAGTTTGGCGTGCATTTCGGCGGTGGCGAAATCGCCTTGCACGGCGAGCATGACGTTCGCCGGAAAGAAATAACGCTTGTAAAACTTAATCAAGTCGTCACGCTGAATGGCGTTGACGGTCGAGTATTCCATCTGCCATCCGTACGGGGTGTCGCGACCGTATAACAGGTCGGCGAATTCGCGCTGCGCGATGCCTTGCGCGTCGTCGTTTCGTCTCGAAATGCTACTGCGTAACTGGTTCTTGATCAGGTCTATCTTGTCTTCGCGAAACTCGGGGGCGGTCATCACGTCTTTGAATATGCCCAGCACTTCGTCCGTTCGTTCTTTCAAAGTCGAGAAGGAAACGCTGCCCGAACTTTCGCCTATCTGGCTTTCGACCGACGCCGCGATATTCTCGAGCTGCTCGTCCAGTTGATCGCCGGTCTTGTCTTTCGTGCCGCCGCTCCGCATCACGTCGCCCGTTACGGTGGCGAGGCCCACCTTGTCCGCAGGATCGAACAGGTTACCCGTGCGCACCAGCGCGACGCCGCGCACCAGCGGCAATTCGTGATTTTCAAGCAGGTAGAGCCGTATCCCGTTGGGCAACGTATAAGTGGCGATGTCCGGGATCTTGACCTGCCGCAGCGGCGGGTACTTCAGGGCTTTATAGGACGGAACCTGGGCCTGCGCGGCGCCGAGCAACGCGATTAAAGCGAAAACGGCTTTCATTTGACGCCTCCGGCTTTGTCCACCGCCGGCGCGAACGTGAACGCCGCCGTACGGCTCATATCCGTGAAGTACCGTCGCGCCACGCGCTGGACGTCGTCCGCCGTGACGGCGTCGATCTCATCGAGGGAAGTAAACAGCTTTCGCCAATCCCCGTAATTAGCATAGTAAGTGGTAAGTAACTGTGCGAGGCCCGAGTTACTGTCCAGCTGACGAATCAAACCCGCCCGGGTATTGGTCTTCACGCGCGCCAGCGTTTGGGGATCTACTTTGTCTTTTTGAAAATGGGCGAGTACATCGTAAAACGCCTTCTCGTTCTCCGGCAGCGTTTTGCCCAGCGAGGGCGCCAGGAAAAAGATAAACAGGTTCGGATACTTGCCGCCGGGAAACGTCGCGGCCGCGCCGGCTTCGACAGCCAGCTTTTTATCCCGCACAAGTTCTTTGTACAGCAACCCCGTTCGACCGCTCGAGAGAATGCCGCCGATCACGTCGAATACCGGATCGTCCTTGTCGTACTGATCGGGCCGCTTGTAAGCGATGAATTCGAGCGGCTGGCTTTGCGATTCCACCTCTACCTGCTTGGGTCCTTCCTGCGGCGGCTCGGCCGTGATTACCAGCGGCGGCGGCGGACGCTTCGGAATGGGCGCGAAATACTTTTCCGCCATGCGGCGGGCTTCGACCGGATTCACGTCGCCGACGATGCCGATCGTGATATTGCCCGGCCCGTAGTATTGGGAGAAAAACTTCTCGGCGTCTTCCATGCGCAGGTGCTCGATGTCGCTGGCCCAACCGCCGGGCATGCGCCGGTACGGATGCGCCGCGAACGACGTCGCCAGCATGAATTCCATCAGCTTGCCCTGAGGTTCGGACTCGACGCGCATGCGCCGCTCTTCCCGCACCACGTCGCGCTCTTTATAAAACTCCCGGAACACGGGCCGCAAAAATCGCTGCGATTCCAGCAGAAACCAAAGTTCCACGCGGTTCGCCGGTAAGTTATAGAAATAGTCGGTCGAATCTTCGCCGGTGCCGGCGTTCAGCCCGACACCGCCGTTCTCTTCGATCAGGCGCGGATAGAGATTCGGCTCTACGTACGAGTTGGCCTTATCCATCGCCGCCTTCAGCTCGGCTTGCAGTTCTTTGATCCGGTCGGGCTTGGCGAGAGCGCGCTTGTCTCGCTCGGCGTCCAGGCGGTCGTAGATTTCCTCCACTTCCTGCAGGGCTTTTTTCTCCGCCGGCCAGTTGGTGGTTCCGATATTTTCCGTACCTTTGAACGCCATGTGCTCGAACATGTGCGCCAGTCCGGTCTTGCCCATGGGATCGTCGACCGCCCCCGCATTCACGTAAGTGTGGAAGGAAACCACGGGCGCTTCGTGCCGCTCGAGAACGATGAAATGCATGCCGTTGGCTAGGGTGAACTCGGTAACTTTTTTCTCGAATTCCTTCAAATTTTGGGCGTGCAGAAGGGACGGGAGAGTCGCGAAAAGAGCGAGGATGGCGTGGCGCTTCACAGGACTACTGTAACAATCGAAACCCGCTCCCTTCCGGTTGGATAAAATGAGATTCTCTTTAACCTTCCGATGATCGTTCTCCACGCCGCTTTTTGCGACCGAACCTTGCTTCTCTGGGGCGAGACTTCCGAAAAACGCGGTCTCCGGACCGCGATCGGCGCCGCTCGCAACCCACTCGCGGCGGCTGTTTCCACTATTGCGCCGGAACTGAATTTCCCGCCTCGAGCGGCTCGCGAAGCCGTCGCGTGGCTCCCCACCATGGAAAATCGGCCCATTCCGTCGAGCGGCCTCATCGCCGACCAGCCCGTATCGGCCGCCTCCGCGTACATCGCGCCTTGGGTTGCCTCCGTGCTTCCGATCGAACCCCGCGATTTAACGGTCCTGCTTCCGGCCTGCCTCGGGAAGCGCGTGCTCAGCCCCGGCATCGTCCTGGGCGACGATCTCGCCTATTGGGCGCGGGCGTTCCGCGTCGCCGCCTCCTTGGTGGCCAGAGGGCAGTTCCTGCCAGGACTGACTTTCGCCGCCGATCGCGCCGAAGCCCGCTGGAAGCCGGCGTTTCCACAATCGGAGGCCGCCCTCAGGCATGAACTCATCGAAA
>JBPCKZ010000138.1:0-52879 GCA_051003795.1 Bryobacteraceae bacterium | reverse complement strand
TCCACACGAGTGTGGACACGGCAGGCACGAGTGCCCGCGCCACAACACATGCAAACTGAGATCGAACGGCTTTTCGACGAGAAGCCGCCGGCTTACACGGAGGCGCACTTCGCGCTCTTCCAGCGTTTCAAGGACGCGCTCAACGCGGGCGCCGTGCGCGCGGCGCAACCAGACACTGCCGCCGCCGGCGGCTGGCGGGTCAACGGGTGGGTGAAGAAGGGCATCCTGCTCGGCTTCCGCATGGGCGAAATTGTGGATATGTCGGTGAACTCCATTCGGCAGCCGTTCTTCGATAAAGCCACGTATCCCGTTCATCAGTTCTCCGCGCGGAGCGGCGTGCGCATCGTGCCCGGCGGCTCCAGTATCCGCGATGGCTGCTATATCGGCAGGGGCGTCACGTGCATGCCGCCGATGTACATCAACGTGGGCGCATGGGTCGACGAAGGCACCATGATCGATTCACACGCGCTCGTTGGAAGCTGCGCCCAGATCGGAAAGAACTGCCACATTTCCGCGGCGTCGCAGATCGGCGGCGTGCTTGAGCCCGTAGGCGCAATGCCTGTAATCATTGAAGACGACGTGCTGGTGGGCGGCAATTGCGGAGTCTACGAAGGCGCGGTGGTCCGCCGGCGCGCCGTGCTGGGGACGGGAACGATTTTGAACCGCTCAACGCCCGTTTACGACATTGTGCGCAATGTCGTGCATCGCGCAACGGACGATTGCCCGCTGGTGATTCCAGAAGAAGCCGTGGTCGTGGCGGGATCCCGCGCGATTACTTCCGGCCCGGGAAAGGACTGGAACATTTCGCTCTACACGCCCGTGATCGTCAAATATCGAGACCGGAAGACCGACGCCAAGCTCCAATTGGAAGATTTGCTCCGATGATTTCTCTTCATTCGAAAGTGGCTCTGGTTACCGGCGCGGGCCGAGGAATCGGATGCGCGATCGCACGGCAGCTTGCGGCGGCGGGAGCTTCGGTGATGGTGAACGATCTCGACGCCGGACCTTCCTCTGAAACGCACGCCGCGATTGCCGCCGACGGCGGGAGAGCCGCGCAATACCCGGGCGATGTGACCGACCCGGCCTTCCCGCAAAAGCTCGTTGACGCGACCGTTGAACAACTGGGCGGCCTCGACATCATCGTCAACAACGCCGGGTATACCTGGGACAACGTCATCCAGAAAACGACCGACGAGCAGTTTCAAGCGATGCTCGATATTCACGTGGTCGCGCCATTTCGCATCCTTCGCGCGGCGTCGGCCTTTATTCGCGATTCCGCCAAGCGGGAAATAGCCGAGGGCCGTCGCGTGATGCGCAAGGTCGTCAACATCACATCCATTTCAGGCACGGATGGAAGCGCCGGGCAGTCCGGTTATGCATCCGGAAAAGCGGCCGTGATCGGCTTGACGCGCACCCTCGCCAAAGAGTGGGGACGATACAACGTGAACGTGAATTGCGTGGGTTTTGGGCTGATCGAAACGCGGTTGATTCAGCCGCTGAATAAGGAATGCGCGACGATTGAGGTTCACGGACGAGAGATTCCGGTGGGCGTGCAGCCCAAAGTCCTGGAAGCGGTGAAGGGGATGAGTCCGCTCGGACGCGCGGGAACGGCGGACGAAGCGGCTGGGCCGGTATTGTTTTTCTGCTCACCGTTGAGCGATTTCGTCACGGGCGAAGTGTTGATTTGCAGCGGCGGGATGCACTTCTAGATTTTATCGAGATAGTGTACGGCCAATGCCAGGTTCGCCTGTGTCCAGCCCAATGGCGTATGGGCGTTCGGAGTGTAAACGCCCCGGCGGAGGTAGTAGAGCTCGGGGCATTGGCCTCCCGGGGTTAATTGGGACAGCGAACGATTGAAATGGAAAATCTGCTTTTCCCGGCAATCCGTTCTGGACCGGTCGGCCTCATGGAGGCGGCCGTAGATTACCGACAATAGGGGATCGAACAAACACCACTGTGCTTCACGGCCGGGCTTCAGGAATTCGTCGCGAATTTCGATGCGATCGCTAAAATCCGAACTTCCGATTTCTGGAAACCAGAGGTCGTAATCCTGACAGAAGTACGAATCGCCGATGTAGCGCCGTATGCCATGTGGTCCTTCGAGCCTCGCCTTTACCAAGTTGAGAATCAAATTCTGAAGCTCGCGCTCGCTAACGATTTCCAATGGGTAAATGAGAAATAACAAAGCGGCGTCGATTCCCCGTTGCGGCGGCGACTCGAAAGGAAGGGCCTTCAATGTCAGTTTTCCGCGATCGATGAGGAATTGAACCTCGTCCGGCGTAACGGTTGAAATGCTTCCGGATTTGGCGAGATACTTCTGCAATTCGCGCAATCCAGCCATCACGGTGCCGACGCTCGAGCAGTTGATTTTTCGCGATTCTTCCCAACAACCGCTGTCCGGGTCCGACCAGTATTCGATCGCGCGAAAGTAACGGGGAAATAAGCCGTACAACTCAAGCTCTTCCGTATTGAGAGGGCAACAGCCAACGTTTGCCAGCAAAAATCGGAGCCACAGAACGTAGCCGAGCGCGTCGTTCTGCGCGTGCGCCCATGGCGCTCGAATTTCATGAAGCGTGAACGCGTCGAAACGGACGTGGGGCCGCTCGTTGACGTGCTCCTTTAATAGCGGATTGCGCAGAATGGCTTCGAACCGGTGCCGCTCGCCTAGCAGGAAAGCGGTAAGCGCCCGGACCGTGCAAGCCGCGCGCTCAATTTCGCCGCGCTTGAAGAAAGAGAATGCAATTTGGACGTTATCGCGAATCCACGCATGCTGATAACCCGAAATTGCGTCCGGGGCTTGGCTGGGGCTCGCCGGATAAAGCCCTTTGGCGTTAGGTTGCAGTTCGAGCGTTTCGCTCGCGGCCAAAGTTTGCTTCACGGCTTCGAGATCTTTGCGGGAGAAATCCAGAGAAAGGGAGAGATTGGAGCCGTGCGGGTAAACGGGAGATTCGATCACGGCGCGACCTGATCCGAGAGCCGACTAACCCGGAAAGCCGCAAAACAAGTGTAGCCAAAAAGCATAATGTCGCACATCAGGATCGATCCACGCTTCTTTGCCCCAGGCGAACCCTGCCTAACCACCATGAAAAGAGTTGCGCGGGACAACGCTTCTTGTCCCGGCGATACATCTCCCATTCCCAGGCAACAAATTGCGAGTTTGACGGGTCGACGAGTTCGTTGATCTTCGGCAAAAGCTCCTTCTGTATATAGGCGGCTGCTTGCAATAGGCGGGTTTCCGAATCGGCGTAAATCAGACCGAATATCAGAAACGGGACAGGCGAAAGCAGGCAGATCCCAACCGCGTATTTCTCAAGAGGTTGCAAAGCCGCAATCAGCGCGCCGGTGTCTCCGAGCGCAAGGCGTTGTACTCCGCCAAGAGCGCTTGCAAATATCGATCCGGATTCATCGCATCGTCCTCCCATGTCGATTTCCGAACCTTAAAAAAGCCGCAACTGTTCGACGGGCCGCGCGACAGCATTCTTCCCATCGAAAACGCTTCGGCCATCGAGCGATGGCGAGATCGCGCGTTCATGCGCAACGATTGCATCGAAGTCCGCTTCGGGCTTGTAGCGTTCTTCAATCGCCCGCACGAAGCGGTCTAAACGCCTAACGCCGTCGATCTTTTCCGTGTCCCCCAACTTCGCCCCATCAAGCGCCTTCCGCAACACCCCTATCGATTCGTCGTAGGTTTTCAGCGGCACCGGAAACGGGTGTCTATCTTTTCCTCCCAACGCGAACGAAAATCGCGCGGGATCGGAAAACCGGCTCGGGACTCCGTGAACTACCTCCGCGATCAGCGCCATCGATTGCAGCGTCCGCGGCCCGAGATTCTCGAGCAGCAGAAGCGACGCGAAATCGCGAAAGTCCCGCTCATAAGAGACCGCCAGCACCGCGCCCAAGCGCTTCAAATCGACATTTTCCGCGCGCACGTCATGATGCTGGGGGGCGACGTAATGCCGCACCTCGCGAATCGTCTTTTCGGGAGGCTGGCGCGCAATCGCGAGCAGCGCATCCCGCGCCGGCTTCGCCTGCGAATCGACCAGATTCATAATCATGCCCGCATGCTCGCCGGCAATGCCGGTGTGCGGATCGCAAACAAAATCGCGAACCGTAGCCGAGTGCCAGTGATAGCGACGCGCCAGCTTATTTTCCGTATTCATGCCCTGCTGCACCACGGCCCACTCGCCCGACGCGCTCACGATAAATGCATGCAGATAGATCTGGAAGCCGTCCGCGATTGCGTTGTTGTCGATCTTCGCGGTTAACCGGCTGGCTCGCACGAGAGCTTCCGCATCGAGCGACGTGCGCTCGCCCACGGCGCGAAGTTCATCGGGCGTATTGCGCGAGTGCTTCCCGCGTCCGCCGCAAATATAAATGCCGAGTTCGCGCGCGCGGGGATTCAGGCCGCGTTTCAATGCCCCAAGCACGGATGTCGTGATGCCGGACGAGTGCCAGTCCATGCCCATCACCGAGCCAAGCGCTTGGAACCAGAACGGGTCGCTGAGGCGTGTCAGAAGTTCGGACGGACCGTAATGGAGAAGAACGTTCTCGACTATCGCCGTGCCGAGTTTTGTCATGCGCTCGGCGAGCCACGGTGGAACGCGGCCGCCGTGCAGCGGAAGGTCGGCTGAGCCCGAACGCTTCACGTTTTCCAGCTCACGCCAACGCCCAGGACCTTCTTGGCATATTCGAGGCTGCGCTCCAAATCCAGGCGCTGCTGCTCCCGCAACGCGGCCGTAAACTCCGGCAGCTTTTTGCCGGGCGCGTCCTCCACCACCATCGTGCCCATGAAAGGATGGCCGCCCTTGGCGAGCGCCACGAATCGCGCGAACTCCGGCGCGGGCGTTTTCTGGAAAACCTTCCAAAAATCGGGCTCGAGGTACGGCAGCACTTCGGGCGGCCGCCCCGTGATGATCTCAAGCTGCATGGAAGCTGCCGGACACAACTCTTGATAATGCCCAAGCAACTGCCGGAAATCCAGGATGCCGTCCCCGACCGCGGCCCACTGGCCGGCCGCGCCGCGCGGATGCTCGAACACGATGCAGTCGCGCACGTGCGTCGTAACGGTGTAAGGCCCGAGCACCTCCATCGTCACAATCGGGTTCTCGACCACCCACAGGGGGTTGCCCGTATCGAGGCACGCGCCGACGAAATCTTTGCCCGATCCTTCGATGATCGTCTTGACTTCGCGCGCTTGCATGTCGCCCGCGTGGTTTTCGAGCGCGATCTTCACGCCGATATCTTGCGCCTGTGCCTTAACCGCTTGGAAAACCTTTATAGTCGCTTCCATGCAAGCTTCAATGCCGGGTTCAATGCCCTGCCCCCCGCGCCGGTCGTCTTTGGTCCCCATGAAACAGCGCATGGAAGTCGCGCCAACAGCCTTCGCAACCTTCAGCCCGTTCAGCAAATACGCTTCCGGCGTGCCCTGCGACGCCTTCCAACTTTTTGAAAGCGGGCAGATGCATCCAGTTCCGCCATCGATTTTGATGCCGACGCGCTCGGCATGATCCTTGACGGTTTGCAGGTGCGCCGGATCGAGGCTCGCATAATCGTCAAGGCTGGAAATTTGAATGGTGTCCAACCTCAGACCGGCCGCGTAGTCGAGTAGCTGAATATCTTTCCACTTGAAGGCGCGGAGCGAATAGGTGTCGAACCCCAGACGGATTCCCCGCCCCGGAGCCGTGGCCGGATTCCCTTGTGCCGCATCCTCTTGCGCCGCGTCGAGCAATGCCGTGCCAACAGTGGATTGGAGGAAAGTGCGTCGTTGCATTAGTCTCCTTGTATCACGTCCCCAAATGTTACAATCGCTCCAGAATGTCTAAAGTGCTCTGCTTCCTCTCCGCGTGCGTTTTGCTGGCCTGTTCGCTGGCCGCGGGAACCAAGACCCTGGCTTCCGATTCGAAGTGTTTCGGCTCTCCGTCGGCGCCTGTCACCATCAACCTTTATAGCGACTATCAGTGCCCCACTTGCCGGGAACTGTATCTCGGAACGCTCAAGCAGATCATGGCGGATTGTATTTCCACGGGAAAGATATACCTGATCGAACACGATTTTCCACTGCCCATGCACGCTCACGCGAAGCAGGCTGCCGAGTACGCCAACGCCGCGGCGAAGATTCATAAGTTCGAGACTGTTTCGAACGCGCTGTTCGAGAAGCAGGCGATTTGGGCCGCGGACGGAAACATCGACGCCATCGTAGCCGCTGTTCTCACGCCCGCCGAGATGACCGAGGTGCGCGAAGGTCTGAGAGACCCAAGCATCGATCAATCCATTGCGAAGGATGTGGCGCTTGGAACGAAAGCCGGACTCCGGGGTACCCCGACGATGATCATCAGCCGCGACGGGAAGACGTATCCGATGTCGGGGATCGTCTCGTACCCCATTCTGAAACGCTTTCTGGATGATTTGGCGAAATAGAACCGCCCTTGCCGCCCGTATTATCCTCGGCTTGATTTTCTTGTACGCCGCATACACAAAGCTGCGTCAGCCGTGGCTCGTGTTCGCGATGTCGATCGACGCCTACCAGCTTCTTCCCGAAAACGGCGTGTTGGCAGTGGCTCGCGTCGTCCCGTGGCTGGAGCTTGCGATCGGGATTCTATTGTTGACTGGATACCGGCTCCGATGGGCCGCACCGGCCGCCACCCTACTGCTGCTCACGTTTTTCGGAATCATGGTACGGGCCTGGATTCAGGGGCGCGGAATCGATTGCGGTTGCTTCGGGGTGGGCGAAGCGCTCAGTGCCTGGACGCTGGCGCGCGATGGCGCGCTGCTTGCGCTCTCGATCGGCCTCACCGTTTTTGCGGTGCCGCGTGTGAAAACGACATCGCCGCAAACGTGACCACAACCGCGCGGGCCTGTATTACGAGCCGACCGGCGAGAACGAAGAGAATCTACGGTTGATGCGATTGATGGACGAGCAGTACACACGAACGCCGTTTTACGGGAGCCGGCGAATGACGGCAGAGCTCGCGGCACAAGGGTTCATCGTGAATCGCAAGCGGGTTTCGCGGCTGATGGAATTGATGGGGATCGAGGCCATTTATCCGATACCCCGGCGGAGGCCAACCGGGATAAGGTCACCGGATCCACCCCCTATCTGCCGCGGGGCATCGCCGGCCCCGATCTACCGGGCAAGAGCGTGACCTGACGGGCGGGGAGTTGGAAAAAAAGGGACAAAAACCTTTCCTTTAAGAAAGGAACTCGGATCAACACAATTTATTAGCCTGTTATTCAACGGGCGGCCCCAAGACAAGGAGCCGCCCAAATGCGAGTTTTCAATAACGCGAGATCTTAAGACCGACCTTGGCGAACTTTAGCAGCGAGACCTATGGCGTCAAAAGCCGTAAAGGGAGACAATAGAAAATGCTGGAGCGGGACCGGTCGCCTGATCGAAACATCCACTTGCCGGGGGTGGAACGGTTGGCGAAGCTAACTGGACCAATTTTCGGATCGTGGGGTGGCTTTTTTCGAGTACACTTTTCGAAAAGGAACGAAACGGCCGTGCGGACCATCAAAGAGAGAGTAGAGGACACATAGAGACACCATGGACTGGCACATTATTAATCACCGGGACTACATCGATGGACCGTTTGCGTCTTTTGAGGACGCGCTCGCGGAAGCGCTGATTCTCGGAAACGAATCGGGTACGCCGAAACGTCTGAATCGCAGGGCGAACGAGTTTTTTGTGTATAAACCGCCTTACGACCGGAAAGAGCGATGGCAGCCG
Source organism: Bryobacteraceae bacterium (assembly GCA_051003795.1). Classification (GTDB taxonomy): domain Bacteria; phylum Acidobacteriota; class Terriglobia; order Bryobacterales; family Bryobacteraceae; genus JALYXS01. The sequence continues at coordinate 45,153 of JBPCKZ010000138.1, read as the reverse complement.
GAGTACTGGATTTGCACGAAAGAGGCGGCGTTGGCGCAAGGAGCTTCCGAAGCGTTGTTCGCCGGGCAATCCTGGGCGGCGTAAATCGTAGCTGGCCCATGGCCAGCCTAAGTTTACACAAATACGCCGCTTAACTCTCGGCTGGCGCTCGGGAAGGCCGTCAACTTTGCATCCATTGTCCGGTTTGCCAGCGTCAGATACAGATCCGCAACCGTCCCTGTAGTACGGGTGTGCGTACCGGTTACGAGTCCGCTCGCGTGCCCGGCCACCAACAGCGACATTCCGTTATTCTTGTGGTCGTTCGCTTCGGCGTGCTCGTGAACGTAGGTGAGGCAAGTGTGATCGAGCAGATTGCCATCGCCTTCGGGCGTTGACTTCATTTTTCCGAGCAGCCAGGCAAACTCTTCCACGTGCCAGCGGCAAATGTCCCGCATGATGCGCTGACCGTCGGGGCCGTCCGCGCCGGGCGCGTTTCCGTCGCGATGGGTGTAATCGTGATGCCGCGCCGACGTGTACCCGAGCCACGGAAACCGCGAAAGCCCCTGGCACTTCGTCAACATGTAAGAGGCCACGCGAGTCTGTCCGGAAGCGAGGGCATTCGCCAGCAACGCGCTTTGCAAACGCGCGATGCGCGGCCAATCTTTCATATCGCCGTCGGCGTCCGGAGGGTCGATCCGGTGATATTCGGGCGGCAGGCTCGCGATACCGCGCTCCACGTCCCGGATCGAAGCCAGATGTTCGTCGAGCCGCGTCTGGTCCTCTTTGCCGAGTTCTTTCTTCAACGCCGCCGTATCCTGGCCGACCGCATCGAGAATGCTTCGCTTGCGATTAATCCAGCCTTGATCCTTTGCGCCGAAAAGGCGGTCGAAGAGCTTTTGCGGCAGCATTTCGGGCGGCAAGGCACGGTCGCGACCGGCCCAGCTCATATTACGCTGGATGCTTTCGCCAAACGATTCCTGCGTGACGCCGAGCTGCAGCGAACGGAATCGCGTGTCGCCGCCGGAATTGGCGGATATTCGGCCGGCAATCGCCTGATCGATAGACGCGCCGCCCGCGCCCCTGCCGGTGAATTGCGTTCCGCTCATCAGCGCGCTCATGGAGCGGTGATGGTCGTTGCCCGGTCCGGGAAGGCGCGCGGCCGGATTGTCCAGGCCGGTAATCACATGGAAATCTTTCCGGAACGGGGCCAGAGGCGCTAGGCACGGCGTCAGCGTGTAATCCGGCCCGGTCTCGGTTGGAATCCAGTATTTCTCCGTGATGCCGTTGCCGTTGAACCACAGGACGAAGCGCGTGGGGATCTTGGAGGAATCGCCCGGCAGGCGTTCGGCCGCATACGCTGTGCCATTGCTGTTGAACATGGCAACGAGGGGCGGCAGTCCAACCCAGACCGGCGCTTGCGCCACCGCGGTTACACCCTTCAAGAACAACCGCCGCGAGACGGCTCGTTTCTTAGTTACCACTGACGACATCCGGTTCCTTCCTTTGGGGCTGGAATATAGACCATTTTACCAGGGAAACCATGAGTTCCTGGAAACGGAATTGGGAATTGCGGAAATCCTCGAAACTCCGCCGGATGGCGGCGCGATCGGACGGCCCTTCCTTACGCCCCGCTTCGTATCGGAACAACTGCTTCACCATACACTCCTGGCACTGCACGCTCGATGCCAGCACGTTCCCTAGAGTGCGCGGAGACGAAAATTGCGAGTTCGGTATCCCGGCGATGTTGCCATCGGAATCGAGGGGCAATTCGATCGTCTCCACGGATTTCTTTTCGCCATGCTCGGGCAAAAACCGCAGCTTGAATTTTTCCCGGCGTTGGCCGAGCGCGTCGAATTTCTCGAGACCGAATCCGATGGGGTCCATTAACGAATGGCAGCTCGCGCAGGTTTCGTTGTTCAGATGCATGGCGAGGCGCTCACGGCTGGTCTGCGGCTTGGCTTTCGAAAGCGCGGGCAGGTTCGCGTTTACCCCGGGAGGAGGAGGCGGCACGTCTTGGCAGAGGAACTGTTCCCGCACAAACAGCCCGCGCGCGGTGGGAGACGTTTCCTCGGGCTTGCTGGTCAATGCCAGGAACGTGGCCTGTCCAACGATGCCGGCCCGTTCGCTCTCGGGCGGCAGCGATACCTTGTCAAACTCGTTCTTCGGCGCCGGTAGCTTGTACAGCGCCGCGAGATCGCTCGAAAGGAAGGTGTAATCGGCTGAATAGAATTTACGGAAATCGCCATTTTTCCAGATCAGATCGGAAGCCAGTCGCCTGGTCTCTTCGAGCATGGAGAGGGCCAACTCCGGCGTGTACATCGGAAAAACGCCGCGATCCTTCACGCTTCCGGTCAGCCGGTCGAAACGGAGCCATTGCGCGGCGAACTCATCCATGGCTTGGCGCGCGCGCGGATCGCGCAACAGGCGCCGTGCTTGCGTTTCGACGCCGGCCGGGGAATTCAACTGGCCGCTTTCAGCCGCGCGGAACAGCGCCGCATCCGGCGTGGTGTTCCAAATAAAGTAGGCGATCCGGCTGGCCGTTTCATACGGAACGGTTTGCGGATCGGAGCCGTTTTCGGCGCGGGTCAGGAAGTTCGGCGATTGCAACATCGCCTCCACCACGATTTGCGCGCCCGCCAGAAAACTCTTCTTCGAGGCGGCCTCGGACGCGAATAGCCGCGAGTACCGCTGCGCTTCCGCCTCAAGCAGCGGCCGCCGGAACGCCTTTTTTCCAAAAAACCGGATAAATTGAACGCGGCAGGCCGCATCGGCCGCGGAAGAGGGTTTGCAGGGGACCAAGCCCTTGGTGTCTCCCGCGCGGAAAACGTTTTTCGCGAGCTTCTCGGCGGCCGCGCTATAAGCTTCGGCGAGTAGCGGCGAGATGCTCTGCGATTGATATTGATTCTTGAAACCGTTGACGAAATCTTCCGGCGGGAACTGGTCGGCCAGACGGCTGTCATCGCCCAGAAGATCGCGGACGGTGTTGTTGTACTGGCTATGCGTCAAGCGCCGGAGCACCGGAACGGCGGCGACGCGCGGCTCTTCCTCCTCGGCGCTAACGGGCGCGCCTGGATTTTTCGCGAGATACACGATCCAATTCCGCAGGATCGATTCATCGGGGCTGCCCGGCGCGATACGCTTGCCTCCGGCGTGCGCGATGCGCCGCGTCGGTTTGTTGAGCAGCAGCGATTTGTCGGGATTTTGCGTATCGACGAGGAAACTAAGAGATTTTCCGAACCTCTCGATGCGATCCGCCGAGGCGTCCTCATCCGGGAAGTGCAAGCGCGTACCCGAAGCGACGCCATCGGGATTGTGGCAGCCGGGGCACCCCGCTTTGCGCAACACCGGATAGACGGTGTCCGGGAAGTATTTTCCGTCAATCGCGGCGGTTTGCGGGAACGCTTGACCCAGGCACGCGATTAGGAACAGGAAAAAATAGGGCAGCAAAAAACGTCGCGCCATTTATTCAATTATAGTCCCTATCGACCTTGAACGTTGGCTGGCGGCGCCGCCGTTAAACGATGCCGCGGAGCGACTACTTTGCTTGCGCTAACTCGAGCTTGACCCTTGCATGGCCGCCTTTGACCATGTCGATTTCCTCGGCCGCTTTCCTCGAAAGATCGATGACTGCCTTCGATTTCGGATTCATGCGGTCGTTGATTTTGACCGTCACCGATTTGTTATTGGCAATGTTAGTCACCTTCACCATGCTGCCCAGCGGGTAACGCTTGTGCGCCGCCGCCGTCAAAGCGTTCTTGTCATACTTCTCGCCTTTCAGCGAGACGCCGGTTCCGTCCATCTTGTCCGAGTAATAGACGGCAATACCCCGCTGCGTTGCCGCGTGCCTGGAAGCGCCCAGCAAGGGTACAACCAAGAACGTGGAAAGCAACAGGGTAGTTAACGGAATCCGTTGAATTTTCGCTTGCATGATCAAATACTCGCACCTCTTCACATGGAAGGACAACGGCGCCCGCGGAAAAGTCACATTAAGGCAGCTTCCATAAGCAAATCCCATAGCCCACGCCCGCTTCATCGGTGGTTTTCGCCACCTGAAACGCCATGAATTTTCCAGTGGTTGCCACCACCGGGTTTGACGCCTTCCAGCCCTCGTAATCGTTGAAATGCGTGATGCGCCTGAAGTCTTTCCCGGAGGCGTCCAACTTCAACTTCCAGATATCGATCTGCCGGAAACCGCCCGGGTCGTTGTACAGTTGCGATTGCCGGTCGCCTTCCACGCATGTGTACTTCCCGTCCGGGAAAATGCCTTCGCATTCGTTGTACGTGCCCGGCGCTTTCGATTGGTTCACAACCTCGCCAGTTTTTAAATCGATTGTCATCACGGAAGCTTTGCCCTTCGGCTCATAGCAGGTGAACGTCATCTTCGTATCGTTGTCGAAAAAATCCTGCGCTTCGATGGTGCAGCCCGCGTCCTTGCTCTCGTACACCGTTTTTTTATCCACTAGCTTGGGGCCATCCGCGTCCACCCGCACGTCCGCGACGATCAGCCGCGAATAACCTTTCGGCATATCCGGAAATTGGTGGGGCGTTTCCGAATACGCGATGCGCATGTTCTTCTTCGATACCGCGGCGCCTTCGCTCATCTTCTGCTGGAATCGCACGGGTTTCGATCCGGGCTTGGCGCTCAAGTACCAGAGTTCGTTGTCCGCCGCGCGGCTCGCCTGAATGTCTTTGAAACGCTCGGGTCCAATCAAGAGATAGTCGCCGTTCGGAAAATGCATGATGCGCAGGAATGCCGTGCCGGGGACGTTACACGTCAGGCAGCGAACGATTCGCGTTTCTAAATCGATCGCGAACGCATCCCCAAAGCTTTTGTCCATGAAGGCGATGCGCTGGTTATCGGGCGAGATGTCGGCGCGCTCGCCGAAATGCGTGAGGAGTTCGGCATTGGCCGGAAGATGGTCCAGCGGATTGCCCTGCTTGCGTTGTCCGTGCAGGCCGGCGGAAATCAAACATGCGAGGATGGCGATCCTCATTCTCAAAATAGTATTTTCCCGGCGAATTCCCACTGCCGGCTTAGATTCGCCTGGCTCGATATGGTGCCGAAGTTGGCGTTTCCGAACGTCGTATTGGGCGCGGAGAACACCGGATGATTCGGGACGTTGAACATCGACGCGCGGAACTGCAGGCGCGCGCGCTCGGTAAAGCGGAAATCCTTCGAGAGCGTGGCGTCGATGTTATTCATTCCCGGCGACCGCACGGTTCCGATATATGGACTCAGGTTGCCGTAAGTGAAATCGGCCGGCTGCGCAAACGCGCTGGTGTTGAAGTAGCGCCGGAGCCTGCCGACAATGGGCCCGCTGATTCCAGCCGCTGGATCGCCCGCCGCGTTGGGCCGGCCGCTATTGGCGCCCGCCGTCGATTTCGAGAGACCGAACGCCTGCGGAAAGCCGCCCTGAAATGTATCGAAGCTGGAGAGCGTCCAACCACCCGCCGCCAGGTCGAGCAGCCGCGGAATATCCGTGCCGAAGCGCCGTCCTTTCCCGAAAGGCAAGTCCCACGCCGCCGTGGCGGTGAGCCGCTGTGGAACGTCGAATGAAGCGAGCGAGCGCTCAACCTGCCTGTTGTAGGCGTTGTCCGCATTGGTGAGGTCGCCAAGATTTTTCGCGATGGTGTAAGAGATCAGGGCTGTCACGCCGCTCGAAGTTCGCTTCTCCAACTGGAATTGCGCGGATTCGTAATGCGAATTCCCGAAGGCCGGCGCGATCCGCGTAACCCCGGTGTATTGCGGATACGGCCGCAACAGTTGGGAACGCGACACGGTCGCGCCGCCGATCGACGAATTTGTCGGAAGAATTCCATAGAACGGGTTCGCCACCGGCTGCAATAGCGCCGCGCCGAGCGAAAGGTATTGCGGATCGAGTTGATTGAGGTTTTGATTGATCGCGCTTGTAAAATCGGTCGGCGCGGCGGAGATATTTATCGCGCGGCTCCCGACGTATGACGCGGTTACCACCGTGCGCGGCGCGATCTCGCGCTGCACGTCGAAATGCCAGTTATGAAATTTCGGCGTGACATCGGACGGATCGACAAAAGTCACGTTCTGGCCAATCAGGGTAGCGAGGCCTTGCGAATTTCCGATCGCCGGGAGGAATCCGTTGGGGAATGGATTGCGCAAAAGATCTTTGGGCGTGATGCCGTCCTGCGTGGTGGTCATGCTGGTCGTATTGCTGTAAGCGGTTGGATAAACCACGCCGACCAGCGCAATGTAACTGAGCGAATAACCCGCGCGAAAAACGGTTTTCGAATTGAGGCTGTAGGCGAGGCCAGCACGCGGCCCGAAATTGTTCCAATCCGAGCGGTAAATGCCGCGAGGCTGTCCGTTCACGCCCGCGTAAAGCAACCCGCCTTTCAGATTCAGGCCTGGAACCTGCAGCGGACTCGGCGCATTATAAGCAAAGCCGCGCGTGGTGCGGTTGTAGCGCTCCGTGGCGGGCGTCTGGTATTCCCGCCGCACTCCTAAGTTTGCCGTCAGCTTCGAAGTAATCCGGTAGTCGTCCTGAAAAAAAATGCCCGTATAGAAATTCTGAAGCGATACGCCTGTATCGTATTCGACCGATCCCGCGCTCGCGTATCCCATCAGGAACGATGCCATCGCCAATCCCGAAGATGGCGTGTCGGCCCGCGGGCCGCCGGATTGCGCTTGATTAAACGAAAAATTTCCCGAGGGATACGTATTACTCAAGAAGTTACCGCGCAACAGGTTGAGTTCCACGCCGGTCTTAAATAGGTGCTTGCCGCGCTGCATCGAAAGCGCCGACTGGAAGGAATAGTTATAGCCGGGTTGTTCTTTGTAACCGACCCCGCCTTCCAATGTCTCGAAGCCGCTCACCGATACCGTGGGAAAATTCTTAAACTGAACGGCGTTAATGAAGGATTGCGGGAAGCCGAGCGAGGCCAGATCGAACCCCGCCGAGAATGGCTGCTGCTGCTCCTTGCCGTAAGCGTATCCGAGGCGCGTATCGAGCACGGTGCTCGGACTGAACAGATAAGTATCGTCAACCGCGATGCCCTTGTTGGGACGGTGCACCACGTTGCGCCCGGGCGTCGCGATGCCTGGAAAATCGTAATTGAAATTAAAGAAGGCATCGCCGTCGTTCAACCGCACGAACGTCTGGTTCTTCTCGGACAGCTTATGATCGAACTTCAGCACCCAGACGCCGCGCGTCTGCGGCCACTTGCTGCCCTGCACATAGTTATTCACCCACGGAGTAACGGGATTGACGTTGGGATTATTCGCGACGGGCCAAAAATTCATGATTTTTTGGGCAACGGGGTCTTGAAGAGAAGCGGGCACGATGTTACCCGGAAGCGGGTCGCGAACCGGCGCGCCGTTCACCGTGTGCACCGAAAACGGATTGTAGATGGCGCCGTTAAATTCCGAGAAATCGCCAACGCGCATCTTCTGAGTCGGGACGCTCAGCGTGGGGCCTTGGCCGTTTCCTTCGTGCGCGCCCTCGTAGCTGAAGAAGAAGAAAGAGCGGTTTCGTCCATCGTAAACCTTGGGGATGTAGATCGGGCCGCCGACCGTCCCGCCATACACGTGCGCCCCGTAAGGCACAAGCTTCTGTCCCGCGCCGCGCTGGAAGAAAAGATCCGCATCCACCGCCGAATTGCGCAAAAATTCGTAAGCCGAACCGTGCAACTCGTTGGTGCCGGATTTGATCACGATATTGGTGAACACGCCGGCGGCGCGTCCATACTCGGCGGGCAGCGTGCCCATCAAGAGCTTGACTTCGCCAACGGCATCGGTGGCCGGAACCCAGGGAGACAGATATAATCCGCGTCCCACGTTCACTGTGTTCGAAACGCCGTCAACCGAAACTTCGCCCGTGGCGGGCGGCGCGCCATTGGCCGTAAACAGCACGTTCGTGCCCGTGTCGCTGGGCCGCGTGTCTTCTCCGTAGCGGTTGCCCACCACGCCCGCAGCCGCCATATATAGGAAGAGGCTGCTGTGACCCTTGAGCGGAAGATCCTCGACGATTTTCTGGCTGATCACGGAGCCAAGCGACGACGATTCCGACGCCACCGCCGCGACCTCGCCCGTGACCGACACCGTATCGGACGCCGCGCCCAGCGGCATTTCCATATCGATCTTCAGATTGTCGCTGATGCTGAGTTGAATCCCCTCGCGCACGGTGGTCCGGAACCCCGCCGCTTTCGATGTCAACGAGTAACTGCCCGGCACGACAAACGAGAAAAGATAATGCCCGGTGGTGTCGGTGGCTTCGTTTCGGTCGATTCCGGTTTCGACGTTTTTGAGCGCGACCGATGCATTCGGAACGCCCGCGCCCGACGGGTCCGAAACTGTGCCCTGGACCGTGCCCCGGAATTCCTGGGCGAAGGCGTACAGGGCGCCTATGCAGATGCTTATGCAAATAAGCAGCGTGGTTCGCAAGAGCGGCAAAGTGATCTCCTCAACTAAAGAACTGTTGTGAATGGTTATCACATTCGCTAGGGAGAAAACAACCGTCGAAGGGGCGTCCGGCAAGGAAGCTTTCAAACCCAAGGGGCATTGCGCGCCTTCGCGATCGGCGTCCGGTTTAAGAATTCCACGAACGGTGTCATGGCCTCAAGCCGTGCCATGATTTCGGGAAACAACTTGGGCGTCACGGCTAGCGCGCTGTCGAGAGTGGTTCCCAATATGTACTGTTTGTGCTTTAGCAGTTCGATCGCCGGGTGCGCCGCGTCAAAGCCTTTGGGCGGCCGGGAAGTCTTCTCCCCCTGGAGCTGGCCCAGCAACTTTTTGACGGCGCGGTTTTCGAATGTCTTGCGAAACTCCGCGGTGTTCGCGGCCACATGCGATCTCACGGCGAATAGCCGCTCCGGCTCCGGCATGTACAACCCGCCCGCGATCTCGATCTTGTCTGGCGAGACCAGGAAGAACATGCCGGCGCCATCGTCTTTGCCTAGTCCGCGATGCCAAAACAGCGCGGCGATGTGCGTTTTATACGGCGCCTTATCTTTGGAAAACCGCGTGTCGCGGTAGATCCGGTAAATGCTTTTTGCGGGGTCGCCCACATATTCGGGCGCAAACCCCGTCATCCCGGCGTGAATTTCGCGCACGACATCGAGCATGGGGCCGCGCACCCTTTTCTCAAATTGCGCCTTTCGGGGCTGGAACCAATCGCGGTCGTTATTGGTTTTCAGATCGCGCAGGAAGTCGATGCCTTCCGGCGGAAAGCCGGGAAAACGGGGTTTCATGACTGTTCCCATTGTGCCGCGGCAAAGAGTTGTGCCGCGGCAAAGAGTTGTGCCGCGGCAAAGAAGCTTTTTTTGCCTCGCGCGGCGAACTGCGGGCGCCCACACGTGTTAAAGTGAAAAAGTCTAATCAATTTTCAAGGAGAGCGGATGACGATTCCTCGTTTCATTCCCGCTCTGGCCTTTCTCGCTGCATTCGCAGGCTTAAGCCAGGCATCTCCGGCTGCCAACCCGGTTTCCCCCAGTAAGAGCGCGCCGGCTAGCGCTCGCGGTCGCAACGCGCCCGCGCGGTCGAACGCAATTAGCGACGCGGATCTCGAGAAGGCGATACGGGCCCGGTTCGCCAGATCGAAAATTTCAACCAACAAGTTCACGTGCCATGTGCAGGGCGGCGTCGCCACGCTTGAAGGCCGCACCGGCGTGATCCAGCACAAGGGGACCGCGACCCGGCTGGCCAAAAATGCCGGCGCCATCGCCGTTGTCAATAAGATTGAAATCAGCGAAGAAGCCAGGGAGAAGGCCGCGAACAACCTCGCGAAAGGGCGGCGGCGCGCCCAGGTAACTCGAAGCGACGTGGTTGCCCGTTCCGCTCCGCGCTAGGCGTCGAAGAAGACCGGGATGATAAAATGGGGGGTTTCCAGATCCGGTAAATCCCCAAATGAAGCTTATTTTCCCTTTGATTTTGATATTCGCTCTCGCTCTGCCGGGTCAGGTTGCGGCCCCGCCGGCTCCGGCGCAGCCTGCCGCCCCCGCGCTTTCTCCCGACACCGTGATTGCAACGGTTGAGGGCAACAAGCTGACCTACGGGGAGTTGCAGCGTTATCTTTCCGCGCTCGATCCGCAACGTCAAAAACTCGCCATGCGGGACCCCGCGGAATTGGTCCGCCAATACGCCATCATGAAGCACCTGGTGGCGATGGCGGAGCAATCGAAGCTCGATCAAAAAAGCCCTTATATGGAAGCTTTGGCCGGCAGCCGGATGCAAGTGCTGACCAACGCGCAAATAAACGAGAAGTACCTGAGCCTTCCAGTAACTCAAGCGGATCAATTGAAGTTTTACAACGACAACAAAGACCGCTACACGGAAGTGAAACTGAAAGTGATCTACATCCCGTTCGTGGCGAATCCGGCGGCAACCGAGCTCCAGGGCAAATCGTCCCGCACCGAAGCCGAAGCTAAAGCCAAAATCGAAGGCATGCTCGGAGAGATCCGCGGCGGGGCCGATTTCGTTCGGCTTGCGAAGCAATACTCCGAGGACGATAAGTCGAAATCGCAAAACGGAGATTTTGGAACGTTGCGCAAATCCGACAATCTGCCGGACGAAATCCGGTCCGTGGTTTTCAATCTCAAGAAGGACGAGGTTAGCGAGCCGGTCCGTCAGCGCAACGGATTTTACCTGTTCAAGGCGGAAGAAATAAAGATGCAGCCCTTCGTGCAGGTGGAGACGGATATCTTCAATGAATTGAAGAGCACGCTCATGCGGGAGTGGCTCGACAAACTCGGAAAAAGCATCCCGGTGAAGGTCGAAGATCAATCGTTTTTCGCGCAGACGCCTCCCCTGGGCGCTCCGGCGGCCAGATAATCGACCGAGGATATCCATCTGCGATTCGCACTAGCCGTTTTAGCCTTGATGCCGTTCCCCGTGAACCTGTCCGCCGCATCCCCGGATACGGCGATCCAGCAGCTCTCCCGCGACATCCTGAAGGAACTGATCGAAATCGACACGACGGATTCGATTGGAAATACCAGTCTTGCCGCCGAAGCCATGGCGAAGCGCCTTCGGGACGCGGGATTGCCGGCCGAAGATATCCGCATCCTCGGTCCCAACGAGCGTAAGCGCAACTTGGTCGCGCGGTTCCGTGGCACGGGGGCGGGCGCCCGGAAGCCGATCCTGATCATCGCTCATCTCGACGTGGTCGAAGCGCGGCGCGAGGACTGGACCACCGACCCGTTTCGACTTATCGAGCGCGACGGTTACTTCTACGGACGCGGCACGCAGGACATGAAGGCCGCCGACGCGATCGTGGTCACTACTCTGATTCGCTTTCTTCGCGAGGGCTACAAGGCCGACCGCGATATTATCCTCGCTCTTACCGCGGACGAAGAGGGCGGCCGGTTCAATGGGGTCGACTGGCTGCTGAAGCACCATCGCGATTTGATCGACGCCGAGTACGTGTTGAACCCCGATTCCGGAGGCGTTTACACCGACGGGGGCAAGCCGATTGACGTTGAAGTGGAAGCGACCGAGAAGCTGTATGCCGATTTCGAGTTGACCGCCACGAGTCCCGGCGGTCACAGTTCCCTGCCCGTTCCGGACAACGCCATTTATCGCATAGCGGATGCGTTGGCGCGCCTGGAGCATGCCCCATTTCCGTTTGAGCTGAACGCGGTGACGCGCGTCTATTTCGAGCGTTTGGCCGCGGCGGAAACGCCACAAAAGGCGGCCGATATCCACGGGATACTAAAGACCCCGCCCGATTCCGCCGCCATCGCGCGGCTTTCGCTCGATCCCCATTACAACGCCACCCTGCGTACCACGTGCGTTGCCACGCGGTTAAGCGCGGGCCATGCGAACAACGCTTTGCCGCAAACCGCTCGGGCGGTAGTCAACTGCCGCATTCTGCCCGGTCATTCGGCGGAAGAAGTTCGCCAGGATTTGATAAGGAAATTCGCCGATCCGGCGGTTGCCGCGCGGTACGTGGACACCGCGCTCGGCGAAACGCTGGACCGCGCGCCGGAGGAGAAGGCGTTTGCTCCGGTAACGCCGAAGCGCGAGGCGATGGAGCCGCTCGAACGAATTGCCTCCGCCTTTTGGCCGGGCGCCCCGGTTGTGCCGGACATGGAAACCGGCGCGTCGGACAGCAAGTACACCAATGCGGCGGGAATGCCGAGCTATGGAGTTTCGGGGCTCGCGATCGACCACGACGATATCCGCGCGCACGGGAAGGACGAGCGGTTGCGCGTGAGCTCGTATTTCCAGGGCGTTGAGTTTTATTACCTGTACCTGAAGGCGTTGACTTCCGCGCGTTAGCGGCCGCGCCAGGGTGTTGGATGCCGCGCCGGCACAGTCGAAGAGGTCCGACACGGCTCGATGAGCCGACGCGGTCGAGTCGCTGAAAACTTTACAGCGTTTTCAGGTAAGCGATCAGATCGGATTTTTCATCGTCGCTTAACATTTCTTTATAGGCCGGCATTCCGTTGCCGCCCTCCTCGATCTTGGCACGGACGTTGGCTTCGGTCGGCTTTTTCCCGTTAGTCATCTTGTCTTTCGCAAAAAGCCCCTTCAATCCGGGACCCATTTTCTTTTCCGTACTGTCGGCGTTGTGGCAAACCGCGCACTGCTCGAAGACTTCCTTCCCTTTCGCTGCATCCCCGTTCTTGGCATCGGCCGCTAAAAACGAAGCCGTGCCTAGCGCCAAGACCGCGGCGCCCATCCAGTAAGTTAGTTTTTGCATCGCGTCTCCTTAAAGAAAGCTTTTTGTAACAAACTAGCACCAGTCTACAATCATCCGGTGCGGCCCGTGCTGAATAGGCAATTAAAAATGCTTCACTGCCAACGCCTTCTCAAGGTCCGCGCTAAGCATCGACGGCCCCCAATACTTCTCGATATGTTCCACCACCAACTCGGTGCCTTGGTCGTGGCTAACGAAGGGCCGGTCCTTGGGATCGTACATCGTATCCGTCAGGTCGCGAACCAGAACGCAGTGAATGCCCCAATTGGTCATCTGCCGGATCGCGAACGACCGGTTCAGAACGCACATGTTGGTATGCACGCCCATCACAAGCAGATTGCGAATTCCCTTTTGCCGCAGGAAGCTGTAGACTTCCGCGCCGTTATCCGAAACGACATCGTCTCCCGTAATGCGCAGCGTTGGGTTCTCGCGCGTCCAGGCTTTGAAAAAAGCGCCGCCCGTATCGCAACCGCCGCGCGAATCGTCGATCGGCAGCGCCGGGTCGGTTAGCCCAAGGCTGGGCGGAAGCTCCGCTTTCGCGATCCGCGCGATGCTGGCGCGTTGCGGCGTATTCTTGTAAAATTCCGTCACCTCCGAGGGCGCATGGACGATCTGCACGCGATGCGATCGCGCGAGATCGATGACGGGAGCCATCTTTTTCGCTAGCGCGTCCACGCGATGGCTCGCCCCGGCGCACCAATGCTTGTCCCACATATCGCAGATCAGAATCGCCGTTTCCGGGACCGGAAAGCTCCGCGTAATATCGACCGGGACCCACTCGCCACTCCCGCGAAAGGCCTCCACGCGCGTCCGCATGGGTAGTTGAAGAACGTTCGCGGTTTCCGCGGATATGCCGCCGAGAACCGCGCAAAAAGCCAGAGCGGAAGCGAAGAATACGCGCATTTCGATATTTTAAACTCAATTCACCGGCACCGGTTATTCCGCAATCGAAAACCCATGCGATGCGCGCTGTGGACGGGCATGGAGTCGAATACCAAGCGCGTGAGTTACTGAAGCCGCCGGGATATTGACGTTCAGCACATCGCCACTCATCTCAACTTTGAGGTCGATGGGGTGTACCTCGCTGGGATGGTCGAATGTATTGTGAGCGTGCATATCGCTCGCGGCCAGCACGGTAATCCCCAAATGATCTTCCCCGCGTACTCATAGTGCGCGCTTGGCCTCCGAATCGTCCAATATTTCACTCCAGCGTTACAGAACCGTCATGGCCCTGAAACCCTTGGTTTCGTAAGATCGAAGCCTGAACCCCGGATCCCAGTCCAACAACAGAGTTGGTCTGAATATCGAAGGAGCAGACCAACTGGAATCTCCACTTTTTATGACAAGAGGCAAACCATGAAGACGAGTCCCAAACGGGTATTAAGCACGCTGATCGCGGCCGGAGCGAGTATACTGACCGCGCAAACGCCCGCCACGCCGATAAAACATCTGGTCGTGATCTTTCAGGAAAACGTGTCGTTCGATCACTACTTCGCCACGTATCCGAACGCCACGAACCCCGATGGCAGCCCAGTGTTTAGCTCCCGTCAAGATTTATTGTTTCAAACGCCCGCCGTAAACGGCCTGAGTGGCGGTCTGATGAACAATAACCCGAACTCCGGCGCGCCCTTTCGCCTGGACCGTTCCCAACCAGTGACGTGCGATCAGGATCACGGCTACACGGACGAGCAAAAAGCCTTCAATCACGGCCTGATGGACATGTTCCCCGAGATGGTCGGCGTTTTCGGGCCGTGCGATCTTGGTCTTGGCTCGAAGATCGTGATGGGTTATTACGACGGCAACACCGTCACCGCTCTATGGAACTACGCGCAGAACTTCGCGATGAGCGACAACTTCTACAACACAACCTTCGGCCCTTCCACTCCGGGAGCGGTAAACCTGATTTCAGGTCAAACACACGGAACCACGGTGGTACGCGACACGGGCACGGCCAACCAGCAAGTCGTCAGCGGAACGATCGTCGACGATATTCGCCCGGCGTATGACGACTGCGTTCCGGCCGCCAATAGCACGGCCTCGCTTTCGGGAAAGAACGTGGGCGATATGTTGAACGCGAAAGGAATCGCCTGGGGCTGGTTTCAGGGCGGCTTTGCCGCCGATTCCCGCGGTGCCGATGGCACGGCGGCTTGCACCGCTCAACACGCCGACGTCGCTGGAGATTTAAAGCTCGACTACATTCCCCATCACGAGCCTTTCCAATACTACAAATCCACCTCCAACCCGCACCATCTTGCGCCCACTTCGGTGGCGATGATTGGAAAGACCGATCAGGCGAACCATCAATACGATCTGAAGGATTTCTACAACGCGTTGAATGCCGGCAATCTTCCGGCAGTTACTTTCGTGAAAGCCGCGGGATACCAGGATGGACACGCGGGTTACTCCTCGCCTTTGGATGAGCAAACCTTCGTGGTCAACGTGATGAATGCCCTGCAGAACTCCAGTATCTGGGAAGATACCGCGATTATGCTCACGTATGACGATTCCGACGGCTGGTACGACCATGTCATGCCGCCGATCGTCAGCAAGTCGTCAACGCCGGCCGATGCCCTGAATGGCGCCGGCAACTGTGGAACGCCGGCGGCCGGCGCTTACCAAGGCCGCTGCGGATATGGCCCGCGCGTGCCGTTTCTCCTGGTCTCGCATTGGGCGAAAGTCAATTTCGTCGAGCACACGGTAACGGATCAATCGTCCATTCTTCGCTTCGTGGAGGACAATTGGAATCTCGGCCGCATCGGCGACCAATCCTTCGATGCTCTGGCCGGCTCGCTGATGAACATGTTCGATTTCCGCAACGGGTACATTCACGCCGAGAAGCTTCTTCTCGATCCGGCAAGCGGTCAGCCGCAGTAAGGCTCCGGTCGCCTGTGTCCGCTTCCCCGCGGAAGCGGACACGAAAATGATTTCCGTTGCGTTAAACGTGGGCGTCCAACATCTTCTGAACTTCCGATTTCCCTACCGCGCCGACTTTTTGCTCGACGATTTTGCCGCCCTTGAAAAGCAACAACGTGGGAATGCCGCGAACGTTGTACCGCATCGCGGTTTGGCCGTTCTCATCGACATTCAATTTGCCGATCTTGGCTTTGCCATCGTACTCGGTGGCGAGGGTGTCGATGGTCGGCGTCATTTGCCGGCAAGGCCCGCACCATTCAGCCCAGAAATCGACCAGAACCGGAACATTCGAGTTCAAAACCTCGGTATCGAAAGCCGAGTCGGTGAAAGTTAACGTGTTGTGACCTGCCATTTTCATCTCCAAGTTGTTTAGATATTTTTTTACAGGCCAGGATTCAGCAGCCTGGCGTACAAGCCGGAATATTGCCGCGCCGACGCGTCCCAGGAGAAATCTTTCGCCATTCCGCGCCGCATTGTTTCGGTCCAACTCCCCCGCTTCCGGAAAGCCCGGCAGGCCGCGCGAATCGCTCCGAGCAGCGCCTCGCCGGAGTATTCGCGGAACTTGAATCCCGTACCCTCCTCGATGGTATCATCCAGGCCACCCGTGGCACGCACGATCGGTACGGTCCCATACCGCAAGCTATAGATTTGGTTCAAGCCGCACGGCTCATAGCGGCTGGGCATGAGGAACATGTCGGAACCCGCCTCGATCCGGTGCGCCAGCCCGTCGTTGTAGCCTAGAAACACTCCCACGCGATCGGGATGCGCTTGCGCGATCCGGCGGAAAAGCGATTCATATCGCGCCTCTCCGCTGCCCAGAACCACCAGCGAGACGTCTTCTTCAAAGAGAGGGCCGGCGATGCCCGCTATCAGGTCGGCGCCCTTCTGTCCGGTCAATCGGGACACGATTCCAACCAATGGCCGTTCGATCGCGGCCGGCGGCAAACCGAACTCCCGCAGCAATTCCCGCTTGCAGACCTTTTTTCCGTCCAGTTTTTTGGCCGAATAATTCGCGGGGAGGAAATGGTCGGTCTCGGGATTCCAATGTCGGTAATCCACGCCATTCAAAATGCCGGTCAGGTCGGCGCGCCGCTCCCGCAACAGGTCGTCCAGGCCGTGGCCGTATTCGGGCGTCTGAATTTCTTCGGCGTAGCGAGGGCTCACGGTGCTAATCGCGTCGCTATATACCAAGCCGGCTTTTAGAAAACCGATGTCTCCCCAGAATTCGATGCGGTCGGGACGGAAGAGGTCCGCGCTCAATCCGATTTGGGCGAGCGCCGCGCGCGCGAAGATTCCTTGATAGCCGAGATTGTGGATGGTGAACAGCGTACGGATACCGAAGAACGTTGGGTCGTTCGCAAACGTGGTTTTGAGGTAGGCGGGAATGAGGCCGGTTTGCCAATCGTGGCAGTGGATCAGGTTGGGCCGGAAGACGTGGCGCGCCACTTCGAGCGCGGCCCGGCACAAGACGGCAAACCGGATGGCGTTATCGGGATAATCGCCGGCCGGATCGCCGTAAAGTCCCGGGCGGCTATAGAGCGGCGGGCAGTCGAGGAAGAGCACGGGGCCGCCGTCCTCGGGCGCGAAAAGGGAGGTGGGATAGGCGATGCCGTCGATCCAGATCGGGAGCGCGTCCCAGACGCGGCGCGACGGCGTGCTTTGGACCGCGGCGTAGCGCGGGATCAACACTGTAACTTCGTGGCCAAACCGCGTTAGAGCGGCGGGGAGCGCGCCAACGACATCGGCGAGGCCGCCGGTTTTGGCGTAGGGCGCGGCCTCGGAAGAGACCATCAGTATCCGGCTCATGCATCGGACCAGACCGCTAGTTCGTTCCCGCTCGGGTCGGCGAAGTGGAAGCGGCGGCCTCCCGGAAATTCGAAAGCGCTCTTCACGATCGCGCCGCCCGCGTCCACGACCTTCCGTTCCATCGCCGCCAGATCCGTCGCGTAGATCACGACTAGCGGACCGCCGCTCGCCACCGGTTTCGCGGTCGTGAATCCCCCCGCCAGCCGCCCGTCGTGAAAGCTGGTGTAGGCAGGTCCGTAGTCTTCGAATTTCCAGCCAAAAACTTCGCTGTAAAATTTTTTCGCGATCCCGATGTCCGTGGCGGGAAACTCGAGATAATCGATACGCTTGTCGTCGGCGGCGCCGCTCATCCAAACCTCCTCGGCCAGTATAGAGCAGGATGTTAAACTGAAAACGCTTGATCCGCGTTTCCACCGCCATGTGGCTTGCGGTTTTGTTCGTGTGCCGGGCTGCGGCGGCGGAACAGAACCAACTGGATGCCAACAAAAACCTGTTCACGGTGCTTGCCGCGCTGAACGCCGCGGGTTATGACGCGGATCTGAATTCCCCGAATAACGATCCGTTGCGCGAGCGGGTCCGGAAGCGACTGGCGGCGCTCGACATCCCGGTACTTCCCGAAATTAAGAATTATTACGGCGCCAGGCCGCGCGATATCGGGCCTTACATCTCGCTCGCGTTATCGGTGCGCGGCGCTCCGGATTTCGAATTCAAGACCCGCACGGTGGAAATTCCGCCGGATGCCTTGCCGCTCGACAACTTCCGCGGTTTGCTCTCCCGCTTCTACGTCGAAGCTCACATCGAAGAGTTATGGGAGCAGTCGCAGCCCGCGTTCGACAAAGTCATCGCGCGTTATCACGAACCCGTTTCGCAAACCGTGCTGCAGGTCAATAGCTATTTGCGAAACCCCACCGCGGGTTATCTGGGGCGGCGTTTTCAGATCTATGTGGATTTGCTAGCCGCGCCAAACCAGGTTCAGACCCGAAGTTTCGGCGACGACTACTACGTTGTCCTGACTCCGTCGCATGAGCCGCGGCTCAACGATATCCGCCACGCATACCTGCATTTCCTGCTCGATCCGCTCGGCATCAAATACGGCATGGATCTGCTGCAAAAGCGGGCGCTCGGCGATTTCGCGCAGCCCGCGCCGGCTCTCGACGATTCCTATAAGAACGATTTCCCGCTGCTGGCGACCGAGTGTCTGATCAAGTCCGTCGAAAGCCGGCTCGCAAAAAACCCGGCGCTGGTGCCGCAAGCGCTGGCCGAGGGATACATTCTGACTCCCTTTTTCGCGGAAGAGCTGCCGCGTTATGAAAAGCAGCCGCTTGCCATGCGCCTGTTCTTTCCCGAGATGGTGCGCGATATCGATTCCCGGCGGGAGAACAAGCGCTTGGCGGACGTGAAATTCGCGGCGGCCGCCACGGTGCGAACGGCGAAATCCGGGACCGCGCAAACCGCTCCGGCGGTTGAGCGAACCACGGCCGGCAAGACACTCGAACAAGCCGAGCAGCTTTACACCGCGAGAAATCTCGACCCGGCCAAGCAACTGTATTTGAAGTCCCTCGAACAGCGCGGCGACGCTTCCGAGCATGCCCGGGCATATTATGGGCTGGCCCGCATCGCGGTTCTGCAGAAGGACGGCGAACTGGCCGAAAGGCTCTTTCAAAAAGCGCTCGATTCTTCGCCCGATGCGCAAGTGAAGGCCTGGGTATACGTGTACCTCGGACGGCTCTCGGACGTTGCGGGAGATCGCGGGCAAGCGGCCAAACGGTATCAGGACGCCCTTGCCGTTAACGGCGCCTCGCTGGGCGCGCGCAAAGCGGCGGAAAAAGGAATTCAGGAAACATTTAAAAAATGAGGAGCCTCCCCATGAAGAAACCGATTCCGCGCGGATTTATCGCGTTTATCGCATTTACAATTGCCTTGACGAGCGGCTTGTCATCCGTGCCGGCCCTGTTGGCCCAAGCGCCCGCCGCGAAGGGAGCCGCAACGGGCCCCGCGCCTAAATCGAAAGCCGAACTCGAAGCCCTGCAAACCATGTTCGGCGCCAAAGATCCCGATACGCGCATCGCGCAGGCCCAGAATGTGCTCACGAAATTCGCCGATTCGGATTTCAAGCCGATCGCGCTTTTTTTCATTGCCGCGTCTTATGAGCAGAAGAACGACTTCCCCAATATGGTGGTTTATGCCGAGCGCACGATCGAGGCCGATCCGAAAAATTACGGCGCGATGCTGATGCTGGCGCGCGGAATCGCGAGCAAGACGCGCGAAAACGATCTCGATAAGGAAGAAAAGCTGACCCGCGCGGAAAAATATGCCAACGGCGCGCTGGACGCGTTGAAGGACGCCCCGAAGCCGCAACCCCAAATGCCGGACGATCAGTGGAACGCCGCGAAGAAGGACTATATCGCGCAGGCGCACGAAGCGCTGGGCATCTCGGCCATGGTGCGGAAGAAATACGATGTGGCCGCGAAGGAATTTCAAACCTCGGTGGACACCTCCACCGCGCCCGATCCCGCGACCATGGTCAGGCTCGCGGCCGCCGACAACCAGCTCGGCAAGTACGACGAGGCGATCGCGGTATTGGATAAGGTTATGGCCGCGCCCGACGCGCAGCCGGCCGTGAAGCAGTTCGCCCAGGCGGAAAAGGTTCGAGCCAAGCAAGGCAAGGACAAGGGCGCGAAACCCGCCGACACCAAAGCAGCGCCGCCGCAAGTTGAAATCAAGCCCTGACGCGGTCGCCATGCGAGCGGACCCGCAGGCGCTCGAGGCTGCGCTCGGCTATGCGTTCCGGAATGGCGAACTTCTCAGCCGCGCGCTGACGCATAGCTCGCATGTTCACGAAAATGGGCATCGGGAGCAGCCGCGAGACAACGAGCAACTCGAATTCTTAGGCGATTCGATCATTGGATTCCTGGTTTGCGATGCCCTGGTCGCGAGGTTCCCGGAGTCCTCCGAAGGCCGTCTTTCCACGCTCAAAGCGCATCTGGTGAGCGCGTCGCATCTCTACAAAGTGGCCGTGAAGCTGGATCTCGGCAAGTATTTGCATCTGGGGAAAGGCGAAGAGATGAGCGGCGGACGCGAGAAGCGGACCTTGCTGGTCGATTGCTTCGAGGCGTTGACCGCCGCGATTTATCTGGACGGCGGAATCGAGCCCGTGCGGGAAATGATTCATCGCTGCGTGTTGGGGGACGGATCGGCGGAACCGACCTCGGAAGACGCCATTCACGCGGACTTCAAGACGGCATTGCAGGAGTTGGCGCGCGCCCGGAAGCTCCCGTTGCCCCGGTACGAGACGATCGGCGAGCGCGGTCCCGCGCATGCAAGAACTTTCGTGGTGGAAGCGCGCGTGGGTCCCGGCTGGGTTAGCCAAGCGGAAGGTTTAACGAAAAAGACGGCCTCGCAGAAGGCCGCCAAGAATTTATTCGAGCGACTATCCACCGCGGTTTCGAGCCCAATTCAGGATTCGCGATCTTGAATATAAAAACGGAGCCTGCATTTCCGGCAGCGAAAAGGGATGATGGATGCCATGCGCAAAAACGAATGCAGGAAACTCTTGCGCTTGGATTCGCGAACCTCCGGCGACGCGCATTTCGGACACGTATAAGGCAAAGGCACTGAATTATCGGAAATTCGTCACGATCGGGTCAAGCTTATCACGCCTCCTGATGCCTTTTACCGTAAGCTAACGGCTGCCTACCTATTTCGTCCAACGTTCGAAGCGCAAACTAGCTATCGAACTGGAGGAAACAGTGAGATACGCAGCGGTAACGATAATCGTTCAGACATCGGTGCTTCTGTTTAGCGCTCCGCAATCCTGGGAGCAGCGGACCATCGAAGCCAACCGGTTGCAGGAAAAAGGGCGCTACGCGGAGGCGGCGGACCTCTATAAAACGGCCCTGGAACAAGCCCAGACCTTCAGGCCCGACGATCCGCGGCGGCCCGAGAGCCTCAACAATCTCGCGTCGATCTACCACGCGACGGCAAAGTACGCGCTGGCCGAACCGCTCTACCGGGAGGCGCTTGCCGCCGCGAAGAACGACGATCGCAAGTTCGCGTTGATATCGAGCAACCTCGCGGCCCTATGCCGGATCACGGCACGCTACGCCGAGGCGGAGCCGCTCTATGCTCAAGCGCTTGCCGGCTTCCGGCGGGCTGGTATCGACGGGGTTGAATACGCAGTCAGCTTAAACAACCTCGCCGAATTGTATCGCGCGGAAAACAAATTCGGGGCCGCGACGGATGCCGCTGGGAAAGCGGCGGCGATCCTCGAAAAAGCCGCCGGTCCGGAAAGCTTAAAGCTGGCGGATGCACTAAATAATTTGGGGCTTGCGGAGCGAGGCGCGGGGCGCTACGACGACGCCGAAGCTCTCCTGCGGCGCGCACTCTACATCCGCGAGAAGTCATCGGGCGCGGAGAGCGCCGCCGCCGGGATATCTTACAATAATCTAGCGGAGTTATTAGCGGCTCAACACCGTTATCGAGAGGCTGAATCGCTCTCCCGCCGTTCGCTTGCGACACTTGAAAAAGCCCTCGGACCGGACCACCCGATGGTCGCAAACAGCCTCAACGGACTCGCCCAAGTGCTTCGTTTCGAGTCGCGCGAGATCGAAGTAGAGCCGCTGTACCGGCGCGCGCTGGCGATTTGGGAAAAGAGCGCTGGCCCCCGTCATCCCGATTACGCCCGGTGCCTCGGGAATCTGGCGGACTACTATCGCGACCGCGGTAAAGAAAAGAAGGCGATCGATCTCTACAAACGCTCAATCGAGATTCTAGCGAGCGCTCTAGGGCCGGATCACCCGGATGTTTCGAGGGAACGCGACCGCCTCGCCCTGGTACATGGAACGAGCCATAGAGCCCGCCATGACACTACGCGGCGATCAGATTCAGCCTTCTCAGTAGTCCCGTAAATCGCGGTTCGCCGCGCAAACCGTCAAAAACCGGATGCACTTTCAAACCGGCGAGCGGGAGTTCGCGGTGCTCGCACCCTTCTTCGAGCATGTCGAGCGCCCGCTCATTTTCCCCCAGGCCCACGTAAACGATCGCGAAACTGGTCGAGGGGACATAGCCGCAACACGCGGCAATCCGCAACTCGCCGAGAAAGCTTCGCGCGCGGTCCGGGTTACCCGCCAAGGCATGGGCCTGGCCCAAGGCGGCCAGAATATTGGGGACATCCCCGGCGAGCGATCGGCCGCGCTCCAGCATTTCCATCGCCTCGGCGTATTGCCCTTTCTGGATAAGGGTTCGCCCGATCGACGTGTACGACTTGTAGAAAAAAGGATCGAGATCGAGGGCCTGCCGGTAAGTCCGGATCGCTTCGTCATAGCGACCCGCGAGCATGTGAATAAACGCGTGGCCTTCGATGATGATGGTCGATAAAGGGTCCATCTGCCGAGCGAGTTCGATTTCAGTAAGCGCTTCGTCGAAACGCCCCATCATCGCCAGGTAATCCACGCTGTACCAATGATGCACGGTTGCGTATCCCGGATTGAGTTCGATCGCGCGGCGATACCAGATTTCCGCTTCCGTCCATTCCCATTCGTAAAGCGAGCGGATGAGGGCGAGCGAAGTCCACGCTTCGCCCAGCGAAGGATCGAGTTCGAGCGCCTGCAACGCCGCTTGTTTGGCGCGCGGCATGACGGTGCCGGGCTTGGACAGCCCGTAGTCCGCTAGCAGCGCGCAGGCGTCGGCGAGACCAGCCAGGCTCAGCGCGCATCCCGGATCTTCGGCAATCGCCCGCTCGAAACACTCCACGCTCCGATTGATCCCCTCGGCGGTCCTCTTGCTCAAGTGAAAACGCCCGTGGAGATAGGAATTGTGAGATTCGGGGTTGCAGGTTTTCGACAACGCCGGAATGCGCAGGCGGCCGGCGAACTTGATACGCAGCGTGCCTACGATGGCGCGCGAAATCTCGTCTTGGATGGCGAGCAAATCCTTGAGCTGCCGGTCGTATACTTCGGACCAAAGATAGAGACTGGTAGACGCCTCGATCAACTGCGCGGCGATGCGGACGCGGTCACCGGCCTTCCGAACGCTGCCCGTAAGCACGGCACCTGCGTTCAATTGAGTGCCGATCGCGCGGAAATCGTACGGCGTTCCCTTGAGCTTTTCAGCCGAATTCCAAGCAACCACGCGCAGGCCCTCCACTCTGGTCAGTCCGTGGATCAATTCCTGCGCGAGGCCGTCGCTGAAATATTCGTTCTCCTCTTCGGCGCTGAGATTCGCAAATGGCAGCACGGCAATCGCGCTTGCCTCGGCCGCGGCCGGTTGACCGGGCAGATCCTCCGCCCGACGATTCCGGAAAACCGCCATATAGCTGCCCTTTGGAAGCTCAATTACGATTTGGTCTGTATTCCCTTCCCCTTCGTAATATTTCTTGAGCTTCGACCGCAGGCGGCGCGCTTCCACGCGAACAATCGGGTCAAGCCGCGGATCGTAGGAGTCCTTGCGATCAAACACCTCGACGCCAATCAGGTACTCTTTCAATTCGCTGGCGCGGTTCTCCAGCGTATACTCCACGACCAGACGCAGGAACCGGCACATGCGCTCGGCTTGGATGAATTCACTGGAGGCCAGAATGCGTTGTAGTTGTTCGCGTATGGAAACCCGAGGCACTCGATTAGCCTCATTCTAGCGCCGGGCATTCGGATTAACCCGCTTCTTACGGTAAAGAGGCAGTGAATTACCGGTCTTCCGGGCGGATCGCGTAATATCCCTTGCGCGCTTGCACCTTCAGATTCCGATCCTGCGCGTGCAGATCGAGCTTGCGATAGCTCCCGTCCTTACGGTCGTTGGTGGGAGTGAAGCCGATCGAATATTGGCTGCGCATTTCCTGTTGAAGCTCCTCGAAGATGTTGTCGAGCGAATGCTTCCGATCCACCTTGAACACGTGTCCGCCGGTCTCTTCGGACATCTTCTTCAGATAACCCTCGCCGCCGCCGCCGAAGCTGAATCCACCGCCGCCGTAGGCGCTCGGGTCCACATAATAGATGCTGTAAATCACCGCGTCCGACTTTTGCGCCGCCTCGACCGCCGCTTCCAGCTTGAGCCGGCTGCCTTGATCGACGCCGTCGGTGATCAGCACGATGGCTTTCCGCCCCACCTCTTTCGAGAGCCGGTCCGATGCCGCCAGGTAAACCGCGTCGTACAACACCGTCCCGCGCGGCTGGCTCATCGTGGGGACCGGCCCCGGATGGATGCCCTGGAATCCGGCATTCAGCTTTAGATGGTCGAGCCCTTCGCGCAGCAGTCTCGCGGAGCCCGTGATGTCCTGCAGCAATTCCGCATCCGCTCCGAAACTGATCAGGAAAGCCACATCCTTCTTTTTCAGCACCGACGAGAAGAAGTTGTACGCGGCTTGCCGTTCGATTTCAATCAAACGCTCCTGGCTGCCGCTCACGTCCACCAGGAGACCGATGGTCAGCGGAAGATCGGTCTCGCGGGTGAAATATTTGATGGTCTGCGGCTTGCCGTCTTCCGCAAGCTGGAAATCGTCTTTCGCCAAATTGTTGATCAGCGCTCCGTGCTTGTCGCGAACGGCGCACAGAATGTTCACGACATCCACGTTCACCTTGATCGGGGCGTCGTCTTCGATCTTCTGTTGCGGACGCGCGAGTGGAATCATGGCCGCGGCGAGGGCCAGGCCGCCTATGGCAAAATAAAGACGCTTCATACTTATAGAGTTACAGAAGTAGACGCGCCCGGCGTTTCGACTGTTTCAAAATGCAAGCCGCCCTCAAACATCTCAAAGCCGATCCGGTCCTTCGCGCCATCATCGAGCGCGTGGGCGATTACACCATTCAGTTCCGGGAGCCGACGTTCGAATCCCTCGTGAAGTCAATCGTTTTCCAGCAGTTAAGCGGCAGAGTCGCGACGGTGATTTTCAATCGCCTCGCCGCCGCGGTTCCCGACGGGCGTTTGACGCCCGAAAACATCATGAAACTACGGCCCGAGCGAATGCGGAAACTCGGACTGTCCGGCCAAAAGACCGCATATATCCGCGACCTCGCGAAGCACGTGAGGCGGGGCAAAGTATCTTTCGAGGAACTTCCCCGCATGCCCGACGAGGAGGTTATCGAGCATCTAACGCAGGTGAAAGGCATCGGGGTGTGGACCGCCCACATGTTCCTGATGTTTGCCTTGCAGCGCCACAATGTTCTGCCTACCGGAGACCTGGGAATCCGGTCCGCCATTCGCAAGGCTTACGGGATGGATGAGCTGCCCACCGTGGCCGAGGTGGAGAAACTGGCTGCCGGATGGCATCCGTATTGTTCGATTGCGTGCTGGTATCTGTGGAGGAGCCTGGAGAATCAGGCGGCGATTTAAGCCGATGCTAAAATCTGGAGAGATCCCTTCCCCGTATGGCGGCGTAGCTCAGCCGGTTAGAGCGACGGTCTCATAATCCGTAGGTCCGCAGTTCGAGTCTGCGCGCCGCCACCACTCTCCATCGCAAGGCAACTTCCGTTCGGGAAGCGGCGGGATCGGGATTATCGTTTGGAAGGCGGCCAGTTTGGAAATAAATCCCTGCATCGCAATCGTTCCGTTGTTGTTCCTCGCCGCCGAACCGACGGGTTTTCGGGAAATCGAATTGGCTTTCGTGCTGGAAAATTCCGCGTCGCCGGAAAAGTATCTGCCCGAAACGATGGCCGGCGGCGTGGCTGCCTTCGATTACAACAACGACGGGCGTCCGGACATTTTCTTCGCCAACGGCGCCGCCCTGCCGTCCCTAAGAAAGACCGACGCCAGGTTTTCGAATCGCCTCTTCCGCAACGACGGCAAGGGCCGCTTCACGGATGTAACCGCTGAATCGGGCCTTGCCGGGTCGGGTTACTCGATCGGCGTGGCCGCCGCCGATTACGACAATGACGGGAATGTCGACCTGTTCGTCACCGGCGTAAATGAGAATCGTCTCTACCGGAACCTGGGCAATGGGAAATTCGAAGACGTCACCGTTAAAGCCGGCATCCGGAGCGGCGCTTGGTCCGTCGCGGCCGGTTGGTTCGACTTCGACAACGATGGCAAGCTCGATCTGTTCGTCGTGAACTACGTTGCATGGTCCGCCGATAATAATCCGGTTTGCAAAGACCCCGGCCAAAAGTTCCGCGTGTACTGCCATCCCCGGCAGTTCGCGGGCTTGCCCAATACGCTATACCGCAATCGCGGCGATGGCACCTTCGAAGACGTATCTGAAAAATCGGGCATCGCCAAGTACGTCGGAAAGGGAATGAGTCTGGCGTTCGCGGATTACGATGGAGACGGCTTCCCCGATGTCTTCGTCGCCAACGACACGGTTCCGAATTTTCTCTTCCACAATCGCGGTGACGGGACTTTCGAAGAAGCGGCTTTCGCGGCCGGCGCCGCCATGACGGACGACGGCAAAGCCGTTTCCGCCATGGGCGTCGATTTCCGCGATTACGACAACGACGGCTTGCCGGATATCGCCTTCACCGCGCTGACGGGCGAAACATTTCCGCTGTTCCGCAACTTGGGTAACGGCCAATTTCGCGATGCGACATTCTCCTCCCGCATGGGGCCGCTTTCCGCGCGCCTGGCAGGATGGAGCATCGCCATCGCGGACTTCAACAACGACGGATGGAAGGATATTTTCACCGCCAACTCGCACGTAACCGACAATATCGAACGCTTTTCCGGCGATCGTTACAAGCTCAAAAGCACGATTTTTTTGAATAACGGAAATGGAGGTTTTACCGCCGGCCCGGAATTCGACGAGCCGCATGCGCACCGCGGCAGCGCGGTTGCCGATTTCGATGGCGACGGCCGTTTGGATATCGTCGTCAGCGCGCTGGGCGGACCCGCCGAGCTTTGGTTGAACCGCATGCCGAATCCCATGCCCGCGAAGAATCACTGGCTCGACGTCAAGTTAATCGGCACGGCCAGCAATCGCGATGGAATTGGCGCGGTGGTGCGGATCGGCAAGCAGGTGAACCAGCAAACGTCGGCGTTTGGATACGCATCGTCCAGCAATGGCCCGGTTCATTTCGGGTTAGGGGCCGCCGCCAGCGTGCCGCTGGTGGAAGTAAAATGGCCCGGCGGGAAACTTCAGGCGCTGAAGAATGTCGCCGCGGACCGCACGGTCACGATCACGGAACCGTAGCCGCTTAATGTTCCGCTTGGGGTTGAGCCGGAATTGGCGAGAGAGCCTGCGCCGCGGGTTGGATCTTCGGGCCGAGACCGAGCGCAATCAGCGATAACGAATTCACCCGCCCCGTCGCCTCCAGATTCCGCTCTTCCTGAAAACGGCGAAGCGCCGCGACCGACTCCTGGTCCCAAACTCCCGTGGGCGGAGATTTCAAATATCCCTTGGCCCCCAGCGCCTGCTGAATTTCGCGATAGCGGTCCGGCGACGGCGACAGTTGCCGGCTCCTCCGCGTTTGCGACTCTTTCGCTCGCCCCGTGGATTTATGAGCGCGGTGCTTGGTCTTCGCTTCCAAGGTAAATGCCCAAAGGCAAACCGGAATTAAGAAAAGACCAAATGTTTTCATAACCAAAAATGGGGAGCGCCGGAAACCCGGAGCTCCCCAAGAGTGTATCAACTGCTTGTAACGCTTACTGGCTGCTGTTTGGCAATGTGCCTGCGAGGAAGATCGGCTGCCAATTGCCGCCCCGAATTCCCGCGCTGCGCATCACGCGAAAGGCCACCGATTCGCCGGTCTTAAGCGTGTTCTGGATGCGCTTGACATCTTCCACGCCGTTGACTTTCTGACGATTGATCGATTCGATAATGTCGTTCTTCTGCAAACCGATATCGTCCGCGAACGATCCAGGCTCCACCGCGCTAACCATTACGCCGCCCTTGTCTTTAAAGCCCAGAGTCTGGCGAAGCTGATCGTTCAGGTTTTGGATCTGTATGCCGAACTTGGCCTGCGTCGCCTCGCCCGGTCCATTGTCATCCTGACTTACCCCGCCGAGCTCATCCGGAAAAACCTTGGATCGGTCGCCGATCGTAACCGTGACATCCTCCTTCTTGGCGTCGCGAAGGATGCTCATCGTGAGATTCGTCCCGACCGGGCTGTCCGCCACGGTATCTATCAGGTCCTGGCCCTTATGTACCGACTTGCCGTTAATCGCCGTGATAATATCCTCGGACTTGATGCCCGCTTTATCGGCTGGGCCGTTCGGCTCAACCGATTGAACGAACACGCCATTGGCGGCGCCGTACGCTTTCAACAGGTCGCGTGTCTCGTCGCTGGCCGTAAACTTGATTCCGATCGAACCGCGCACGATGTGGCCGGTCTTGATGATCTGGTTGTAAATCTTGACGGCCGTGTTGATCGGCATGGCGAAACCGATGCCCTGATAACCGCCGCTCCGGCTCGCGATCATCGTGTTGATCCCAATCACTTCTCCGTTGATGTTCAGCAGCGGGCCGCCGCTGTTGCCCGGATTGATGGCGGCGTCCGTCTGGAGAAAATGCTGGAAATTGCCGGTCGTTTCGCCGGGAATATCGCGCTGTTTGGCGCTGATGATTCCGGCCGTAACCGTGGCTTGGAACCCAAACGGCGAGCCGATGGCAATCGCCCAATCACCCACGTTGATGGCATCGGAATTGCCAATCTTCGCCGGAACGAGATCTTTGCGATCGATTTTAATGACGGCTAGATCGGTGAAAGGATCGGTCCCGATCACCTTCGCCGTGTAATCGGTCGGATCGTCGGTGAATTTCACTCTAACGCGAGTAGCCTTTTCAACGACGTGGTTGTTGGTCAAAATATACCCGTTGCGATCCACCACCACGCCCGAGCCCAGCGCGTAAGTACGCCGCGGTCCCGTCTGCGGCATTTCTCCATCCAGTCCGCCGCCCCCGCCCCCGTTCCCGCCGAAGAAGCGCTGCAAGAAATCTTGCATGCCGTTGTCTTGTTCTTCCGGATCTGCCGGCGCCATCCGGCGGCGGCCGTGAGGCGTGGTGGCGCTAGCCGCTTTGCTCATATATTCCGTCGAAATGTTAACCACCGACGGTTCCAGCATCTTCGCAAGCTGCGAAAACGAATTCTGAAGCTGGATCGGGCTGGGAATGGAAAGAGCGCTGGCGCCCGGGGCCGCCGTTTGATCTTTCGCCGCCTTCACGCCGGTATTCAGAAGCGTTCCGATTAAGACGCCGATCGACAGCGTGAAGAGAATCAACGTGAAGGATAGAAATTTTTGTCTGCGAACCTTGTCGAAGAAATTCATTTACTCTCAAACTCCTCTGGCAGCCGTACTATCTGAAGTTGCGGCGCTACTGGATTGATGTTTCAAGGGATTGAAGCGTTTCACTTCCACCAGTAAGATTCCCGATAAAATGCAAAACGCCCCAATCTCCCCCCTTCGGGACAATACTTCACCCGCGAACCACCACGAAGTGAGCCACGCGACGAGCGGCTCCAAAGCGAAAATCAGCGCGGCGCGGGTCGCGGTGGTGAATTGTTGAGCCCATGCCTGCACGGAGAGCGCCAAAGCGGTCGCCAACAGCCCGGTGATCAAAACGGCAGCCAACACGCCCGAATTCCAATGCAGGACCGCGGCTTCCATCCACCAGAACGAGCCCAGCGAGAGGACGGCCGCCGTCGAGATCTGCGTAACCGCAATGGTCTCAAATCCGAACATTCCGGTATAGTGTCCAATCAACACGATGTGGATGGCAAACGCAATCGCGCAAAGGAAGCTAAGGAGATCGCCGCGAAACATGTTGTCGCTAAACATGGAGTCGAACACGCCGCGCCCCGGTTTCAGCGCCTCGCCCTCGAGTGCCATCAAAGCCATGCCCACCGATGCAAACAGCACTCCCACAATTTCGAGCAAGTAAGGAACCTTTCTATAGACGAGGGCGGCCACCAAAGGTACCATCGGTATCGAAAGGCCCGTGAAGAACGCGGATTTCGAAGGAGTTGTCAGCCGGAGTCCAACGGTTTGGAAGAAGTAACCCGCAAACAGCAGGAAACCGGCGGCAATACCCGCGAGGACCGAACGTCGATCGAATCGGGACCGATAAATTGCGGCATGGATCGCAATCAGGACCACCGCCGCGAGCGTGAACCGCATCGCCAGGAACAAGACCGGGGAAACGGATGCCAGCGCATTCTTTACGACTACGAAAGTGGAACCCCAGATTATCGTGACGGCAGCCAGCGCGAGGTCCGCTTTCCAGGTTTTCATGCCATCGGAAGGACGTCCCGAAGCAAAAGGGACAAGGCCAAAAACACGCGCTTTAGGCCCAAGTCCCGGCCATCCGGGCTAAACCATTCTTGCGGGGTGTGAGCGCACCCGCCCGTTCCGCCCGCGCCGATCGAAACGGCCGGGATGCCTAGTGAAAGCGGGATATTGGCATCCGTCGAGGCGCAATCGATCCTGGACCGAATGCCGAGATGGGCGTCTACCGCCTTCAAGTGATTCAAGATAGCGGCGCCCGGCGCAAGGCGGGCGGCGGGGCGCGAACCGATATCTTTGATGCGGGCGGCCACCTTGCCCCCCGAAGCCCGCTGGTTTTCGAGATCTTGGGCTCGTTCGACCGCAGCGTGCAGGAGGGCCGCCAACTCGTCCATTTTTTCATCGCTTTCGGAGCGGATATCCACCTTCGCCCGCGCGAACGACGGGATGGAGTTGATGCTGCAGCCGCCATCGACGAGCCCCACGTTCATCGAAGAGCGGGGCGCTCCGTTTAGTTTGTGTTCCGTCCAAAGCGAAACGGCCCGGCTCAAGGCATGGACGGGATTTCCGGTTCCGGAATCGCTCCAACTATGGCCTCCGGGGCCAGTGAAGGCGATCTCGAAGCGCCGGCTGCCAAGCGCCTGGGTGGTGATGTGGTCGGTTGCCGCGCCATCGAGCACTAGAAAGCAGCCGATCTTTTTGGCATTGTCCGAATTGGCATTGCCCGGCGTCCGGCACAGGAATCGCATGCCGTTCAGGTTGCCTTCGCCCTCCTCGCCGACGTTGGCGATGAGAAGCAGCTCGTTCCGCCATTCTTCCTGTTTCGGCGAGACTTGGACCGCCTTGGCGATGGCCAGCAGAGCGGCCAATCCGGCGCCGTTGTCGGAAACGCCAGGGCCGCGTAGCTTTCCATCGGGATCGAGCGAGATGTCGTCCCTATTGCGTGGGGCGAGAACCGTATCGAGGTGAGCCGTGACCGCGACGAAGGGTCCGTCGCGGGCCGGTCCGAAGCTGGCGACCACATTCCCGGCTCGGTCGATGTGGGCGTCCCATCCAAAGTTGCGGAATTGGGCCGAGAACCACTCCGCGCGCCGTTGTTCGAGGAAGGTGGGGGCCGGGATGCGGCAAAGCTGCAGGTGGAGATCGTTGATCCACTGTTTTTCGCGCGTAAACCATTGCAGCGCCTCGCGAACGCCGCGCTCTTGCGAGATGTCGTTGAGGGAGACGCCTGCCGTTGAGAAATTCGCCGCCATCGATCGAACCGCCGTCAATCCAAAGTGTAGCAGCGGAAATTAGATTCAGGACGGCTGTATGCAATCGCGGTCGATTTCAACGGCTACGGACCTTTGCAGCAGCGTCACGGACACCACCAGGCGGTAGCTGTTCTTGAAGTTGACCAGAAAGCCTTCGAGACCGGTCAGCGACCCGCCGGAGATCCTTACCCGTTGACCAATTGCGAGAAAAGGCCACGGCTGGGCAGATACCCCGGACGCCAGGATAGCCTGGACCTGCTCGATCTCGTGATCTTCCACCGGCCGGGGGAATTTTCCGATTCCGACAATCGATACGACTCCGGGCGTGCTCAAAATCGGGAGCCGGTCCAACGGATCGAAGCGGCAGAACATGTATCCGGGGAACAGGGGAAGATCGATTTCTTTTACCCGGTCCGACCAAGTGCGTCTACTCCGGTACGAGGGAGAAAATTCCTCGAAACCTTTACCGCGGAGAACGGTCGCGGTAATCTTTTCAAAACGCGACCGGATGCGCAAAGCGAACCACGGATAAATCCCAGGTTCTTGGCCCTCAATTATGTTTGGCAATGCACCCATTTGGAGAGACCTATGAACGCCGTGACAGCGTTTATTGTGATGAGTATAAACCGGTTACTGGACGCGGTCAATGAAAATTCGGTAAAAATACGGTTGCGATCGCGTCGTTTATGGCGAGCGCGTACCGGTCCGTACTTAAGGGCGGGCAATACTCTTTTTTGCCCGCCCGGCAGTTTATTTTTCGCCATTAATCGCGATATTCGTACTCTCGGGACCGGAGCCGTCGGCCGTTCCCCAAACCGCGGAGGTGCCCCAGACCGCGGAAGTTCCCCAAACCGCGCTGAATCCGTTGACTGTTCCGGTTCCCCAGACGGCTGAGGTGCCCCACACCGCCGAGGTGCCCCAAACGGCCGATGTGCCCCAAACCGCCGAATTTCCTCCGACGAACACCGAGGTCCCCCACACCGCCGACGTACCCCATACGGCGGACGTCCCCCACACCGCCGACGTGCCCCAGACCGCCGAGGTCCCGGATACCACGTATACGTTTCCGCTCGAGGCGTCATAGGCGGCCGTCGGAGATTGCGCAGTCTCATAGGCTGGCAGGCGATCCGAACTCGCCAAAGCGGCGGGCAAATTCAAATACCCCGCCCCCACCGTGAACAGATCGTACTGACTGACGTACGTTATCGCCTGCCCGTTCGGATTGGAAACGGTGACTAGGCTGCTGGCTGGGAAGCTCTTCGAGGCCGTTTTCATCAGCGTGGCTTTCACTTGGTCGGGGGTTAACGATCCATCCTGGCCAATCATTGCGGCCGATGCGCCGCTCTCGACTGCCGCGGCCATGCTGGTGCCGCTCAGCACAAAGTAGTTCGAGCGCGGGTTCAGATAAGGCGCGCGCTCAAAAGCGGAGACGGGAGCGATGTTCCCCGGATAGGCATTGTTCAACGACCCTTGCGGATCCAGAATCGAAAAGATCGAATTGCCCGGCGCGACGAGATCCGGCTTGACCACGTGATCGAGCAGCGTGGGACCTTTTGAGCTATAGCTGGCAATCAAATCGTCGGTGGGAGTCGGCGTGCTCTCCGACTTCATCGCCCCGACCGTGATCGCGAGCGGATCGTTCCCGGGAGCGTCGATAGTGGCATAGCCGCTGGTGCCGGCGGAGTTATCCCAGCCCGAATTGCCGGCCGCAACCACCACCGCGATTCCCGCCTTCCACGCCGCTTCCACGGCTTGGCACAGCGGATCGACGGTGTAACTCTCGAATACCGGCCGTCCCAGCGAGAGATTCATTACCCGGATGTTATAGACGTCCTTCAGCGCAATCGCCTTTTCGATGGCCGCGATCACAATCGCGTCGGTCGATTTGCCGTTCGCATCCAGAACCCGGAGATTGATCAGATTGGCGCTTGGGGCAACTCCCTTCACCTGATGGTAGTAGCCGGGCCCGGCGGAGCCGGCTCCGTTTGCGCCCACGATTCCCGCCACGTGAGTGCCGTGCCCGTAATAATCGGATGCATCGGAAGTTCCAGCCACGAAACTTTGTTTGTAAACGATGCGGGATTTTCCGGTGTTGGCGTTCGCGAAATCCGCGTTCGGAGCGATGCCGCTATCGATTACGGCAACGGCGACGCCACTGCCGAGAGCGGGACCCAAATTGAACGAGCCGACGGTTTGAGGCGTGTAATCGTAGGTGGACGCGGCAAACCCGTGTACCGCGCGATTCCTCGAAACATGCAGAACCTCGTCGTCCTTTTCCATCGACTTGAGGGCTTTGGCGCTTATCGTGTAATGCGCGCCCTTTAGGGCGTCGAACTGTTGGTTGAGAATGCCGCCTTTGCCTTCGATCTTCTGGTGGTGCGCGGGGGTGGGCGCATGTTTGTATTGCACGATAACTTCGACCCGCGATTCCGGATCGAGCGTCCGCAAATCGTCAGAAATTTTGGATTGCCCGGCAAACGCCAGCGTCGCCAATCCGAATATTGCGCCGAATTTTAGAATGTTTTTCATCGATCGTTTCCTAAGTTAGGAATAATGCATAGCCGTTGCCTTCACTAAAGCAGGCGCGTAGCCGGACACAACCCCATGAATTCAGTTACTTAGCCGATGCAATTCCGTTGCGGGTTGGGACAAATTGTCGCTTATGAACTGGCGAATCTCTGTAAACGGAAGAGGGAATTCAGATTTACAACGCGCCCACGCCCGGACAATTTGTCCCTTTCCGGAAACGCCCGGCGCGCACTGATATGCTGGTGAAACTTCCATGATCTTGCGCGGTATCCTTACGATTTCAATCGCAATCGCAGCTCAAGCCGCCGACCTGATGCCCGCGCCCGCCAAAGTCGCGGGTGCGCCGGGAAAGCTGGCCATCGATGGGAATTTCCGCATCGCGCTGCAAGGGATTCAGGATGACTCCGTGGCGGCCGGGGCCAGGCGGCTCATAACGCGCCTCATCAAGCAAACCGGCCTTCCGCTCACGCAAGACTTATCGGCGGATGCCGCGCGCGCCGCCCTCCTGATCCGTTGCGGGCGCCCACGGGAACCGGTGCAAACGTAGAATGAGGACGAGAGTTACCGCCTGGAAGTGACGCCCTCGGGCGCGCGTTTGGAGGCGACAACTCCGCTGGGCGCGCTTCACGGCATGGAGACGTTCCTTCAACTGCCGGCGGCAGGCCCGGGTGGCTTTGCCGCGGCCGCCGTGACGATTGACGACAAGCCGCGATTTGCCTGGCGGGGCTTGCACCTGGACGTTTCCCGCCACTGGATGCCGGTCGAGGTAGTGCACCGCACCCTTGACGGCATGGCGGCCGTAAAACTTAACGTATTTCACTGGCATCTGACCGACGATCAGGGTTTCCGCATCGAGAGCAATACCTATCCGAAGCTTACGGGAATGGGGTCGGACGGCAATTTCTATACACGGGATCAGGTCCGCGAGGTCCTCGCTTATGCGCGCGAGCGCGGAATCCGCGTCGTGCCGGAGTTCGACATGCCGGGGCATGCCACCAGTTGGCTGGTGGGCTATCCGGAACTGGCGAGCGCGCCGGGACCGTTCCGGATCGAGCGGACTTGGGGCATTCTAATTCCGTGCCTCGATCCCACGAAGGAGGCGGTCTATCAATTTCTCGACGCGTTCATCGGCGAGATGAGCGCGCTATTCCCCGATGAGTACCTGCACGTTGGCGGCGATGAGGTGAATGGAATCCAGTGGGACGGGAATGCCGCCATTCAAGCCTTTAAGCGCGAACACGGAATGAAGGACAATCGCGACTTGCAGGCTTACTTCAACCGGCGCCTACAGGCGATCGTCGCGAAACACGGAAAACGCATGGAGGGCTGGGATGAAATCCTCGATCCAGGCTTGCCGAAGGACATCCTGATTCAGTCGTGGCGCGGCCAGGAATCGTTAGCTGAGGCGGCCCGTCTGGGCTATCGGGGAATTCTGTCTTCCGGTTATTATCTCGACCTGATGCATCCCGCTTCCGCGCATTACTTGGTCGATCCGCTAGGGAAACAGGCTGCCGCGCTGACGCCGGCGCGAAAAACGCAAATCCTGGGAGGCGAGGCATGCATGTGGACGGAATACGTGAGTCCGGAAACGGTGGATTCGCGCATTTGGCCGCGAGCCGCCGCCATCGCCGAGCGGCTCTGGTCGCCGCAAAGCGTGAGGGATGTCGATTCCATGTACCGGCGCCTCGATATCATGAGCGGTCGTCTCGAAGCGTTGGGCCTCACGCACCGCTCGAGCTACTTGGTCATGCTGGAGCGGTTAGCGGGCTCGGAGCCGGTCGAACCATTAAAAGTGCTGGCGGACGTGGTCGCGCCGGTGAAGGAATACGCGCGAGGAAATTATCGGCAATATACGCAACAAACGCCGTTAAACCGCCTGGTGGATGTGGCGCGGCCCGAGAGCGGTGTGGCGCGGAATTTCGGTCGCATTGTGGACCGCTTGGATGAAAATCGGGACGCCGCGCGGAAGTGGTTGACGCTCTGGAAGGACAACGCCTCGAAACTGGAACCGGCGATTCGCGGTTCGGAGTTGCTGCGGGAAGTGGAGCCGCTTTCGCGCGATATTTCGCGGCTCGGGGCGATCGGGCTACAAGCGCTCGATTACCGGGAGCGGGGAAAGCGTCCGCCCCAAGCCTGGCTCAAGGAGCAAAACGCGTTTCTCCAAGCCGCAAAGAAACCCCGCGCGGAGGTGGTCGTCGCGATCGTGGAGCCGATAGAGCGGCTGATAAGCGGGCTTCCGGTAAATCGCTAGGCGGCTTTTTTCTTGAGCGCGGGATCTTGTTTGGAATCGCGGTAGCCGGCCTTTTGCGCGTCGGCTTCGCTCATGTATTTGCCAGTCTTGGTTCTGCCATACCAGCGGTCGCCCTGGTGATGGTAGACCTTGGTTTCGGTGTTCACCCAGACCATTCCATTGCCGCCGCCAGGCGCTTGGGTCGCGCTCGGCGTCATGGAATTCGAGGCGGTCATGGGCTGGGTGGCGGCCGGGACCGCGGCTTTGTGGGTGGGCGCGGGTACCGGCGGAGTGGCGGCCGTGGCTTTGGAGGCGGCGCCACCGACGATGACAAAGGGCGTTATGTTCGCGATGGTCTTCGCCGGAACTCCCGCGCGGGAAAGATCGGCGGCCGAGGTATAGGGGCGTCCGGCGATGATTTTCTTGGCGGTGGCCGGGCCTACGCCAGGCAGCTTGTCTAAATCCGCCTCGCTGGCCGAGTTGAGATCGACTTTCGTGGCGGGTCCGGTTTTATCGGTCTTGGCAGCCGTCGCGGATGGAGCACCGTCGGCGCCCTTCTTCTTGCTCTTTGAATAGCCGGGGATAGCGGCGATCGTGCATGACAGCACGAGGGAAACAATTGAGAGTTTCGTCAGTCTCATGTGGATCAATCTAACACGGCCTTTTGTGACTTTGCCGGTACGGAGCACATTATATTGTCTTAAGGCGCGCGTTAAGGTAGGACGCGATCGCCGTGGCGTTGCCTTCGGGATCCGCCAGACCCACGTAGCCGTCGGGCCGCACCAGGTAGACGGCATCGCGCAGCAGGCCCGCTCGACGCATCTCCCGTCGCCATGGAAAGACGCACATCTGCATTTTTCGCGCATCGCAAACTGCTTTGATTTCGGGTTTGGCCTCGCCGTACACGTGGGCTTGCCACTCCAGCGATGCCAGCGGCGCGAAGTTGTCCTGCCCGACGCCATCCGAGGCAGCCGGCATCCAGGGGAGACGATCGCCGCCGTGAACCGATCCCGCCCGCCCCTCGCTCAGACTGCTTCCACGGTAGTTCACCGTCGTCTGCGAGACCGTGCGAAACAGGTAGCGTCGTACCGGCCTAAATGCAAAAAAGAGCGGCAACACGAGCGGCACGATATGCAGTCGCATAAGCCGCGCTACGGCCCCGGAGCTCGTGACAACGGTGAAGGCCCGATCGGTCGTTGCAACCAGCCGGCGCGCGAAGGCGATTCGTTCCGGCTCGTAGCTGTCGAGGAGCGATGCGTTCGCCCGCCCATGCAGAACGGCGGCGAGTTTCCAGGACAGGTTCACCGCGTCGCCGATGCCGGTGTTCATGCCTTGTCCGCCGACGGGACTGTGGATGTGGGCGGCGTCACCCAGCAGGAACGCGCGACCCCTCGCGAAACGATCGGCGACTCGATGGTGCACATGGTAGGTCGAGAACCAGTTCACGCGCTTGACGTCGATGCGTATCCATTCGAGCACTTGCTTGCCAACGTCGTTCCAAGACAGGTCTTTGTGTTCGTGCCCGGCTTCCTCGTTTACGGTCCCGACAAGGCGAGCGCGCCCCGCGCCGTCCAGCGGGAAC
The DNA here is from genome assembly GCA_051003795.1 of Bryobacteraceae bacterium. Classification (GTDB taxonomy): domain Bacteria; phylum Acidobacteriota; class Terriglobia; order Bryobacterales; family Bryobacteraceae; genus JALYXS01. The sequence goes on along the minus strand of JBPCKZ010000138.1, from coordinate 7,050 downwards.
ATCGCGAGAAAATCGGTCCTGTCCAGCGCGACGTGCAGCTCGCCGTTCATGGTTGCACCGTCCGCCTCCACGTCGGCGACATAGAAGAGATGGGAGTAGGTCCCGCCCGGGAAACCAATTTCCAGCCCCTCGCGCACTGTGGAGCGTGCCCCATCGCACCCGGCGATGTAAGCCGCTTCGCACGTCTCTTCGGTCCCGTCCGGCCTCTTCAGATGCGCAAGCACGCGGCCGGACGCATCCTCGAAGCGCAGGAGTTCCGTCCCGCGCTCGACGTGGACGCCGGCTTCGGCCAGGCAATCGATCAAGAGACGTTCGTGTTCGTCCTGGGGAAAGATCAGCGCATAGGGATACGGGCCGATATCCTTACCTATGTTGCCGAAGATAACGCGTGCCGTTTTCTTGCCGGCCACCCAGAGATTCACCGCGATAGTCTTCCATCCGCGTTCGACGACCGCGCCCGCGAGACCGATCTGCCGGTACAGTTCGAGCGTCCTGGCCTGCACGGCGACGGCGCGCGATGTCGTTCCCGGTTCCGCGGTCTTGTCGACGATCCTTACGCGCACGCCCAAGCGCGCCATCCAGAGAGCCAACACCAAACCCGTCGGCCCCGCGCCGACGATGAGGACGTCAGTGCCGCTAGTCATGTACGAAGGTTGCTTCCGAAGTCCAATTTTACGCCATTTCCGAGCCGTGACCGTAAGGTGCACGCCGCATTGTTACAGTAGTTTCTTGGAGCCAACGCCCGTGAAGCGCAACGCCATCCTCGCCCTTTTCGCGATTCTCCCTTCCATCCTCCACGCCCAAAATTTGAAGGAATTCGAGAAAAATGTTACCGAGTTCACCCTCGCCAACGGCATGCATTTTATCGTGCTGGAGCGGCATGAGGCGCCGGTCGTCTCCTTTCACACATATGTCAACGCGGGCGCGGTCGACGACCCGATGGGCAAGACCGGACTGGCCCACATGTTCGAGCACATGGCGTTCAAGGGAACCGAGAATATCGGGACCACTAACTGGCCGGCGGAAAAAAAAGCGTTGCGGGAAGTGGAAGATATTTACGACAGCCTCGATGCCGAGCGAAATAAGCGCGCTTTCGCCAAGCCCGAGCGGATCAAAGAACTCCAAGTTGGGTTGAAGATCGCGATGGATAAGGCCAACTCATACGTTGAGCCAAATCTCTATCCGCGGATCATCGAAGAGAATGGCGGCGTGGGTTTGAATGCGGGCACCGGCGAAGATTCGACCGATTATTTTTATAACCTGCCGGCGAACCGGATCGAGCTTTGGTTTCTGCTCGAATCGCAGCGATTCCTGCGGCCCGTCTTCCGCGAATTTTACAAAGAGCGCGACGTGGTGCGGGAAGAGCGGCGCATGCGCGTCGAATCCGATCCGCAAGGCAAGCTGATGGAATTCATGCTCGCGACGGCATTCGCGGCGCATCCATATCGGCGGATGCCCGGCGGATGGGCCAGCGATATAGAACACCTTCGAATGGAGGATGCCGAGAAGTTTTTCGCCAAGTACTACGGGCCGGGCAACATCACCATCGGCATCGTCGGCGACGTGAATCCCGGCGAAGCCCGCCGCATGGCGGAAAAGTATTTCGCGCCAATTCCGAAGCGACCTCCGCCGCCGCTGGCGATCACGGCGGAGCCGCCGCAGGAAGGCCCCAAGCAGGTCCAAGTCGAGTCGCAAAGCCAGCCGCTTGAATTCGTCGCTTATAAGCGGCCCGATCAGTACGACAAGGACGATCCGGTTTTCGACGTGATCGGCGGGATTCTCTCGAGCGGGCGCACGGGGCTGCTGTATAAAGAGCTTGTGCGGGATAAGAAGGTGGCGCTCGAGGCGGGCGCGGCCGCGACTTTCCCTGGCGGAAAATATCCGAACCTGTTTATATTCTTCCTGGCGCCTTCGCTCGGCAAGACGCTGCCCGAAAATGAAAAGGTCTTTTACGATGTGCTTACCCACTTTCAAAAAGATAAGTTGGATCCCCGGATGCTCGCGCGCGTGAAGACGAATACCCGGGCCGGCTTGATTCGCCAGCTTGACAGTAACTCGGGGCTCGCTCAGTTACTGACAAGCTATTATGCGAATTATGGGGATTGGCGGAAGCTGTTCACGTCGCTCGATGAAATCGACGCGGTGACGGTGGACGATGTGCAGCGCGTGGCCCGCCAGTACTTCACGGATATGAGCCGTACGGCGGCGTTCACATTTTCACCGGCCGCCCCGGCACAAACGGGAGGCGCCAAGTGAAAGCCGTTCTTGGTTTGATGCTGTTGTGCGGGGCGGCGCACGGTCAAATTCCATCTTATAAGGCACTAAAGTATCCGCCGCTGCGGCAAGTCAAGATTCCCGACATTGCCACTTACACGCTGCCAAACGGAATGCGGCTCTACTTGCTCGAAAATCACGAGCTTCCCCTGGTGCGCGGTGTCGCGCTGGTGCGGACAGGAAACCTGTTCGATCCGCCCGACAAGGTGGGACTTGCCACCGTAACCGGCGAGGTGATGCGTAGCGGCGGCACGAAAGACAAGACCGGCGATCAATTGGATGAGCAGTTGGAGAATATCGCCGCGTCGGTCGAAAGCCAAATCGGCGAAAGTTCCGGCAGCGTCTCTTTCTCCACCTTGAAAGAACGTACCGATGAAGTGCTGGGCGTCTTCAAAGACGTGATGATCGCCCCCGAGTTTCGAGAAGACAAGATCGACCTGGTCAAAAATCAGTTGCGCAGCGGTATTTCGAGGCGCAATGACGAAGCGCAAGGCATCGCGCAACGGGAATTCGCGGACCTGTTATATGGGCGCGACACTCCGTACGGGTGGCAGATGGAATACGCGACCGTCAACGCGATTCAGCGGACCGATCTGATCGAGTTTTACAAACGCTATTTTTTTCCAGCCAACGTCATGCTCGCGGTGCAAGGCGATTTCTCGACGCCCGAAATGCGCTCCAAATTGGAAAAGTTGTTTGGAGCCTGGACCTACCGGCAAGCGCCAGTGCCTCCGTTCCCGCCCGTGCGGCGGACGCCGGAGCCCGGCGTTTACCTCGCCACGAAGACGGATGTGACGCAGACATCCTTCATCCTGGGTCAACTTGGCGGCGAATTGAAAGATAAAGATTACCCGGCGCTCGAAGTAATGGCCGACATACTTGGCGGCGGATTTCGCAGCCGTCTATTCCAGCGGGTAAGAACGCAGCTTGGGTATGCTTATAACATCTCGTCCAATTGGGGAGCGGGTTACGACCATCCCGGATTATTCGAAGTCTCCGGAAGTACCAAGAGCCTTTCGACCACGGAAGCCATCAAGGTTGCCGAAGAAGAGATCGATAAGCTTCGCACGTCCGAAGTTACCACCGATGAGCTCGAGACCGCAAAACAGTCGGTGCTCAACAGTTTCGTCTTTAATTTCGACACGCGATCGAAGACGCTCAACCGGCTGCTGATCTACGAATACTACGGCTATCCCAAGGATTTCATCTACCAGTATCAGAAAGGCGTCGCGGCAGTTACTAAAGCCGATATCCTGCGGGCCGCCAAAGAACGGCTGCATCCGAAAGAACTGACCGTATTGGCTGTCGGAAATAAGAAAGACTTCGGTGAACCGCTCACCGCGCTAGGAATGCCCATCACGCCGCTCGATATTTCGATCGCCGAGCCCAAGGCGGAAACGGCCGCGGCCGATGCCGCGAGCATCGAGAAAGGAAAACAGTTATTGCAGCGCGTTCAACAGGCGGTGGGCGGCGCGGATAAATTGGCCGCGGTTCACGATTTCGAGGAGAAAGTCGATTTTCAGTTAGATCGAAGCGCGGGTGGAATGAAGGTGGGCCAAGTCATTTGCTGGCTGGCCCCGTCCTATTTTCGCCAGGACAGTGTTTTGCCGTTTGGCAAGATGTCGGCGTTTTCGGATGGCCGCTCGGGCTGGATTGTGAGCCCGCAGGGCGGCGGCCCGCTGCCCGAAGCTCAGCTCAGGCAAATTCAAGACGAGCTGTTTCGCATCTATTTCTCCCTGCTGCTGAGCGATCGTTCTCCCGACCGGACGGTCAACCTCGTTGCGGACAATGTCGTGGAAATTTCCGGCAAAGGCGGATCGTCCGTGCGCCTTTATATCGACCCGAAAACCAGTCTTCCGATGAAAGAGACCTATCAAGGGGCGCAACAGCAAGGTCCACCGGCGGCGATTGAAGAAACGTTCACGGATTTTGAAGCGGTCCAGGGAATTCAGGCTCCGCGCAAGCTTTCGATTGTCCAGAATGGCCATAAGTTCGCGGACATCACCGTTCAGGAGTTGAAGATCGACACCGGCCTAACGCCCGAAGACCTGAGCAAGAAGCCATGAGCAAGAAACCATGAGCAATTAAACATGAGTAATTAAACATGACGCGACGGCATTTCGCGGTTTCCGCGTTGGCGGCCGGGTTCGTCAAGGCGGAGACCAGTCAAGAGCGCGGGAAGAAAATAATCGACCGCGCGATTGCCGCGCTCGGCGGCGGGAACTTTCTTGCCATGCAGGATCGCGTGGAATCGGGGCGCGCTTACTCGTTTTACCGCGAACGGCTTTCGGGCTTATCCATCGCAAAAATTTACACGCGCTATGTGGCCGCGCCGCAGCCGCCCACGCCGGGTTTTTTCGGGATACAGGAGCGCGAATCGTTCGGCAAGAAAAAGGAAGAGAGCGCGATACTGTTTACGGACGGAAACGGATACGAGCTTACTTACCGTGGCGTGAGGCCGCTCGCCGACAATCTAGTGGAGCGCTACAAAGAGTCCACGCTGCACAACATTTTTTATATCCTGCGGCAGCGGCTCGGAGAACCCGGCTTGCAGTTTGAATCGAAAGGACAGGACGTCGTCGAAAACCGGCCGGTGGAAACTATCGACGTATTCGATGCGCAAAATCGCAGCGTGACCGTGTATCTGGACAGCGACACGTTTCTACCCATGAAGCAGCGCTTCTACCGGCGCGACCCGGCCACGAAGGACCGCATCGAGGAGATCAGCCGCTTCTCCAAATATCGCGATGCGGGAAACGGCGTGATGTGGCCGCTCGATCTGCAACGAGACCGCGATAGCGAGAAGATTTTCGAGATGTACGCGGATTCCGTGACCGTCGGCGACCATCTGAAGGACAGCTTGTTTCTGCTGCCTTCCGGCATGAAAATTTTGAGGAAGGAGTCGTGAGACGATGCCGCTGATCCATCTCCGGGACTCGCGGCCCGGCGATGGAAATTACCGGCATCTGGAAGCCGGTAGCGTCTTATTTTTCGAGCGCGCGCCTTTTGAAATTCCTCAAGGGGAACGCGATATTCTCCTCGGCGCGCGGCAGGCCGGCGGCTCGCATCATAAAAACATCGCGTACAAGCCGGCGGGAGACAAGGTAACCGGGACGCGCGACGCGCAAGACCTTCATGCCGTGCTGCGTTCTTACTCGCACCGTTCAATTCAATTTTTGCGGGAGCTGCTGCCGCGCTACATGGAAGGCTGCCGGATCGATTACGCCAGCTTCCGTCCGGAAGAAGAGGAGGGCCGCGCGCTTCCCACGAATAAGCGGAACGATCTGCTGCATGTGGATGCCTTTCCCACGCGCCCCACGGGCGGCGATTTGATCTTGCGAATTTTCACCAACGTCAATCCAGTTGAAAAGCGCGTGTGGCTGGTGTCGGACCCATTTGTGGAAGCGGCTCGCGCGCACGCCGCGGCCGCGGGGCTGTTCAAGGTATCCGCCGGCGGCGCCTCTCCGGTGCGAAGGCTGCTTGCGGCGGCGGGCCTGAAATCGGCAAGGCGGACCCCCTACGACCGGTTCATGCTCGGCTTTCACGATTACCTGAAGCGGAGCGAAACATTTCAGCGCGATTGCCCGAAATACCGGCTGGAGTTTCCGCCGGGAGCGAGCTGGATTGTGTTCACGGATATCGTGCCGCATGCCGTGTTATCGGGTCGCTATGCGCTTGAACAGACAGTGATTATTCCGCGGAACAATCTGCTTGATCGCCGCAACTCGCCGGTCGATATTTTGCAGGAGCTTTGCTGCCGGCCATTGATCCCCGCCGCATCGTAAAGTGTTAGCAGGAGGATTCATGGCGGACAAGACAAAAAAATGCGCTCATCCGGGATGCAGTTGCGCGGCTACCGAGGGGAGCAAATACTGCGGTGCGTATTGCGAAGGCCGGGCGGACCAGACGGAGATCATGTGCGATTGCAATCACGCGGAATGCGGCGTGGATAACGAGTAAAGATTGGGGCTCTTTGTGGCGCACGCAGGAGTGCGTGCGCCACATTGTAAGTTCTCAGAATCGAAACAAATAGCTTATTTTCGCGAAAAACTGCCGGCCGGTAACGGTGAACGGAAAACCGATTCGGGTCAGCGATGTGTCGCCCGGCGCCAGCAAGACGTTTTCGCGCCGGTCCGTGTAGCCCACATAAAACGCCGTCCCGGGATGGACGAGATACGTTACCAGAACGTCGCCCGTGATGCGTTTCGAACGATCCAGATTAACCAGATCCGGGTTCGGCAGCACCGCGTTGTAATCGAGAATCAACCGCAGCGAAAGCTCCCGCGTGAACTGATAGTTCAGCCGCGAACGCAGTATGTGGTTGTTGAAAACCGCCGGTCCGCCGAACCGTTCGGTCAAGTGCGTATAGAAATAATTCTCTTCGAGCTTGATCCTGGAGGAAGGCCGCCACGTGATCCGCGCATTCGCCTCCGATCCGTTCGCGAGAAAGGGCAAGAGATTGACATTGGGCGAATAGTTGACCCGCGCGCCCGTCGCGTACGTAACCTGCACGCCGATTTTCTTGAAGTAGTCCGAAGAGAAGAACGCATCGCTCGAATGTTTGCGGAATTTGATGTCCTGGAAACGCTCGAACGCCTCGGTCCGGCTAACGACGAAGAAGGTCTGCCGTTTGAATTCGACAAAATAACCGGGATTGACGTTCCAGTCCTCGGCGCGGCCTTGATGGTCCCAATTTCCGAGTCCCGAAAGAAACGGGCCGTGCGAAGCGACGATCCTGCCCTTCGGGCGCCAGCGATATTGATAATTTTGCTCGAA
>JBPCKZ010000137.1:0-38424 GCA_051003795.1 Bryobacteraceae bacterium | reverse complement strand
CTAATTAATTAAGCAGCGTATGCAAATTGCTGATTGGCAATTGTGTTTTTCCGATCGTTTTACGGGAGCTCGGAACCCGGCACGCCTTCCCATCACAATTCAATCCCGTCGAATCCGTTGCGCCCCCCTCGGTATCAGGTTAACACGCCTCGCTCAATCTGAAAAGGCTGAGATTTTCGGTAGTGTCTGAAGTGTGCGTTGACCTATAAACAGCGAACGCTTGCTTTCGAGCAAAACTCGCTTTACGGTTGAAGTTATGGCGAAACCATCTAACCGCGAATTCCACGCACTCCGCAACCTCATCTCCGAAGTTGATCTGATTTTATCCACCACTGAACTTCCCGAAGGCCGCACGAAGCGTTGCCGGGAATTGCTGAAATCCGCAATAGCGCTTACCGAAGATTTCATCGAGCAAGCGAGCTTATCGCCCGCTGCTGCGATGGGACATAAAGGCGGGAGCGCTACCGCAAAGCGGTTCGGGCCAGATCACTTCCGCCAGCTTGCGGCAAAGCGCAAGACGCGCGCTGGCGGAAGACCACGGAAAGAATCTTAGCTCACTGATATACTTCATCCCTATGCTGGGATGAAGAGAGAGAAGCCCTCAACAATCGAAATTCGCGTCCGGAAGCACGTTAAGCAAATTCCCCTTACGATGGAAGATCTTGAGGCCGATATCACTCGCAATGGTGGAACGTTTGACAAGCGAATTCGGGTTGGCAGATTACAGGTATTTGTCCGGGTGGTGATAAAAGTCCGTGCGCCACTTGTCCAGAGTTGGGCGATGTCCATTATCCTTGATGGCAATGGGCGCATCGATGGCATAGACTGGGAGGCGCGCGTAAACGATCATCGGGGTAAGGCCCATCATTGTAAAGGCTGGCATCGCCATATGTGGAAGCCGGGTACGCTGGATACGCACAAAGAATGCCTTCCGGATTTTGATCCGGGCCTAACCGCCCGAGAGTTTATATTTGCAGGTTTTAAAGTTCTGAACGTGCGGGTACAAAATTCAGATCGGAGACGGCCATGATTAAAACTTGCGAATCTATCCGGCAGCTCGTGGTGGATCATTTGGCGTCCCAGACGGAAGTTCAAGAGGTGCATGGGGCGTGTGTCGTTACGCTACCTCTGTTAACGGTTGACAAAAGGTGGATTGATGTTTTTGTCGAGCCACGCGTAGCTGATTTTTTCCTTGTAAACGACGGCGGAAAGGCCGTTAACGAACTGATTCTTCAAGGGATGAAAATTACACCGTCCATTGAGAATCATTTCGAAATTTTCGCCGCGACTTTCGGGGTTGCGTACACCGATGAGGTATTCCAGACGGGGGCGAAAATGGCCGGACTCGCGAAAGCGATAACGGCGGTCGGGATGTGCTCGACGCTTGCAATGACGGAGATTCTAAAACACATTCCGTCCGCTGTCGATGAATCGCTCAATGCGCAATTAGCCTCAATCCTAAAAAGGTGGAGTCCCCGACGAGCAAAAATCACTGAGCGCGTAAAGGTAAGTGGTGAACTGAAACAACACGAGTTCGACTTTCTTGTGAGTCCCAAGAGGCGACAGCCGGTTTCAATTTCGATATTGAATCCTACCGCTGGTGCGCTATCAGCAGCAGAGCGATTTGGCTTTAAGATTCAGGATCTTTCATCTACCCCGGTCGGAAAGTGGCGCAAGGTTGCCGTAGAAGCTAAGGCCGAAGTCTGGAGATCGGATGCGCGGAGGATCGTCGAAAAATGTGCCGACATCGTTATCCCGATTTCATCCGGCGACCACGCTGGTTACGAACAATTCAGCGAAGTTCTTGACGACATGGTAGCCTGATAGAGCTTTCGCTACACCCCCTAAATATACCTTTAAAATCTCATAGGAGGACAACTATTCCCTATTGACAACAACGAACGCTCGTTGTATTATAACAACATGGTTACTGAAGCAAAATCAACCTTTACAATGACTTGCGAAGATTGCAAGGTAAAATGTCAACGCTTCGGTAAGCATCGCAATGGCCTGCTCCGCTTCCGCTGCGCTCAGTGCAAACGCACCTTCACGGAAGCTCACGAACGCACTCTGGGCGAGATGTACATCAGCGAAGAAAAGTCGCTGCTCATCGTCCAATTACTGCTGGAAGGCAACTCGATCCGCTCCACGGAACGCATCGCTAAGGTCGATAGGAATACGATTATGAAAGTTTTGGTTCTCGCTGGCGAGAAGTGCGAAAAGCTCATGGGGCGGTTGATTGTGAATGTTCCGGTTAAGGACGTACAATGCGACGAAATTTGGGGCTTTGTGAATAAGAAAGAAAAGAGGTGTGGACCCGATGACGATCCCAGCTTTGGAGACGCCTATTGCTTCGTTGCCATCGAACGCACGACGAAATTGATTTTGAATTTTGCACTCGGCAAGAGGAATCAGGCAACCACGGACGTATTCATTGAAGGCTTGCGCGCCGCCACAGCCCCGCAGCGCTTCCAGATTAGCTGCGATGGCTTTGTGCCCTACGTTTCGGCCATCACCACCACGCTAAGCGACCGCTGCGATTTCGCCCAACTCATCAAGGTCTATGCGAATTCCAAAGACGATCATCGGTACTCGCCTGGGGACGTAGTGGATACGGAGAAGATCCCAATCATGGGAAATCCCGATACCCGCCGCATCTGCACGAGCCACGTGGAACGCCAAAACCTCACGATCCGCATGAGCGTTCGCAGGCTCACGCGATTGACGAATGCGTTCTCGAAAAAATGGGAAAATCTGTGGGCCGCGTACTGCCTGCATTTCGCGTATTACAATTTTTGCCGGATTCACAGCACGATTCGCGTGACGCCCGCGATGGAATCGAAAATTACCGATCGAGTGTGGGACTTATCGGAATTATTGGCGTAAAATAACGCGAGCGGATAACGCTGGATGGAACATCGTCGGCCCTAAACCACAAAGCGCCGGAATCGCTTTGCGGTGCCACGGGACGCCTGTCTCGAAGTGTATCACGAGGAGGCCGTTCTATGGAACGCAAAGAAACAACGAAATCCACCCACGAAGGATGGACAAACGGTATGGCGAAACTGATTTCTGTTTTCAACAACAAGGGCGGCGTCGGGAAATCCACAATCTGCTGGAATCTGGCGGATGCTATGGGAAGGCGCGGAAAAAAAATCCTCTTGATCGATTTTGATCCGCAATGCAACGTTTCCATCGCGATGCTTGGGGAGGATCTGTTTATGGGAAAACTCCCAACGCAAAACATACCCTACGGGACGACTATCAGATCCTTCCTGCAACGATTTTTACAAAACACAGGCGGGGAGGAGATATTCCTGGCAAAAGGCCCCCACACAAGCGAAAATGTTTCGATCATCGCTGGCGATTTCTGGCTTAACGTTTATGCGGATTCTCTAAACGTTGGTGCTGATCTGTTAACCGGGACTGGCCTGAGCCGATACGTTGCATTGCAAAAAATTGTGGCGGCGGCTGAAGAAAAAAACGGGTCAGCGTTCGACTTCGTGATTATTGATCTTCCCCCGTCCTTTGGGGCACTTGTGAGGGCGGCATTCTATTCTTCCGATTACTATATCGTGCCATGCACTTCAGACAACTTTAGTGTTTACTGTGTTGGGCTGATTGGTCAAATGGTGCCTTCCTTCGTGAATGATTGGCACGTAGGACTCACCAGATTCAAAGATACTAATCCACACTTTACGGAATTCGACCAACTGGGACGGCCCGTGTTTGCCGGATGGGTTTTTAATGGGTTTGACACTGCCCGTCGTCGGCGAACTCCTCTCGATATTGCGATGGGGTCTCCAGCGGGCGAAAAGGAAATGATTCAGGCCGATTTGACCATGCACGGTAGGGTTTCGCGCGCCGTCACGGATGACCTAGCTGCGAAGTTGACCAACCGGATTACCTCTTTTGAGCCAGTAGCTAGGGGACTTCCATCCAATTACCAAATTGGCGGAATTGAAGATGCTAATGTATTGATTCAAAACAGCCTTTGGCTTAACGTTCCACTGGGCCAATTAGGCAATTACGATCAGGTCGTTTCACTTCAGGATCGCCGACGCTGGGCAACCAATCAAATCGAGCAAATAGATTTGATTCGAGGCAAGTTCGATGCTCTTTCCGGCGCGGTTGAGTCCGCGTGCGTGTAATCGCCCCTACCAGAAATATTCAACGCACATTTCAGACACCACCAGATTTTCGGTCGCGCACGCGCACTCCGGCGATATGAAGAAATCGATTTCCTTCCTTTTAGGCGTATCCCTCTTGCTGGGATCCGTAACACTCGGCTTTGCCAAAAGCCGCGGTGGAAGCAAAAGCTCGAGTCACAAGAGCGCCGGCAAACAGAAAGGCAGCCACAAGACACGGTAAACCATGAGTGTTAAGACGGCGGGCTGCCCGCCGTCTTTAGACTTTCCGTAACCTGCTAACGCGGCCTACCTCGACCCACTCCACGACGAATATGTTGCCTTCGTGGTCAAAGCACGCCCCATGCGGGCACACAAACTTACCCGGCGTGAAATGGTCGCGCGATTCTTTTCGCGTTTGCATGTAAGGCGATTGCGAATCGTCGCCGAGGTTCGCAATTATCCGGTTATTCTTGTCCATCAGCGTCACGCGGGCGAACAGGTCCGGCACAACCATGTCGCCGTTCTTGTAAATGCCGAAATGGCAGGGCGCCGTCAATCCCTCGACAAAGTCGATGTGCTTGCCCTCGAGCGTAAAACGCTGAAGCCGTTTGTTGGCGCGGTCGGCGACCGTGAGGATCGGCTCCAAGCCATTCGCGGTGGCGCGCATATCCATGATGATCCCATGCGGGCAGTTCAACTGACCGGCTTCCGAACCCTTTCCGCCGAAGGTCCGGATGTATTCGCCCGTCTTGTTGTACTGATTGATGTAACTCGATCCGTACCCGTCGCCCACATAGATATCGCCGTTTGGAGCGACGGCAAGATTCGTCGGGCTGTATTTGATCTTCTTGCCATCCGCGTCCGGTTTATATTGCTCCGACTGGTCGGGATACCCGATCGTAAAGACCTCTTCGCCATTGAGCGTGGTCTTTACGACAAGGCCGCGTTTCGTGTCGCAGAGGTACAGGAATTCGTCAGTGCCCTCCTTGCGAATATGCAGCCCATGCGCGCCGCCCCGGAAGTCCTTGCCCCAGGATTTCACGAATTTACCTTGATGATCGAATACGACCATGCTGTCGCTGCTTTCGCTCGCGGCATTCACCGTGTGGTGAATATAAATATTGGCGTGCGAATCTTCGCAGACGCCGTGAGTGTTGCCGTATTTGATATCGGCGGGAAGCTCGCCCCAATCGTGGGTGACTTCGTATTTATGGGCGCCCTCGCCCAGAATGGGCTTGGCGCTGCCGGATTTATTGTCCGCGCCCAAAATCAATGGCGCGGCAAGACCCGTGAGAAACGTACGCCGGCTATGCTGCGATTTAGACATAATAAGAACCCCATTATACTCCGCTATCTGGCCGGCACCGGGGGCAGCGGCATGGGCAGAGCCAAAATCCTGCCCTGCGCCGCGGGCGCGCCATCGACCGCCAACATAGCCACGCCGTTGACCATCGGATCTCCCACCAGCGTTCCGTTGCAAACCGCGTTACCGGACTTGTAATCGATGCTGCACGGAATCACTTCATTTCCAACCGTCGTAGTGACGTTGACAAGAGCCGTGTGCCCCGAAACCGATTGCAAGTTCGCATCCAGCCGAAGCGTTCTGCCTACCGTATGAAGATTGACCATGCCGCCGGCGCCGTTGCCTCCGATGGCCGTCAGCATCGCGCGCGTGTTAATCGTCAGCGCCTGCGCAAGCTGCGCGGGATCGTAATACACCAGCACGCCGGTTGAACCCGTAGTCTTATCCCCCGGGTCCGCCGGATACTGGGTCGCCCCCACGTAGATCAGGTTCTGAATTGGATCGATGCCCAGACCGTGCGCTCCGCGGCCCGAGCAGGTCACGCCAACCAAGCGGCCAGTCGAACTGGTAAGGGCGTCGAACACGCCCAAGACGGGGAAATTCGGGGCCGTCGGACCGTCCGCAGGGCAACCCGTCGTCGTGCTCTTGTTGCTGCTGGACGCCGTGTAGAAGCGGCGGTTGTTCGGATTGAACAGCAGGAGATCGGTTCCGGTTACGTCGGGGAATCGCTTCAATATCGCGCCCGTCTTCAGATCCATCAAAATTTGCGCTTGCGTGGTTCCGCATCCCAGAATTGCGGTATCGCTCACAGGGTCGATATCGATGCCGTGAGGCACGCAGTCGGAGGTAAGAAAGGTGGGCCGGATAGTGTTTGAGACCGGATCGAAGACCGCCACGCCCGCCCCGGCATTCTTGTTATCGCCGTCGGTGATGACTTGATAGATCAGTCCGTCGACTGGATTGAACCGCATCAGTTCGGGGCTGCCCGGCAACGCGAGCTGGCTCGCGACCGTCTTCGCGATCAGGTCGATTCCGGTCATCATATAAGGGGCGTTGCCATTGATGACGTACACGCGCCGGTTGAGCGGGTCGTAATCCAACGCGTCGGTACCGCCGGTAATGCCGGGAACGGCGTAGATGTCGGGCCCCATCCCGGGGGAGACGCAGATCGTACACCAGAACGTTCTTGCCGCCATCCGTGACAACCAACTGTTGCAGCTCTGGAACGACGAGCACTCCGTTCGGGCTCGCGTTGTTCGGGACAGCCAGGTTGCCCACGAAGGAGTTTGTACGCGTGTCGATGGCGTCGATGCCATGGTTCGTGCGGTCGGCGACATACATGATTCGAGTTTCCGGATTAAACGCGAATAGATCGAATCCGGCGACACTCGTGTCCCAACCGGGAATCGGAATCGTTTGCAGGAATTGCAAACCGGCGGAGGGCGCGGTGGTCTGCGCGCTTGCGGGCGGGGCGGCAAAGGCCGCGAGGCAAAGCGCTCCGGTAAAAAGGGGTTTCAAAAATCGGGAATTTCCAAGGGGCATGGATTACTCCTTCAGGGATTTTAGTTTCGAGCAGTGCAAGTCTACTACTCACGATTTGCAAATGTAAAGTGACGAGGGAGGCAAAGAAGGGAGAAACCGTGCGGGGTTATCCGAATCCGCTTTAAAATCGTTGGGGCGCATTGCTCACTGGCAACTCACTGGCAAGCGCCGCGCCCCAAACCAACCGCGCAGGCCTCTAAACCGGCCCGCGCGCATTAGGCTAACTACGGCACGATCCAGCTGCCGCGGTTCTGCCATCCGCTGTCGAGGCCCGATTGGCTGATGGCCAGCAGATAGCTATTTTTCAGGCCCGTGTATTGAGCGCTGAAACTCAAGGCCAAGCTCAGATTCAGGGTATTACCCGAACCGGAAACGGATGAGCCCCCGCCGTCCACCGTGCATTCGCTATTGGAGAGCGTGCCCGGGACGCCCAAAGTGATGGGGCCGAGGAAATCGCTGCCGGAGTCGTTCAATAGATAGATAAGGTTCTTGGGCCGGTTGTAATCGATCCAGCACGTCGCTTTACCGCGGGTATCCTGGTTGACCACGAACTCGAGAAATCTCAGATCCGCGAATCCATTGCGATCGGAACCGGCTAACTGAAATGTTTGACTGGTTCCGGTTCCGGCGTTTGGCGACACAATATCGGCGGTCGGATTGCCGCTCGACGGGGGCGGTGGCTGCGGATTTGGCGTCCCTCCGGCGGATACCGTCCAGCTGCCGCGAGCTTGCCACCCGCTGGCAAGGCCGGAACCGTCGATCGCGAGCAAGTAACTGTTTTTGGGGCCCGCATAGTTGGCATTAAAGCTTACGGCCAGGTTAATCGTCAGCGTGTTGCCCGCGCCCGAAGCGGACGAACCGCTCCCGTCGACCGTGCACTGGCTGCTCGACAAGGTTCCCGCCGCGCCCGCCGCGATGGGTCCCAGAAACGCCGTTCCGGAATCGTTCAAAAGATAGAGCGCGTTATTCGGCCGGTTGTAGGCGATCCAACAGGTATGCGCGCCATCGAGCGAGTTGCCGATGAGAAGTTCGGTAAAAGCGAGATTGGCATATCCGCCGGCATCGGAATAAGCCGCTTGAAACGTTTGGCTCGAACCCGTGCCGGAAGAGGGCGAAACGGAATCGCCGGTGGGCGCTTGGCTGGATTGAGGCTGCGGCGGGGGCGCCGCGTCTTGGGTAACGGTGAATGTCAACCCGGCGATGGTGAAGGTTCCCGTTCGTTGGGCAGGCTGCGGATTCGCCGCCACATTGAAACCGGTCGTGCCATTGGCCGAGCCGCTAAGACCCGAAACCAGCGTGATCCAGCTCGCATTGCTGGCGGCCGTCCAGTTGCAGTTGGTTGCCCCGGCGGCGACATTCACTCCAACCGCGCCCGCGCCGCCTGAGTACGGAACGTTTTGCGAACTCGCCGTCAAGGCGTAGCTGCAGGGAATAGGGCCGCCGACAACGCCGCCGCTGCCCGCCGCGGGGGCGATCGCCACGCCCGCGGGAAAGATTCCCACGCGGTTGATGGTGCCGACCACCGAGAGTGCGTTCGCGTCTATTACCGAGGTCGAGTAGGAATTGGCATTGGTGACTTCGGCGCGAGAACCATCCGGCGTGAGCGCGATGGCGGTCGGGTTATCGCCCACCCCCAGGGTAGCGATTACCGAGTTGGAAGATAGATCGATCACTGAAACCGAACTGGAATTTCCGTTCGTGACGAAAGCCCGGGCGCCATTGGGCGTGATCGCGATGGAATTGGGGTAATTTTGAACCGGTATGGCGCCGATCACCGTATTCGATCTTAGGTTCACCACGAACACGGAATTGGTGTTCTGGTTGGTGGCGTAGGCGTACGCGCCGTTCGGGCTGATGGCGATGCCTCTCGAGCCGCTGCCGACCGGTATGTTTGCGATCACCGTGTTACTTGAGGTGTCGATAACCGAAAGGTCGGTACCCCAGGTGTTCGTTACGATAGCGCGGGTACCAGCCGGATTCACCGCGATCCCGGAAGGCCTCCCTTCCACCGGGATGGTGGCAATTACGGAGTTCGCCCCGGTGTTGATTACGGAAACCGTATTGGACGCCTGATTTGCGACGTATGCAAGTGAACCGCTCGGGCCGAAGGCAACGGCCACGGGAGTCGCGCCGACGTTTATCGTTCCGACCACGGTATTGCTAGCCGTGCTGACCACCTGGACTTGGTTTATACTCTGGGCGGTGATGTAGACCAGGGAACCGTTGGGCGAGGCAGCCACACCGGTGAGGCCCCCATCGATAACAGGATTTGCCACAACTGTATTGTTTGCCACGTTAATAACCGCCATGCTGCTGCTAGACAGACTCGCAACATAGGCGAAAGGTTGGGCGACGGATGCCGCTGGAAAGAAGGATGCCGCGAGAATTAGGCCAAAGAGGAAGTTGATGGAAGCTTGAAAAGATAGATGTTTAACGTTTTTATGTAATCGCATTAGACCTCAAGTGAATGAATTAAAGTATTTTGTTCCTTTGTTTGGGTCCTCGAGATGCCGAGATGGATCTCGTGCCGCGCCATCCCAGCGAAGTGGGACAACACGACATTCGCCGTACGGTCAGGCTGACGAACGCTCCGGGCTGAATCAGCGCGAGTCACGCGTAATGTATTGACCCGCACGAAATCAATAATGAATGAATCCTAATTATTCCTTAAGAATCCCCACAGCGTCAAGACAAAACTGCATTTTTTGGTAATTTTTTTTCCCGGGCTTGGAAAGTGCCGAAAACATTGGGATTAGTTGGTTGTTTTGGGGAGTGGAACAGGGAACGGGTAAGATTCCGGCCAAATCTTGAGCGTAAAACTATGGATCTTCATAGCTGGATTCCACGTTTCTCGCCGGAGTACTATCCCCAGAGTGGCGGTAAGCCCACGACTGTTCTCAACTTTTTTGAGGAAATACTTCTAAAGGTCTTGACTCAGCGGTAAAAACAATCCAGAATCTATCGAGAACGACAAGCGCGCCCGTTAAGCCGCTTGGCCGTCAAAACGGAGGATTTTAGATGATGAATCGAACGAAATTGGCGCTGTTCACGATGGCGCTATCGGCTTTTGCGCCCGTGGCGGCTCATGCGAGCTTCCTTGCGGGAACAACCCTAACCTCGCCCGGCTCTTCGGTTTTCCCGGGCAACGCAACGGGAGACCCGGCGGGCATGTTGCTGGCATCGAATGCCGCGCCGTACTCATTTTCGACGACGGGCGGTACCACCAGCGGCACATTGACGAGCGCGGTATTCCGAAACCCCAGCGGCACGTTGGATTTCTATTACCAAGTTGCCAATGCGGCTAATTCCGCGAGCGCTATTGCCCGCGAATCCAACACGAACTTCGCCGGCTTCATTACTTACACGGGGTATCGCACGGACGGACCGGCCGTGGGCGCGCCGTTCCAGTCAGGCAGCGTTCCGCCAATCACCGCGGACAGCACGGGCAACGTTATTGGTTTCCAGTTCACCCCGCCCAATGGCGCCAAGGTCACAGCCGGCACGATCTCGAATATTCTCGTGATCAGCACCAACGCGACCGCGTACGTTTTGGGAAATGCCGCCGTCATTGATGGCGGAACCCAGACGGTTAGCGCTTTTCAGCCTACTGGTAGCGTCCCCGAACCGGTTTCCATGCTGCTGATGGGCACGGGCCTTCTCGCGCTGGCCGGTGTGCGCCGCTTCAAGAAATCCGCATAGTTTTTAGCATCATCGTTTAGCATCGTCGAAATCTCTCGCGTCTCGCGCCTCGCCGCTCTTCCAGAGCCGCGAGGCGTTTTTCATTTCCGCCAGGTCACCTACGCCTTGACGGTGTTCTTCGGGGTCCCATCCAAAAACGCCGCCACGTTTCGAACGGCGACGTCCATCAGGCGTGTTCGGGCCTCTTTGGTTGCCCAGGCGATGTGGGGCGTGATGAGGCAATTCTTCGCGGTAAACAGCGGGTTGCCAGGGGACGGAGGCTCGAGCGAGAGGACATCCAACGCCGCCCCCGCGAGGCGGCCTTCGTTTAACGAGTCCGCAAGATCCCGGTCGACTACCAGCGCTCCTCGCGACGTGTTGATTAAAAATGCACTGGGCTTCATGCCGCGCAAGCGTTCGGCGGCGATTAGGCCTTTCGTTGCGGGGAGGAGCGGACAATGCAACGTCACGACGTCGGACATTTGGAGCAAATCGTCGATCGAGGTCCAATGAAATCCGGGATAATCCGGAGCATTTTCTTGCCATTCGTCGTTCGCGGCCACCCGCATATCCATTGCATTCGCGATTCGCGCGACTTGGCGGCCGATGCGGCCGAAGCCGACGACTCCCATCGTCTTGCCAGCCAGCTCGACGAGCGGCGTCTTCGAGAAGGACCAATCCGGATTCGCCGACCATTCCCCAGCCCGGACGGCGTCGCCATGAGCGGGAATGTGATGACACAGTTCGAGCAGCAGCGCGAAGACGAATTGCGCCACGGAATCGGTGCCATACGCCGGAACGTTGGTGACGACAATGCCGAGCTCTCGCGCGGCCCGAACATCGACGTTGTCGTAACCGGTCGCGAGGACGCCGATGTATCGCAGCCCATCCAGCCGGCGCAAGGTTTCGGCGGTTAGCGGCGTCTTGGTGGTCAATAATATCGCGGCCCCGCGAGACCTCTCTACGATGAGATCCCGATCAGTCCTGTCGTAAACCGTAAGCGCCGTGAGTTGTTCAATACCGCTCCAGGAGAGGTCGCCGGGATTCAGCGCATGCCCGTCAAGCACGACGGTTTTCATTAATATGCCCAACGCCAGAGGCTCGCGCCCACGGTGTACCCCGCGCCCACGGCTGCGTAGAGCACCAAGTCTCCCTTCTTCAAGCGCCCGTCCTGGACGGCGTCGCGAGTGGCCAGCGGAATCGTTCCAGCCGTCGTGTTTCCATACTTGTCGATGTTGATCACCACGCGATCGAGCGGCAATCCGAGCCGCTCGGCGGTGGCCACGATAATTCGGCGGTTGGCCTGATGCGGAATCATCAATGCCAGATCGCTCGCCTTAAACCCGTTGCGGGCAAGCACCTTCACACAGACCTCTTGCATCTTCCGAACGGCGTACTTAAAAATTTGCTGCCCTTCCTGATGCACGAAATGTTGACGTTTGTCGACGGTCTCATGGCTCGCGGGAAGTCGGCTGCCGCCAGCCGGTTGCTTCAGGCAATCGGCGCCCGATCCATCGATCTCACCGACGAAGTCGATGAATCCGAGTTCCCGTTCGTCGTCGCCAGCCGGCTCAATCAACATCGCGCCCGCGCCGTCGCCAAATAAAACGCACGTGGATCGATCCTCATAATCGATAATCCGGCTCATGGTGTCCGCGCCGATCACCAGCACCTTGTCGTGAGTACCGCAGGCGACCAAATGCGCGCCGGTCGTCAATCCGTAAATGAAACCGGAGCAGGCGGCGACCAGATCGAATCCCCACGCTTTCGTCGCGCCGATCTGGTTCTGGACCAGGCAGGCGGTGGCCGGAAACAGCATGTCCGGGGTCACCGTGCAAACCAGAATGGCGTCGAGCGCGGATGCCTGGATGCCGCGTTGCGCGAGAGCGGCCCGGGCGGCTTCGCAGGCCAGATCCGACGTCGCGACCCCCGGCGCCGCGATATGCCGCTCCGCGATGCCCGTCCGGTCGAGGATCCACTGATTATTGGTCTTCACCAACTTTTCCAGATCGAAATTGTTGAGCACGCCGGGCGGCGTATAGCAGCCGAGCGCGGTGATTTTGGGTTGGCGAAGTCGCATGGGAATCGGGGCGCAATCACCTTGATATGTTAAATTCGTACGAAATGCAAGACGGCGGTTTCCTCGATCCCTGGAATATCGTGGCGCTTCCAAGCGCGCTCTTTTTCGAAACGCCCGAGGAAATCTTCTTGCGGGTTTTTTGCGAATTGAAGCCGCGCACTCCCGCGCCCGAAATCCAGATCGTCTACCGCCGTTTCGCGAATGCCCACAGCTCAGTTCGTTTGCAAGACGGCGCGATTCACGTTCGCGTCACGGACATGCTCCAAGGCGCCCCACCGCCCATTACCGAAGCTCTCGCCTACATCCTGATGGGCAAACTATTCCGGAAACCCGTTCCCAAAATCTACGCGCACCGTTACCGGCTCTATCTGAACCGCCGCGACATGCGCCGCCGGATGCAGATGGTAAAGCAGGCGCGGGGCCGTAAGTTTATTTCGGGTCCGGCGGGACACGTTCACAATCTGGAGGAAATTTTCGAGAGGCTGAATGCCGCGTACTTCGACGGGCTGCTCGGCAGGCCACTGCTTGGATGGAGTAGGGGGAAATCGCGCAATCTGCTAGGGCACTTCGATCCTTCGCACAATGCCATCGTCATCAGCCGGATTTTCGACGATCCGAACGCATCGAAGCTGGCCCTCGATTACGTGATGTTCCACGAAATGCTGCATTTGCAATTCCCCGTGGACCACAGCGGCGCGCGGCGGTGCGTGCATACGCGCGAATTCAAGGCGGCGGAACGCCGATTCGCGGATTTTAAGATTGCGAAGGAACTTCTAAAAAAACTGTGAGCGTTTAAGCAGCGCTCTGAATGGGCTGCAAGCCGATTCCCACCGAAGCCAGAAGATCCAGCTGCCGGCGCATTCCTTCGAGAGCCGCGACGAGCGGCCGCGCGTCGATTGTTCCCCAGCCGCACGCGTGCATCGCCAAACGGCATTCGACCCCGGCTAACGCCGCGGTGAAGATCAACCGGTTGCGCAAAAGAGCTTTCGCGAGGTCCGGGCGGTCAATTTCGGACTGCACCATCGTGGACCGGATCGAAGCGCAAACCCGAGCGTAATCGCGGCCAAGGCACCGTAGATAGCCGCGGAATATTTCGCGGCGCCGTGCGCGTATTTTAGCCGCCCCTTTTTTCCCAATGGCCGGGTGCGAAGCAAGGAACCGGTAATCCCCCTCTTCGAGCAGGCGCTGCATCGGACCGTAGCGGGCGGTCATTTGAGTGTCTCCCGGACAGACGGGCGAAAGTTTTCCCTGAGGACGGAACTTCGCCAGCAAGACGGCCGAAAGAAAACAAACGAAAGCGGCGGGGAAAAGAAATATCATGGCGTGAATTTTCCTGGCTCTACTAGGAGAAGGGTAGCCGATTTACCGTCAAAAAGCAATATTATTTTCGGATTACCTGGAGGAGCGTCTGGTTCATCGCGTTTAATTGCTGAAGCAAGCGGTCTTCCTCGGCGGGATTGGAGCGCGGGTGGACTACAACGTCGCGATACTCCCCTTCGCGCGTGAGGAGTACTGCCCAGCCGAAATAACAAGCCGCGCTAATACCCGCGATTAGCAAGTTCGCCGCTCTGCTCGAACCATGGGGCGATAGGCTGTTCATCAGGAGTTGGGTAGCTTCGGCGAGGAAGAGGAGACTGTATAAAGCACAATGCACCACGATATTCCGGTGCAGATTTATGGGATAACGCGACAGCAAGAACAGGACTAGAGGTATGAATAAAATTAGACTGAAGACCACGCCACGTTCCGTGGTTTCAATGTAATAGAGGTTGCTCGCAACCCTCGGGCGAGACCGCGACGTTGCGATCAAGCTCAAGGCTGAAACGCCTATGGAGATCGTCCAAGCAGCGTACATGGCCCAGCGGCCTAGCGTGTAGATTCCCTGATAATTCTTGAAAATCAGGGAATAAAGTTCTCGGACAATCAGAATGTACAAGACCCACAAAACCGGTTGTGTACATACGTAAACCCAAAAATACATGGGCGAGGCAATGTTGAGAAAAAACAGGATGAAAGCTTGGCCGAACTGGGCCACTAAAAACATGAAAAACCAGTTATACACGCGGTACAAGCCATACCAGTAAAATCGCGCAACCGCACAAGCGTTTGCGAGAATATCCACGAACAAGATGATAGAAAAAAGCGCAGGCATGCGACTGAGTGCCGAACAGCCTAGATTCTATCACCGGCCGGAAGCGATTAGCCGCTGAAAACTATAATTCTAGCGGTCTATCTCACCCAGGGGCATGGGTCGCATTCCGGCGCTGGGCCGATGGCCTTCGATGAGTTGGCGGCGGCGAAGAAAGACGCGGTGAACACGGCGAGCAGCATGATTTTACGGACCATTGTTTGATATCTCCCTTTGAAAAGTTGAACTTGGCCTACAGATTGGAGTCTATGAGATATTTTGGCTTTCCGGAATGAACGGTTAAGATTTTTCATCATTGGAACAAATGTCGCGTTGTGCGCTTCGATACCCTCTGGGGGCAAATCCCACCAAGTTTAAGATGCAAGTTAAGATAGCGGTGGCGTTGACGATGGACCGGAATCCAGCCTCGGATCTATGGCGAAACACGCTGTCGCGGATTCCCACGCTGTTTGGCCGGCTTCAATACCTCGCCTCGCTACGGGACCCAAATACCGGGCGGTACCAGCATTTCGGGCTGTCGCAGCGTTTCGGCGCCGATGTTACGGAAGCGGTGCTGAGAGAAAGCCATTTTCTGACTTTTGAAGAATGGCTATGCCTTCATGTCGACCATCAGAAGGCCGATATTGAGGAGTACTTGGAAAGCCTGGAGGGGGATAAGAAGAGCATTCTCGCGAGTTGGATCCGGCTGAACTCGCTTCGAACCTGCGCGCCGGCGGAGATCCGGGACGTTGAGCGGGAACTTTTTCTATCCGACCTGCAAACGATTTTGGAACTGCTCAGGTACGAGCACGACGTGGTTTTACCTGATCCAAACGCATAGCCACGCCGGTTACTTGGCCGATCACGTCGATCTCATCCGGGAACCGGTAGATTTCCGGGGAGCACATCGACGCGGGGTGCGGCTGCAACACTAATTGCTTATCGTTTAAAGTGCACCAGCCAAAAGCGAATCCGCCGCGGTGTTCCAGGAAATAAATGGGACGCTCGAATTCGTTCGTCCAGCCGGAGCTTACAATCTTGCGCTGCCCGTCGTCGATCAGAACCATGGAGCCGGGTTGAATCATGGGATACATGCTCCAGTCCTCGGTACCGATAAAGGCATATCGGAACTGCTTCAAATCCAAGCCGCTCAACATCGCCATGGGTAACTTGCCCCATCGCTGGATCATGCGGCTCAGGTAGGTGGTCCGGCGTAAATCGATTCCTGGATCGAGGGCCAGCGGAACCTGGACGTCCCCGTGGCCGTTGGCCGCGAAACCGATCAGATGAGTCTTCCCCAATTCGATCGAGGCCGCATCCGAAGGCAGCGCGGACAAATCGATTCCGTACCAATCCAGTACTTCGTACAGCTCCAGGCGATAAATCGTGCAGAGCGAGTAAAGCCTATAGAGGGACGGGACGGTGCCCTTGTTTTCTATATCGGAGAGACGGCTAAGCGCCATAATAAACTCGTCATTCTTATGGCGGTTGGCGATTTGAATGCTTGCTTCTCCTACGTCTCGATACCGCAGGTTCAAACGTTCGCGCGCGCGCTTGAGTTTTTGACCCGCTTCCTCCATATTATTATTCTGGCTCTAGGGCTTCGAAGAATACCGTGCGCATTGACACTGGTGACTTATTATACAACGAGTTGACGGAGGAATCGGCGCTCTATCGCCCCAGAATCGTTCTGAAATCGGAACAATGCAACTACGGATGGGTTAAATCTTGAACATAGTGGTTGGAGTGTCCGGCGCGAGCGGGGCCGTATACGCCGTGGCCATCCTCGAACGGCTGCGACGGATTCCCGGCGTTTCGATCCACCTGGTCGTCACCCGCGCCGCGGAGAAGACGCTCTTTCTCGAAACAGGCAGGAAAATCGCCGACATCAAGCGCTTGGCCCATTTTTCTTATCCCCTGGAAGACATTTCCTGCCGTTTGGCGAGCGGCTCTTTCCGCACCGATGGCATGGTGGTGGCGCCCTGCTCTATCCAGACAATGTCCGCAATTGCGGCCGGTATAAGTTCCAACGTATTGATTCGCGCGGCGGATGTAATGCTCAAGGAAAGGCGCAAGCTTGTGCTAATGGTGCGCGAGACTCCATTCCACTTGGGCCATCTGCGGACCATGGTGGCCCTAACCGAGATGGGCGCGATTGTCGCCCCCCCGATCCCCGGCTTCTACAACCACCCGGAGACCATTCAGGATCTTGTGGATCACAGCGTTGACCGCGTCCTCGACCTTTTGGGCATTCCGGACCCATCCGCGAAGCGGTGGGATGGGCCGACGTTGAAGGATGCGGAGTGAAAGCGCGCGCTCAAAAGGTTCGCTTGCCGACCGCCGCGTTTCAAGGAGAGCGCGGGGCCTTCAGCGAGGAGGCCGCCCGGAAGCTGCTGGGCGGCGACATAGCGTTTTTGCCGTGCCAGCGCTTCGATGACGTTTTCCGCAGCCTGAAAAGCGGCCAAGCGGACGCGGCGGTCATTCCGATCGAGAACACCCTGCACGGCTCCGTGCATGAGAATTACGATCATCTGGTGCACTATGAGCTGCCGATTACGGGCGAAACCAACGTTCGCATCGTCCACAACCTGATTGCCCCGCCGGGTGTTTCGTTCGCGAAGATCAAGCGCGTTTATTCGCATCCCGTGGCGCTGAATCAATGCCTCGATTTTTTCGAGCGTAATCCGCAAATTGAAAAAATTTCCTTCTACGACACGGCCGGCAGCGTGAAGATGCTCATGGAGGGCAGCTTGACCGATTCCGGCGCGATCGCCTCCGCCGTAGCCGCGAAAACATACGGCGCGCGCATTCTGCGGCGCTCGATCGAGGACGATCGCCGTAATTTCACGCGGTTTTTCCTGCTGCGCCGGCCCGCTTTCTTGAAGCGCAATCCCGCGCAGGACGATCCGCCTGACGACGCGAAGACGCAGTGGAAGACCTCGCTGGTTTTTACCACCCGGAACGCGCCCGGCGCACTGTTTCGATGCCTGAGCGCTTTCGCTCTGCGCGATCTGAACCTGATGAAGATCGAATCGCGGCCGCTTCGGGGCAAGCCGTGGGAATACCTTTTCTATCTGGATTTTCTCGGCCGCGTGGATGCGCCCAACGCCCGAAACGCGATCGGGCACTTGCGCGAGCTTGCGGACTTGTTGCGAATCCTGGGATGTTACCCGCGCGGGCTGTAGAGCGACAATTCTTTTATGACGGAAATTGAGGAGTTGCCGATTCTCCCGGTTCGCGACACGGTGCTGTTCCCTCACGCGCTGCTTCCGTTGACCGTCGGGAGAACCAGTTCCGTGGCGTTGGTGGAATCCCTCGGTGAGAACCGGCTTCTGGGCGTGATCTCGCAACTCGACCCGCGCGTCGATGCGCCGGGTCCCGGTGAACTGTATGAATGCGGGACGGTGGCCATGATCCACAAGATCGTGCGCATGAAAGAGGGGCAGCTGCTCTTCTGCGAGGGCCTGTCGCGGATGCGCGTACGCGAATACACCGCCACCGAGCCGTTCCTGCGCGCCAATATCGAGCGGCTTCCGGAACTCGAGCCCGAGGCGACGCCGGAGCTCGAAGCCCTCCGGCAAAACGTTCTGAGCGCGTTCGAGCGGATCGTGGCGGCGTCCCCCAACCTGTCCGACGAACTTCAGCAGGCGGCGGCGAATATCTCGGAGATTGGCCGTCTGGCCGATTTCGTGGCCGGATCGCTCCCCGGCCTGTCCCATCCGGAGCGGCAGGCCGTGCTTGAGCAGAACGACGTGCGCGCCCGGATGAGCTTCGTTCACAAGCAAATCACGCGCGAACTGGAACTGCTGGAGCTCAGGAACAAAATCCAATCGCAGGTGCAAGGGCAGTTATCGCGAAGCCAGCGGGAATTTTATCTCCGCGAACAGCTCAAGGCGATTCAGAAAGAGCTCGGCGAGGGCGACGATACCGAGCGAGATACCGAAGAGCTGCGCGAAAAGTTGGAAGCGGCGGGCATGCCGGACGAAGTGAAAGCCGAAGCCATGAAGGAGCTTCGGCGATTGACGCGTATCTCGCCGATGTCGCCCGAGCACACGGTCACCAGAACGTATCTGGAGTGGATGTCGTCGCTGCCGTGGAACGTTTCTTCGGGCGAAGCGGTGAACGTGCAACACGCGGCGGCGATTCTCGACGAGGACCACTACGATCTCGAAAAGGTCAAAAACCGGATACTCGATTACCTGGCCGTCTTGCAGTTGAAACCCGTTCTGAAGGGTCCGATTCTCTGTTTCGTCGGGCCGCCTGGAGTGGGAAAAACGTCGTTGGGCCGCTCGATAGCCCGGTCGCTCGGACGGAAATTTCAGCGGATCTCGATGGGCGGCATGCACGACGAGGCTGAAATTCGCGGCCATCGGCGCACATATATCGGATCGCTGCCGGGCCAGATTATTCAGGCCCTGCGGCGCGCGGGCGTCAACGATCCGGTGTTCATGCTCGACGAGGTGGACAAGCTAGGTCGCGATTTCCGGGGCGATCCCGCCTCGGCGCTGCTCGAAGTTCTCGATCCCGAGCAGAACGCAACATATCGCGACAATTACCTGGATGTCCCCTTCAATCTCTCGCGCGTGCTGTTCATCACCACCGCGAATGTGCTCGACCCGATCCCGGATGCGTTGCGCGACCGCATGGAAATCATCGAACTGCAAGGATACACCGAGCAAGAAAAGGTAATTATCGCGTTCCGCTATCTGATCCCCCGCCAGGCGAAAGAGAACGCGCTAGGCAGCGTGCCCGGCGACGACCGCCCCGTCACGTTTACGGAGAACGCGGTTCGCAAAATCATCCATCGGTATACGCGGGAAGCCGGCGTACGGAATCTGGAGCGCGAGATCGGAACCATCTGCCGCAAGCTCGCGCGCCGTTATGCCGAGAATCGCGAGCCTGTTATCGAAGTAACGCCGGAGATTGTCGAGGAGCTGCTGGGCGCGCCGCGGTTCCGATCGGAAACGGAACTTGCGGAGCGCACGAGCCGTCCCGGCGTCGCGGTCGGGCTGGCGTGGACCCCGGTCGGTGGCGATGTGCTTTTCATTGAAGCCGGCCGCATGCCGGGCGGCAGCAAGGGGCTGATCATGACGGGCCAGCTTGGCTCGGTGATGCAGGAATCGGTGCAGGCCGCATTGACCTGGGTGCGCGGGAATGCGACGAAATACGGGATCGATCCCGATTTATTCAAGACCAGCGATATTCACGTGCATGTGCCGGCGGGAGCGATTCCGAAGGACGGACCGTCGGCGGGCGTAACCATGGCCGCGGCGCTGCTCTCGATGTTGACGGATCGGCGTTTGCGTCCGAACCTGGCGATGACCGGCGAGATTACGCTCACCGGCCAGGTTCTGCCCGTCGGAGGAATTAAAGAGAAGGTGCTGGCAGCCAAACGGAACGGTGTGCGCGAGCTGATTCTGCCGGCGGAAAACGAAGTGAACGTGAAGGAGGATCTGAAAACCGAACAGATCGCCGAGATCGAAATTCATTTCGTGAAGACGATGGAGGAACTCGTGGCGCTGGCGCTCCTGTGAGTTATCGCTTGCGAGCCGCTTTCAGGACGGGATAGAACTGCACAAATACGTTATCCGCTTCGGCATGCGCGTTGTGGCACGACCAGCACGCCTCTTTCGCAATGGGTTTTGCCTGGGCCAACTGCGCGCCGCCTTCTCCGATGAAGTTAAAGTAAGCCCATTTTTCCGGAAAACGCGATTCATCCTTGACCGACATCTCAATCCCGAGGAACCGGTCTTCAAATTTGCCCTGCTTGTTAATGGAGACATCCGCGCCGGCCGCGGCCAGCTCCATCACCATCATGGTTTTATCCGGGAAATTTCCCGTGGCCTTGTAGATCCCATATGCCTCGGGTTGCATGTAGACATTGTGGAACGCGGGAGCTTGATCGCCCGTGCCTTCGCGATAACCCATGCCGAGGCTCGATCCGATGAAGATCCATTCCCGGTATCCAGTGGGGCGCAGGAGTTGATTGCCGGCGGAGTATTGCGGCCGGGGCATGGCCGCCGGCACGGCCGGTTCCGCGCCGTTTAGCGCTAAAACAAAAGCAAGCGTAACGAATGTCTTCATGAGCGGCCTTCCTATAATCTACACGCGTTACAGCCATGCCGGCCGCCCGAACTTGCCGCGCGCGCCGTCCCGAACGCCCTGAAACACGGCGGCAAGGTTGGCGCGCGAACGCTGTTTCGGGTTTCGCAAGATCAACGCCGTCGTCCGGTAAACCGTAAGGCCCATATGAAACCAGAACGCCTTGCGCGACACGGGAACGCCGTTGCTCTCCAGATGCCGGTAAGTCAGAAAACGATTGCGGTGTTGCAGATAAAAATGCAAGCGCGAAAACGTCTGGCCGGTATTCACCTTTTTCTCGATGCCGACATAATTAATGTAAATCGCCCTTGCGTGCAGGGACGCGATGAAGCCGTAGATCGTGTCGTCGCCGGCCATGAAGTAACGCCGGTCGGGATACCCGATGCGGTCCATGACCTTTCGATGAATGAGAGCCCCTTCGAAGTTCGCGTAACTGATACTGATCCACTCGCGGCCGTTTTGGAATGAGACTTCCTCTTTGTAAGCGACGGGTATGCAGCCGGAAACGTCCCATATGGCTTCCCATTGCAGGATGCCGTTGAGTTGCCGCTTGCGAGTCTGGATCAGATCGCCGATGTCTCTGTATTGGAGCATCGTTTCGAGCGCGCCGGGAACGGTTTCAATATCGTCGTCCATCACCCAAACCCAATCGAAGCCGTGCTCGTGGCCCCATTTCATTCCGGCGTGAAATCCGCCCGCGCCGCCCGAATTTTGCGGGAGATCCAGCACTTCCAGTTGCGGGAACTCGGCCGCGAGAAGATCCAGCGTGCCGTCGGTGCTCGCATTGTTGACCACGACGATGTGGTCCAAAGGTCTCGTCTGAACCAGCAGGGTCTTCAGACATTCTCGCAGCAGGTCTTTGCGGTTGTAAGTGACAACCACCGCGCAGACTCGATCGCTCATTGCTTCCATGTTAACGAACGCTCTCGATATAGCTCGTCGTACAGCTGAAGTACGGCTTCAAGATTCTCTTCGCCGGACGGCATGGCTCCGGTACGTTCGCGGCCCCGTTGCAGTTGCGTTTCGATGGCGATCCGCAAAGCTTCCACATCTTGTTTCGGAATTAGCGACACGCCGGCCGGCCGCATTCCGTTGTCGGACGCGATCACCGGAGTGCCGAAATGGAGCGCCTCGCGAACGGCCACGGAATCCCCGTCGTAGAGAGTGGTGCGCAGGAGGATGCCGCAGGCGCGGAGCAGATGAAGCGTGAGCGCATGAGGCATGTCGCCATACAGCAGAATATTCGAAGCGTACGGCTTCGATGCGATGAGCGCTTCGAGATGGGAATGCAGGCTTCCGGCTCCCGCGACGATCAGCCCGGCGGCGGGATAGCGGTCGAGAATGCGCCCAAGCACGTCGATCTGGAGCGGAAGGTCGTATTCCGGCTCCAGCAAGCCCACGGTGAGCAACAGCGGATGGTGGTTATCCAGGAAGTCTTGAAGATGCGGCGGTATTTCCGTCGGCGCGTGTTGCGCGGGCACGCTGTAGGGCGGTATCAGGCGGATTTTTTCGGGGGAAACGCCAAAGCGCTGGAACAGATCCGCAATCGCCCGATTGACGGCGATAACGCGATCCATCCGTCGGAACACAAACGCCGCGAAGCCGCTGGAGGTTGCCGCCCGACCTTCGGGCGTGTCCGGATAGCCGCCCGAATGGAACGTCAGCACGGTGCTTTTGCCGGGCAGCAACGACCCCAAAAGGTAGAGGCCAAGCAGACGCGGCATGATGTTGCCGCCGAGGTGGAAATGCAGGATTCCGGCGGGAAAACTTATCATTCGGCTAACGACCCCGAACGGCGTTTTTGGGTAGAAGACATCGTCGTTGTCGGTGCGCCGGTGACGGGTGAGGTTGACGACGCCGCAGCGGATTCCGAACCGGCGAACGTAATCGCGTATCGCGACGACGTTGCTCTGGACGCCTCCATGCGGCGGAGGAAACACGCCGAATTGGAGAACGCCGCGCGGGTTTGAAGCCACGATGTCAGGCCGGCAGCGAATCCAGGTCGATCTCGCACGGCTCGCCGGTTCTTGCCGACTCCAGCATCTTCAGGCACGCGACAGTGGCTCGCGCGCCGTCCCGTACCGTCACGGCTTGCGGTTTGCCCTCGCGAATCGAACGGATGAAGCTTTGCAACTGCACGTCGTAGCCCTTATCCGCAAAGAACTTCGACTTCTTCGAAGTCGCGCTCGTGTGAATCGAGAGCTGTTTGAAATCGTTCGTGGTCACGCCAATGCCCTGCGCGAATACTTCCACCCGCTCGCCTTGCGAGGCTTTGCTACCGATCGTGCAGTAGGTCAGGTTCCCGATCGATCCGTCCGCGAATTGAAAGCTCGCCGCAATGTTGTTCTCCCCGATCGGGTCCTTCTTGCGCGTGGGCAGGCTGAACGCCGAGACGCGCACGGGTTCCGATTCCAGCAGCCAATACATCAGATCGACGAAGTGCACCGCCTCGCCTAGGATCGCGCCGCCGATGGCCGGATCGGCCATCCAGAAATCCCCCGAAATGCCAGGCGAGTTCACGCGGCAGTTGACGACCGCGGGCCCCGCGCGGCGCGCGATCCGCCGCTTCTGCTCCACATAAAACGGCGCGAAGCGGCGATTGAAACCGACCGTCAAGTGCCGCCCCGTCTCGGCAACGGCGTGAATCAGGTCGCGGCATTCTTCCACGGTCAGCGCCATCGGCTTCTCGACGAAGACATGCTTGCCCGCGCGAATCGCTTCGAGCGACTGCGGCGCATGGCCCTGATTGCGTCCGACGATCAGCGCAATATCAATGTCCGGATCTTTCAAAATTTCGTTGTAATCGGAAGTGCAGTACGCGGCCCCATAGCGCTCCGCATGCGTCTTGCCGCGCGCGCCATTGGACGAGTACACGGCGCGCAGATCCACGCCGGCGATCTTCTTCAAAACCGGAATGTGGGACCAGCGCGCAATGCCCGCCGCGCCGACCAGCGCGACATTCAGATTGCCCTTCGAGACCGGCGCGATCCCGGGAAGGTCGATCCTGCGGCGCAGAACCTCCGGTGTCGATGCCGGCCGGTCCGATTCCGGATAGCGCAACACCACGGCCAAACTGCCCGAAGCCGGATTCATGATCGTCTCGTAAGCGGCGGGCGCCTGATCGAGCGGAAAGCGATGGCTGATCAGCGCCTCCACGTTCACGCGTCCCGCGGCGCAAAGCCGTAAGAACTCTTCCATGTTGCGGTTTTCGGTCCAGCGGATGTAGCTGACGGGATAATCCTGCCCCTTGACCTCATAATTCGGGTCATAGCTGCCGGGCCCGTACGCGCGCGACATGAGCAGCTGAATCTCTTTCAGATACATGTCGAGCCACGGGAAACTCATCTCGACCGCGCCCACGACCACGATGCGCCCGCGGTCGCGGCAAAGCTTCAGCGCTTGCGTGCAGGGAGCCGCCGATTTCGCGGCGGCGGCGACGATCGCGCAATCCGCGCCGCGGCCGTTTGTGAGCGAAAGCACCGTCTCGGGAATCGAATCCGCCGCGCCGTAATCCACGCCCATGCGCTTCGCGAGATCGACGCGGTCCGGCTTCAGATCGACGCCAATTACCACCCCACCCTGCAAGCGCGCAAGCTGCGCCGTGAGTTGGCCGACCAATCCCAACCCGATCACGACCACCGTTTCACCCAAGCCGATATTCGCCGTTCGCACGGCATTCATGGCAATGCTGCCCAGCGTCGCAAAAGTAGCTTGCTCAAATGGCAGGCCAGCGGGGACGCGAACCGTGAGATTTCGTCCGGCGAGAACGGTTTCTCCGTGGCCGGTCCCTTCGCCGCCATAGGCCACGCGGTCCCCAATCTCGAAATCCGCCACGCTCTTGTGCTTCTCGAGCACAACCCCGGCTCCCGAATACCCAAGCACGGCGAGCGAACTGAATTTCGCCCTCAGCTCAATGGCCGTCTGGACCGGCCCTTCGACCTTCGCGATATCGACGATCTTGCGAAGGTGCGACGGATTCTCCGCAACCACTTTCAGGACGTCCGGATGAATGCTGGCCGTCTCCGTTCCGCTGCTGATGAGCGAAAAATGAGGCCGGATAAGAATGTGATGCGGCGTAACCACCGGATCCGGGACCTCGTCCACGACGATGTCCTTGAAACCCTTGCGAAGTACCTGTTTCATGTGGGGGAAGGCAACTACGATGATATCGAATATGTGCAACTCGTCCGCGCAAGCTCTCGTCTGAAAGAATGAATAGGAGGAAGGACATGAAAATTCAGTTTGCTTTGATCGGAGTCGTCGCACTGGCGGTAACGGGATTCGCGCAAGACTCGAAACCGTCGATTGGCCAGAGCGCGAGCCGTCCGGCCGCCAAATCGGTCCGGAGTCGGAAGGCGGACCAAACCCAAGCCGCGGCCGCCACGGGAGCTTACAGTTCGGGTGAATTGGTGGCTCAGGGATTCACGATTGCCGGAAATACCTGCATGGATTTCGATAGCTCGCAGGATTTTACCGGCGCGAATCAGGTGGCGATCAACATTTTTGCGCTAAACCAGAACATTTCGGGCACGCAGATTATCCCGTTGTTCGGCGTGCCGAATTCACCGTACCTTGGACCCAGTTCGGATCTGATCGACGGGGCCAACTTCATCTACTCCGACGGGGGCGGCGGAACGGTGAGCGTTTTCGGTAGCGACTTGCGAATTCGCGTTTGCAATAACTCCAAGAATTCGATGCGGTACGACCAGCTCACGGCATACGCAACGGGTCCGCAGTTCGCCGGAAACCATTTCTAAGCTTCACGATTCCGGGTCATGATGCGGGCTTAAGCCATCTTTTGCATTAGTTCCCGAATCCGCCCTTCTTCCTCTTTCGCCGGTTTCTTCTCAAGCGCCAACCCAGCTTCTTTCATGGCCTGGGTCTTATCGCCCTTCTGCATTAAAGCCATGGCGTAGTGATAGTGGTAGGTCGGATTCTGCGGCACGCGGGTGGTGAGCTCGCGTAAAACCTCGATGGCGTTGTCGCTCAAATTTTTCTTGATGTAAATCCAGCCGATCGTATCCGAGATTTCCCACACGTCGGGCAAACGCTGCTTCGCGCGATTGGCGAGTGTGAGCGCCTCATCCAGATTGCCGCCCGTTTCGGCCAGCAGGAACGCGAGGTTATTCAGCGCTTCGGCGTTGTTCGGATCGTTCTGAATCACCTTGCGATACATCGCGGCGGCTTCCTTGTGTTTGCCGGCCGCCTCCAGCATCAGGGCGAGCTGGTTCAGCACGAAGCCGTTGTCCGGCGTCTGGTCTTTGGCTTTCTCCAGATAATCGATCGCTTGTTGCAGATCGCCTTTCTGCCGGTACGCCAGGCCGATCCTGAACAGCAGATCGCCATACTGGCGTGGAGACGATTTGTACTTGTCGGTCAAGGCCTGGTAATCGGCCAAAGCCAGGTCGTACTTGCCCTCGCGAGTCTCGAGGTTCGCCAACTCGCGGCGGAGATCCGGCTTGTCCGGGTGCTTCTGAGCTTCCGATTGAAGCAACTTCAACGCCTCATCCTGCCGGCCCATGAACACCAGGGTTTCCGATTGCCCGAGAAGCCCCTTCAGGTTCTGCGGATCGGCCTCCCAGGCGCGGCGAAACGACTCCAGCGCGTCCTTGTACTTCTTCTCGTTCAGATTGAGCACGCCCATTTCGAGCAGCGTATCCGCCTGCTTCGGGTTGGCGGCAATCAGCCGTTCGAGGATAGCGCGCGATTCGGGGTAACGATGCAAACGCAACAGGGCTGACGCTTCGATTAATTCGGCGGCCCCATTGTTCTTGCTCATATTCTCGATCTCCCGCGCATCTTTCAAGGCGCCGCTGAAATCGCCGCGCGAAAGCGCCAGTTGGGCCAGAGCCGTGCGCGCGGGGAGGTAATCGCCGCGCAATTCGACAGCTTTCTCGAACTGCTGGCGAGCCTGGTCCACCTCGCCCTTGGCCACGTGCGCCCGGCCCAAATTGAACCGCGCAACGAAATTATCCGGGTTCGCCGTCACCACGGCTTGCAGCTCCACGATGGCTTGGTTGATGTCGCCCTTGTCGAGAAGGAACGCGGCCTTCATGCCGCGGGCTTCCATGTCTTTGGGATTCTGCTTCAGGATCGCGATATTGCGCTCATAAGCCTGTTCCGTTTTGCCCTGGCGAATCTCGACCTCGACAATGCGTTTCTCGTAATCGAGCTTGCGCCCGGGGTTGTTCTTGATCCCGTCCTGCAATTGGCGGATGGCTTCGTCGGCGTTGCCGTTGCGAAAATAAAAATCCGCCGCCGTCATGTACGCCTGCGGGAACTCTTTTGCATTGGACTTCAGGCGATCGAGAACTTTCGTCATCTCGACCTTGTTGCCCGTGCCGTAGTAGAACGAGGCCAGGTCGGTTAGCCCGGAATAGTCTTTCGGATTGTTCGCAATCTCTTTTTTCAGCGTGCTCTCGGCGTCGGCGTTCCTGCCTGTCGAGGCATACAGGCGATAGAGATCCTTGTAGGCCGGGATAAACGTCTTGTCCTTGTCGATGATGGTCTTATACATGCGCTCCGCTTCGGCCGGCTCGCCATATAGCGTGAGCGTGCGGGCCAGCGGGATGATCACGTTGACGTCGCCAGGCTTGAGCTGCAGCGCCTTCCGGTATTCGGCGATGGTGTTGTCCATCAATTTTCTCGATTCCGGCAGATTGTTCCGCCGGTACAGATCGAGCGACTTGGCGAGCGTGAGATCGCCCAGGATTTTATGCCCTTCATACGAGTTGAGGCTTTTCTTGAGTAGGCCGTCGGCGAGCTGCTCGACTTCATCCAGCAGCGGCTGATTGCGGCCGGCCAGATTCGGATTGTCGGAGGCCAGCAGGAGGATCTGCGCGAGCTGCAATTTGGCGTCGTTCGAGTCCGGCGTTCCGGGGGGCAGCAGTTCCGCGGCGCGCCGCAAGGATCCGACGGCGTTGCTCAACTGCCCCTGCTTCATCAGCGTGAGTGAAAAATGGTAGTAGCCTTCCCCGTACTTCGGATCCTTGGCAAGAGCCTTCCGGTAGTAGATGGAGGCCTCTTTAAGCTTGCCCCGATCGAAATATTTGTTTCCGATCTCGAGATATTTGGCTTTAACGACGTTCGGATCGTTGCTGCACGAGACGAGCGTAAGGGCAGCGGCAAAAATTGCTATACAATGCACGAGATAACGCATCTGGTTCACTAGGCTGTATTTTCCTACACCTAGAGCCAAATGGAAAGCCGGGATCGTAGGGAAAGGTTGTATTCCAGTGAAACTTCCGGGTTATCGGTTATCGCGCTGTTTATGGGATGGGCCGCGTAACGCCAGGGTCACTGCACCGCGACTTTGGGCACGGCGGGGCCGGTCACCGGACTGTTGACTCCGCCGATGCGAATGGTCACCGGCAGCGCGTCGCCCTTCGTATGCGCGCCCGGTACCACCAGGTTGATCTGGTTTAGCCCGATGTAGCCCGGGACGAGCCCGCTCCACTCGACAATAACTTGCGATTGCGACACCTTGGGGTCGCCAAAGAATACCTGCACTTTGTCCGTGGTAGCCAGCGGGTTCGACGGCGCGGGCTGGCCGGCCACCACCGTGCCGCCGTGCGTGGGACCCAATCCGGTGGCATACAGAATCAGGTGTTCGTCGCGCTTGGCGGGCGAGTCCTTGGTGACCGCGCTTCCATCCTGATGCACGATCGCGGGCCCGTTGGCGTTTACGAAGACGGCCGGCGCATACTTCGAAACGGTGACGTTGGCCGTCGACGATGCCGCCTGCCGGTCTATCGAGCGCACCACCAGCGAATAGCGCCCGGCGGGGAGCGTCGGCGGAATCTGGGCGTTGATCTGCCCGTTGGAATTGAGAAGCAGAGGCAGCGGTTGGTTGTTAAGAGTGACGCACGTGCCGCCAAGAACCATGGGAAGCGTACCCGTTCCGGGCGTCGAACCTTGGCCCAGGTTCTGACCGAAAATCGAAATCAAGCTCCCGGGGGCTACCGCAGGAAGATAACTCGCTTGGCTGACGACGCCGTTGTTGTTGACCAGGGGCCGGTCTTTAGGATTGACGGGCGCGAGCGGGATCACCGAAAGCCCGCTGGCCGTGACGGCATAAGCGTTATCGCCATTCGGGTCGACGTAAAGAGTGCGGCCGCTGACGGCCACGCGCGCATTGCCGGTCACCGCCGAGGGCGATCCTTCGAGAGCGTTCGAGGAGCGCGTCGTGAATCCGGTCGTGGCATCCACCAGTTCCACCATCCCGGCGTCGGTAACCGCCGCGGTCGCGCTTGCCCGGATCGGTTGTGAAAAACGCGCGTACGTATTCTGGTTGACGGCCGCGACCGCGGAGATGGGCCGGGCGCTCGGGGTTGCATTGGTACCTCCCACGCCGGGAAGAGTTCCGCCCGCGACCGGCCCGATCGCGGGCGCGGCCGAAGAAATAGGCGTGAGAGAAGCGTTGAGAACCGTTCCGTTGGCAACGTAATATTGCCCTTTGGGACCCGCTGTCACCGGACCTAGAAAGCCGGTCAGCGGCGGCGTCAATATCTGCCGCCCAATGGTGTAATCGTCGACGCTGGCGTCGTACAGATAGGCATTTCCGGCGCCCGTGACCAGCAGGACATATTCGCCGCCCGGCGTCGAAGCCATGGTGCGCACGGATGGATTGCCGGCCGCCACGGTCCGCACGTTCGCGCCGAAAACGGCGGGATTCAGCGTGCGCGGGACGGCTTGATCGCCGTCGATCTTCCAGAGAGTGCCGTCGGACATCACCATCTGCGGTCCCCGCTCGCTCGATGCGATATCGGCGGGAGTCACCAGCGCCAGCGCCGAATTGAAAGGCAGCGGCGGAAACTTCACCAGCTTCACGGTTTGCCCTTTGTCGAGATCGACCACGCTGACCGATTCGCCGCCCGTGTTGGCCACATAGAGAGTGATCCCTTCCGTTCCAAACGCCATGGAATGCGGCAGTTGGCCGACTTTGATCGGGCTCATAAACTTCTTCGTACGGAGGTCGAATACCTCTACGCGGTTCAGCCCCGAATTGGCGATGTAGAGGCGTTGGCGGACGGCATCCCCCAGCATATTCATCAGGCCCTCGCCCGCGCTGATATCGGCCGCGACGGGCATTATGGTTCCGCGCGCATCGGCGTCGCGCGTATTCTGGTAAACGCGAACGTTCGCCGGAATATTTACGGCTTCCGGGGATTGGATCAGGAAGTTGCTCGGAGCAACCGTGCCGAGACTGCGCGCCGCCGTGGGGTTAATCTGAAACCGGAGCATCGCGCCGTTGGCGGTCGGAATCGTCTGTTCGAACGGCGTGGTCGCGCCGGCGGCTGGCGTGATCGTGGTTGTCCCCGCCGGCGTCCCTTGGTTTCCGCCGCCGCCGAATCCGCCGCCTGCCGCCCCCCCGCCTTGGGCTCCGCCGCCACCGAATCCGCCGGGGAACCCGCCGCCGATGGGGACGATCACGCCTCCGCCGCCCGGGATCGGGAAAATGATCGTCCCGCCCGCGCCCCCATTTCCGCCCAAACCGCCCACCGCGGTGTTTGGAATGGTATACGCCTGAGCGTTAACCGACAGACGCCCCTTGCCAGCGTTGTTGACTGCATCTTGGGCCGTATTCAGCGCGGCGGTTACCCCGCATTGATCCGTCGCGAGGAACACCACTTGGCTATCGGGCATCGCAATGGGATTCTGGCTCATCGTGCCTACGGGCAGAATCACGAAACCCGATTCGGAAATCCCGTAAATCGTGTCGCCAGCGGCGGTAATTTCCATGCGTCCGACGAGATTTTCGGGCAACTGCAGGCCTAGCTTGATCAGCAGATTTTCGGGATCGTTCAGCAGAAGGCGCGTAACATTAGCGCGCGCCGGCGGGTTCTGGACTGGCGCGATGTTGAAAGCCGCGTAGAGCGTCGAGCCGTCCGGCGCAAAGACGCTGCCACCTTGATTCTGCTGCAGATTAAAGTTATTCGCGTTGCCGGACGGGAATGCGAAGGGTGAGTTGGCGATATTCTCCTGGGCGAGCACGGCGAGCGTGCTGGTATCGAACAAGGAAGATCCGGCCATAAACCGCGCGCCGTCCGGCGAGACGGAGAGCACGTTCGAAAGGTTGGTGACGCTCCGGCTGCGCAAAACGCCGGCGGATGAGACCTCATAAACGAACACCACGCGGTTCGTCGTCGAGACCCCGTTCGCGCCAATGATGTAGGCTCCATCCTTGGTCGTAATCAGCTTGCTGCGGTAGGAGAGAAATATCCGGCCGGCCACCGGGGGAAGCGCCGGGGGCGTAGGTGGAGGAAAGGGAAGGGCGACGCTCGTCAGGTTGTTTCCCGACGGACCGTTTGGATCGTAAACAAAGAGGGTGTTGTTCTGGCTGCCTGTGCTGCCGATGGTGGTGATCAGCACGCGGTCGTCGCCCCCGACGGCCACTCCTTCGGGACTCGACGGGATCGTGATGCGGGAGGTGAGCGACTGTGCCGTCAAGTCGATAATGTCGAGCGCGGAACTGGTGTACGCCGTGACATAGAGCGATTTGCCGGACCGCGATAAGGCCGCGGCCACGGGCTGCGTGTCGGTCTTGATGGGGTTCAGAAACGCGCGCTGCGCGATCGAATAAACTTCGATCCGGTTGGCGGTGCTGTTGACCAGGTAGATTCGTCCGCGCGGCTCGTCCAGAACGAGATCGGAGTAAGCGGCGCCTCCCTTGGGGGTGACCACCGTACCGAAAGTTGCTGGAAACAAGGGCCTTGCCATCACAAGGATGGCTACCAGAGACAAGACGAACCTCATGGGGATACTACATAATACCCGCTGGACAGGGGAAAGTTGTGTTGGACCCGATTGACGCTTCCGCGCCTACATCTCCCGCCGGCCTTCGAGCGACTTCCACATCGTGACTTCATCCGCGAACTCGATGTCGCTGCCCACCGGAATTCCCATGGCGATCCGCGTGACCTTGATACCCAGCGGCTTGAGCAGCTTCGAAATATAAATGGCCGTCGCTTCACCCTCGACGTTGGGGTTTGTCGCGACGATCACTTCCCGCACCTCGCCCGGCCCGATCCGCTCGACCAGGCTTTTCATCTTCAGTTGCTCGGGGCCGATCCCGCGCAAGGGTGAAAGCGCACCGTGCAGCACGTGATAGAGCCCGGCGAACTGGCGCGTGGTCTCGATTCCAACGATGTTGTGCGCCTCTTCCACCACGCACAGCACCTTTTTGTCGCGATTGGGATCGCGGCAATACTGGCACGTTTCCGCGTCGCTGATGTTATTGCAGATTATGCATAGCCCGAGCTTGTCCTTCACATCGAGCAGCGCCTGCGCCAGATGCTCGGCGTCGTCGCGCTTGGCCCGCAGCACATGGAACGCGATCCGTTGCGCCGATTTCTGGCCGATGCCGGGTAGGCGTTTGAACTCGGTGATGAGCCTCGCGAGCGGCTCGGCGAAATCGGACATCCGCTAAAACATGCCCGGGGGCAGGCCCATGCCGCCCAGCATTCCGCCCATTTTCTGCTTACTCTCGTCGTCCACTTTCTTGGCCGCTTCATTGCACGCGGCCGTCACCATGTCCTGCAACATTTCGACGTCGGTGGCGGCTTCCGGATCGATCTTGACGCCCAGAACGTTCTTGTGGCCGTCCATTTTGATGGTGACCATCCCGCCCCCGGCGGAAGCTTCCACTCGAATCTTGGCGACTTCTTCCTGCAGCTTCTCCTGCATCTGCTGCGCCTGTTTCATCATGGCTTGCATGTTGCCTGGCATTTTCATGGGTTCACTCCTTAAGATTCCGGACCGTCCGCACCTCGCCGCCGAAGAGTTCACGGAAACGCTGAACCTCGGGGTTGCCGAGCGCGCGCGTCGTGATCTCGTCTTCGCCGGAGTTCTTCGCGACCGCCATCTTCTCGGGAGGGGGCGCGTCCCTGAAATCGATTCTCACGCGCATCGGCGGGCCGCCCAGATGGCGAATGGCTTTCTGCAACTCGCCGGCATTTATCGCGAGCGAGAATTCCTTGGGCGTTTCCACGACGATTTCATTGCCGGATTCCGTCACCCGCGAGTGCTCGATCGCATCCGCCGTGTACGGCATGGAAAGCTCCATCAACGCCGCGTGCAGTTTCGCTCTCCATTCGGAAGGCTCGAGAGGCGCGGGCGCGGCCGGGGTCGGCGGCGCGCCGGTTTCCATGCCCTTTTTGATCCGATCCAGCTCGAATGGCGATGGGCCGGTGCGGGCCGGAGGAGGCGGCGCGGGTTTCGGCGCGGGTTTAGCCATAGGCTGCGGCGCGGGTTCAGGAGCCGTACCCAAACCCGCAATCGCCTCCTCGATCGAGACCAATCTGCCCGCGTGGATCATCTTTAGCAGGCCGATCTCCAGATGAAAGCGCGGCTGCAACGAAAACTGCAAATCGCGAAACAGGTCGAGCGACAACTGCAAATATCGCGTCAGATCCTCTTCGGAAAAAGCGGCGGCGATTCCCGCCATCCGTTCGCGCTCCCGCGGCGATGCCGCGATCAGTCGCGTCTCCTGGCCCGATATTTTCGCCACCAGCAAATTCCGGAAATACCGTGAGAGTTCCCGGCTGAAATGCTGCAGATTGTGCCCGTCGCGCTCGAGCTCGTTGACCACGTCGAGCATCTTGCGGTTGTCGGAATCGATCAGCGATTGCGAAACTTGCGCCAGTGCGTCGAGCGAAAAAGCGCCCAGCAAGCCGCGCACCCGCCCGGCATCCAGCTTGTTGCCGCAACACGCGATGGCTTGATCCAGCGCGGAAAGGGAATCGCGCACGCTTCCCTCCCCTGCCTGGGCAAGCACCGCCAGCGCTTCCGCATCCGCTTCGATGCCTTCCTCGCCGCAAATAAAACGCAAGCGCTCGATCAAATCTTCGAATTCGAGCGAGCGGAAACTGAAATGCTGGCATCGCGACGCTATGGTGGCCGGGATCTTGTGCGCTTCGGTGGTGCACAGAATGAAAACGACCCACGCGGGCGGCTCTTCTATGGTCTTGAGCAGCGCGTTGAACGCCTCATTCGTGATCTGGTGCGCTTCGTCGACGATGAACACTTTGTAGCGGTCGCGCGCCGGACGGTAGCGCACGTTTTCGCGCAGCTCGCGCATTTCGTTGATGCCGCGATTCGAGGCCGCGTCGATTTCAATCACGTCCACGCCGCCGCCGCTCGCGATTTCAAGGCAGCTCGGACACGCGCCGCACGGCGTTTCGGTGGGGCCTCGATCGCAATTGAGACAGCGCGCCAGAATGCGCGCGAGAGTGGTTTTCCCGGTTCCCCGCTGGCCGGAGAAAATGTACCCGTGCGCGATGCGATTTTGTGAAATGGCGTTCCGCAGCGTGGTCTTGACATGCTCCTGGTTGACAACGTCGCCGAACGATTGGGGCCGGTACTTGCGGGCGATTACTTGATACATGAGGCGGGACGATTATGCCAGGCCCCGGGTGATCCGCGGCACACAAGTTAAACCGCTACCGTTGCTTCCTTCCGGACCTGGCGGGGTTCGCAGCCGCTCATTGCACGGAGTCCGGAACCTGACAACCCCCAATCCTAACACGGTCGTTTCCCGCTACAGTCGTGAAGCCAGGACCTCCGCGAGATGCATGGTGCGGATCGGGCTTCCGGCGCGCGACAGCACTCCCTGAAGCTGCATCAGGCAACTGGAATCGACGGAAACAACCGTAGTCGCGCCGGTGCGCGAAATCGAATCGATCTTGGTGCGGGCCATGCCGCCCGAAAGCTCCGCGAACTTGACGGAGAACGTGCCGCCAAAGCCGCAGCACTCCTCCGCGGCGTCCATTTCCCGCAACTCCAGCCCGCGCACGTGCCGCAACAAGCGGCGGGGGCCATCCTTAATCTTCAGCTCCCGCAAAGCGTGGCAACTGTCGTGATAGGTCACCACTTCGTCCAGCCGCGCGCCCACATCCTCGATTCCGACAATCTCCGTCAGGAATCGCGAAAATTCGAAGACCTTCGGCGACAGCGCGCGAGCGGCGGCTAGTTTCTTGGGGTCGTCCCGCAAGAGATCCTCGAAGTGGTGGCTAACCATGGAGGTGCACGAACCCGATGGAACCACGATGTACTCGGCATCGCGAAACACGTTTAGAAAATGCAGCGCCACTTTCCGGGCGTCCGCCCGGTAGCCGCTGTTGAACGCAGGCTGGCCGCAACAAGTTTGATTCTTGGGGAAGTCCAGGTTACAATTCACCGTGCGCAAAACCTTCGCCATCGAAATCCCGACGTTGGGGAACAGTTGATCGACGATGCAGGTGACGAAAAGGGAGACCCGGAGCGGCATGGAAATGGAAAGTTTACCATTGCGTGAAACGTTCCCGCGCCGGATTTCACATACCGGTTCACATGCCGCGATGAGGCCCTCGATTATGACTCGTTATCGAAAGATTTTTCCGGTTATATTGGCGTGCGCCGCCGCCGCTGCTTTTGCGCAGGAACCGGCCGATCGCGCCTATCAGGCAATCCGCAGTGGCGACATCGCGTCTCTTCGCACGCTGCTAAAGACCTCGGACGTCAACGGGAAGGACAAGCGCGGCACAACGCCTCTAATGTATGCGGCGGCTTACGGCAATCTCGAAACGATGCGGATGCTGCTGGCGGCGGGCGCCGACGTGAATGCCAGGAACGCTTTGGATGCCACCGCCCTGATGTGGTGCGCAAGCGACATCGAGAAGGTCCGGCTGCTTATCGATAAGGGCGCGGAAGTGAACGCCCGCTCCAAACTGGGCCGTACGCCTCTTCTGATTGCGGCGGCTCGCGACGGCGGCTCC
The DNA here is from genome assembly GCA_051003795.1 of Bryobacteraceae bacterium. Classification (GTDB taxonomy): domain Bacteria; phylum Acidobacteriota; class Terriglobia; order Bryobacterales; family Bryobacteraceae; genus JALYXS01. The sequence continues at coordinate 2,708 of JBPCKZ010000137.1, read as the reverse complement.
GAAACGGTGAAGTTGTTGATCGAGAGAGGCGCGCGGATTGCCATTCGCGATAACGCCGTGCAGACAACGCCCTTGCTCATGGCATCCGAGGCAAACGACGCGGCCACCGTGAAAATCCTGCTCGAAAAGGGAGCGGAGGCCAACGAAAAAGACAGCGGCGGCAATACCGCCCTGATGAACGCCGCCGCGCTGGGCAATGTCTCGATCATGACGATGCTGCTGGCCAAAGGCGCGGATGCAAATGCGGTGACTTCGCCTCATTCAGGTCCCGGCGTGAAGAACGGCCCCATCGCGCTAGGCTCTTTCACGCCGCTGATTCTGGCGGCGGCGTATGGCGGTCCGGAAGCGGTCAAACTGCTGCTGGATGCGGGCGCGAAAGTGAATGCACAAGACGTGCGCGGGATGACTCCACTGATGCTGGCGATCTCGACCGATCACCCGAATGTAACCGTTGTCCGCTTGCTGCTCGAACACGGAGCGGACGCGAAGATCAAGGATCTGAATGGCGAGACGGCGCTCGATTGGGCCGCCAAGTTCCGCTTCGCTCCGGTTATGCAGGCGCTCGGCGTCGAAGCCAACCGTGCCGATACCGCCGCGGCGCTGTTGCCCGCATCGGGCCGGAAGACGGCCGATGCCAAGCAGGCACTCGAGAAGAGCATCGCGCTGCTGCAACGCACTAGCGGGACCTTCTTCAAAGAGGGCGGCTGCGTGTCGTGTCACGCACAGAACTTGACGGCCATGGCCGTAAGCGCCGCGCGGACCAATGGCCTGCGGGTCGACGAGGTCGCGGCAGCGGAACAGCGAAAGGGCGTGCAATTGGGATGGTCATCGTTCGAGCAGCCATTGCTGCAGCGTCTGGATGCGCCGGGAGGCGCCGAGATGCTGGCGTATGCTCTTTTCCACATGGCTGCCGAGGGGGTCGCGCCGGATCGAACAACCGACGCGATGGTCCACAACATCGCGGCCCAACAGCGAATCGAAGGCAACTGGCATTTCGGAGCGGTAGCGAGGCCGCCCATGGAAGACCACGATTTCAGCCGGACCGCGATGTCGATCCGGGTGCTGCGGCTATACGGTCCCCCCGCCTGCAAGCCGGAATTCGATAAACGCGTCGAACGGGCGTCCGCATGGTTGGCATCGGCCAACCCGTACACCAATGAAGACCGGGTCATGCAGTTGCTGGGCCTCGAATGGGCCGGCGCCGGTCGCGCCGCCCTCGATAGCTTGAAGGAAAAGCTTGCGTCGGAGCAGCGCAAGGATGGTGGATGGGGCCAGAGACCCGAGCTCGACAGCGACGCGTATGCGACCGGGCAAGCTTTGTACGCCTTGCACGAGACCGGCGTCCCGGCGAACGACCCGGCCTATCGGTCGGGCGTGCGTTACCTGCTTCGCGCGCAGTTGGACGATGGCTCGTGGCACGTTAAGAGCCGCGCTCCCAGGTTTCAGCCTTATTTCCAGAGCGGATTCCCGCATGCCCACGATCAGTGGATTTCGTCGGCCGCCACCGCATGGGCGGCCATTGGCCTCGCCAATTCGCTGGGGGAAAAGCCGGTACAGGCGGCAGCCGTCCGTTAATCGTCCGGTAATAGGGATCGGCGGCGTCCCCATGAGTGGGGACGCGGAACGCAAGAGTGCGTGCGCCACAGCCGCAGTCAATTGTCGAATCTCAACCACGCGAGCTACCGCCGGCTTATCAGCCACGACACCAACGAAAAGATCACGCTCAACAACAAGCACGTGACCAGCGGGAAATAGAACGTGGCGTGCTTGCCGCGCAGCGTGATGTCCCCCGGCAATCGGCCGAGCCGCAACGGCAGCCGGTCGCCAAACGTAATCAGCACGCCGATCGCGACCAAGATCAAACCCGCCGTGATAATCAGCCTGCCCATCGTCTAAACCGAATACGTTCGTCCGCGATGTAATCCCAGCAATATTTGGACCAGCCGGTGCGCGATCAATTCGTGAAGCGTAAGCAATTCCCGGTTCGCCGCCGTGATCGCGTCCACGTCCGCGCCGGGCGGAACGCCTCCTCCCGCTTTCAGGGCGTCGGTGGCTTCCTTAACGATCGGGTCCTCGATCACCTCGCCAGCCATCTCCCACAACGTAATGAAGCGGTCGATGGCGGTCGGAAAACTCACCGCAAACACGCCGTGGTTGCTAGTGGTGCGCGGCGGCTTGTAATCCAGGTTAAACGGGCCGTTGTAGCCGTGAGACCGCAATAGCACGAGCACGTTTAGCCAGTCGAGCGGATTGACCAAACCGACCGCGATATCCACGTCGTGCTTCAGACGGTAGCCGTCGTTGATGTCGAAATGCCAGAGTTTGCCGGCCAGCAAGGCGCGCGCCAAAGCCGCTCGCGGCGCGCCGCCCCACATGAGTTCGTGCAGATATTCGGGATTCAAGCCAACCATCTCGGGATGCGTGAGAAGGCCGGAGGAGATGAAGCCGAGCATGGCATCGCTGGTAGGCAGAAGAATCTCGGCCTGCGGCTCAAACGGTTTGGCTTCGAGGCAATGCTTGAGCGTGGGCCGGCCCTTTGCGGCGGCGGCCTTGATATCGTGCTCGCATGCGGCGTTCAGCGTTTCCGCGTACCAGCGTAGCGTCTGCGTTTCGTCGATTGCGCCTTGAACGTAATAGCCCAGCGACCCCGGCCAATACACGGCGAATTGCGCGCCTAACTCATGACCGATATCGACGGTGTTCTTGAC
>JBPCKZ010000136.1:0-10882 GCA_051003795.1 Bryobacteraceae bacterium | reverse complement strand
AGCAAAAGGGCCGGAACGAAAGTTCCGGCCCCTTTGCATTTCAGCAGGCACCGTCTTGTAAGCCGGTTTCTGTACCCTTGCGGGCGATAGCCATTCCTCTAGGCCGGACATTGCTGTCCGGCTCAAGCAACCTACCCGGGAGTCTGGCGGAACGGGCCGATCCTCCTCCCCTATTTGGTCTTGCTCCGCGCGGGGTTTACCCTGCCGAACGGATTACTCCGCCCGCGGTGCGCTCTTACCGCACCTTTTCACCCTTACCACCTTGCGATGGCGGTATATTCTCTGTGGCACTTGCCGTAGAAGCCACTTGAATGGCTCCCCCCGGCCGTTAGCCGGCACGCTGCCCGATGGAGACCGGACTTTCCTCCCGTGTGAACGGGCGGCTATCCGCCGGGCAAGCTATCGATAACCAGTTTCGCATGGTTCGGGGAAACATAGAAGTTAGGCTATAATTTAGAAATCGCTGGGAGGTCGTCCAACGGTAGGACTGCAGATTCTGGATCTGCCTATCGGGGTTCGAATCCCTGCCTCCCAGCCAATTGTAATCGCGCCTCAAAAAAGATCCAAAGCCAATCTGGAGCGTATTATCTCCGAGCGCCCCGATGATACGAGAGCGCGGGGGCGGGCGTTCGTTCTTTTTCCTTCATAAGCCGGACAGCATCGAATTCTTTCTTGGCATCCGCGGAGCGGCCTAGCTTGCGATACGCGTTCGCCAGGTACAGGTGCGCCGGCGCGTAGTCCGGACGTAAGCGGGTTGCTTCTTCCAACGCCGCCGCGGCCTCGGCGGCGCGGCCGCCGGCCAGAAGAATTTTTCCCAATAACGCGTGCGACGCGGCGAAGTTGGGATTCAACAGGAGAGAAGCGCGCAAGAGATTTTCCGCTTCCCCGCCCTCTTGCTTCGATCCTTCTTTCGCCGCGGCCAGATAGTAGTAGCCGCGATAGTCGGACGGGTTGGCTTTTAGAAATTGCTGGGATACCGCGGTCAGATTTTCGAAATCGGAGACTTGCAGATACACGGCGGCGAGCGCGTCGAAGGCCAAGCCGAACCCCGGATTTTTTTGGAGGCAGAATCGAAACTGTTCCTCCGCGCCGTCGTAACGCTGCAGATCTTTGAGCGCAAGGCCTTTCCCCAGATGAACCAGTAGCGAGTCGGGAAAGATTTTTTCCGCGTCGCTGAAGATCTCGAACGCGGGCCGAGGAGTGTTATGCGCCAGGAAGATCTGCCCGAGTTGCAGCCACGCAGCTTCGTCCCGACTATTCCAGTCGAGCGCGGTCTGGGCTTCTTCGACGGCGCGCGCCGGATCGTTTAGGCCGTCGAAAATCTTGGACGACGTCAGATGCCAGCGGGAACCGGTGGAGCGGATCTCATCCAAAAGCTGACGCGCCAATGCGAAATCTCCGGCGCCGAGCGCGCGATCGACCGGCTGCCATTCCGCATCGATCCCCGCTGCCGTTTTTAAAATGCGGATGCGATGGTCGGTGAACTCGAGGAGCGGGATGGCGCGGGATCGGGGCATGTGGCACGGCAGACAATCCTCTTTTGCGGCCCTCCGGCAAGTGGCGCTGACCGGAGCAGCCGCCGCCGCATGACACTCAAGGCACTTCGCGACGTAGAACGCGTCTTCCTTCCTTGCATCCGCATGCGGGTTATGGCATGTGATGCAGGAAAGCGTGCCGCTTGCCTGGTAGCAGCGGCTGGCAACCAATCCGACCGGCGCGAAACGGACGGATTCCGGTTGCACGATCTCCGGTTCTTTCCGCGAAGATTGCGGAAGCCGGTGGCACTCGCCGCAAAATTGCACGATTTGCGAAGCCGTCGCGCGCGAATCGCTCAAAATCGATCCGGACGACGGCTTGGCCGCGTGTTCGCGTCCAGGTCCGTGGCAGCGTTCGCACTCGACGCCCGGACGAAAGCTGGAAAGATCGGGACCCGGGCGGACCCCCGTGGCGTGGCAATTAAAACAGCGATAAATCGTGTTCGGGCTCTGCGGCATGCCGAGCGCGGCGGACGCTCCCGCATCGGGAGCGGAAGCGTGGCCAGCCGTAAGCGCGGGATGGCCGACGGATGTGTACCAGGAGATCCGGTGCTCGAAATATTGCCCATTGAGGCGGCCCACCGGAGTGATCCCTTGCGCTCCCGCGCCGAACGCCCATTCGAGGACCGTCGAAGCCTTTTCGCCGCCGCTCCCGGCCGTGACACGGAGGCCGGAGGCCGCCCGTTCGTAAGCGAAATGCCAGCCGTTACGCTCGGCAACCGGCTGCCGCGCGAGGTTCGCGGATATTGGGCTATCGAGAATCGGTTGAAGCGCGCGCGCGTGGTGCGTGGCGCGCTGCGATTGGTATTGGGCCGGATGGCAGCCTCCGCAAACGCGCGCGCCCACGAAATCGTCGAGGGCGTAACCAGCGCGCGGAAACGCCGCCCCAATTGCCAGGACTGCGAGAACTCCCGTTAATACTTCGGGACTCGCGGATCGACCGTATCGCTCCACAAGAGAATGCCGCCCTTCATGTTCCTGGCTTTCTTGAAGCCGGACTGCCTCAGAAAATCGACGGCTTTTCCGCTCCGCGCGCCGCTCTTGCAGTGGACCACGATCTCATCCGCCGGATTTAATTCATTCAGCCGCTTTTGAAGATCGCCAAGCGGAATCAGCTTCGCCGCGGGAATGCTGCAGATCTGGTACTCGTGCGGCTCGCGAACGTCAATCAGCGTGAAATTGTCGCCGCGATCGATCTTCGCCTTCACTTCCCTTGGTTCGATCTCGCCTTCCGTCACCGGTGCGGCCTCCTGTCGCGGGACTCCGCAAAATTGATGGTAGTCGATCAGTTTCGTGATTTCCGGACGATCGCCGCACACCGGGCAATCCACGTTGCGGCGCAACTTCAGTTCGTGGAACCGCATCGCCAGGGCATCGTAGAGCAGTAGCCTTCCCACTAGCGGCTCGCCAATACCGAGGATTAACTTCACGGTTTCGGTTGCCTGAATCAACCCTATCGTGCCGGGCAGGATTCCCAGGACTCCGCCTTCCGCGCAACTCGGAACCAGGCCCGGAGGAGGCGGCTCGGGATAAAGGCAGCGGTAGCAGGGTCCGCCTTCGTACGCGAAAACCGTGGCTTGCCCTTCGAAGCGGAAAATCGATCCGTAGACGTTCGGCTTACCCAGCAGCACGCAAGCGTCATTCACCAGATAGCGCGTCGGAAAATTGTCGGTTCCATCGACGACAATGTCGTAATCCTTGACAATGTCCAGCGCGTTCTCGCTGGTGAGCGCGACTTCATGCCGTTCCAACTTCACGTGCGGATTGATGTCGCTCATGCTGTCGATCGCGGAATCGAGCTTCTTGCGGCCGACGTCTTTGGTCCCGTGAATCACCTGGCGCTGCAGGTTCGTGAAATCGACGACATCGAAATCGACAATTCCAATGCGGCCCACTCCCGCCGCCGCCAAATAGAGTCCGAGCGGGGCGCCAAGGCCGCCCGCGCCCACCAGAAGCACGGAAGCGTTCTTTAATTTGATCTGCCCCTCCATGCCGACTTCCGGCATGATCAGATGGCGGCTATACCGCAGCACTTCATCGTTCGACAAAGCGGCGGTTTGCGGGACGGTTTCGTGCGGAACTTCCGTGACGGCGCCGGGCAGGCCCCCGGCAATGCTGGGCACGATGGAAAGCGTATCGCCCTCTTTCACCGGCGTGGCTTCCTTGTTTAGATAGCGAATGTCCTCATCGTTCAGATAGACGTTGACGAAACTGCGAAGCTTCCCTTCGTCGCTATAGATCTGTTTGCGCAGATCGGGATAGCGCGCGGTCATCGCGCCTAGAACCTCGCCAACCGTGGAGCCGGGCAGTTCGACCGAATTCTGCCTATCGGCGTACTGCCGCAGAGGAGTGGGAATTAAGATTTTTGCCATGAGAGTTCTTCCTTTTCCGCCGCGGTCCGTTCAGCGTCCGGCAGCCAGCTATTGGCATGGTCGAACGCGCCCTTCGCGATCGAGAGGATCACGAAGGAATACCACGGGCAGGAGTTTTTCAAATCGGTTTCCGAAAAATAAGCGCCGCAATCGGGATGCGAATGATAGATGCCGATCAGATCCATGTCGCGCCGCCGGGCCTCGCGGTCCGCATGGAGCAGATCTTCTGGGCGAAGCTCGTAGCGCGCCCGGCGCGACCCTTGCGAAACGTTTTCGAGCCGCAAGGCAATCGACACCGTCTTGTTTGAGCCCTCCATCCGGCCCAGCATCGCGCCGCAGCATTCGTCCGGATAAGCCGCCTGAGCATGGGCGATCATCTCGCTCCAAGGTTGCGAATCAATGTGAATCATTCCTCATCCCAGAAGCTTTCGCTCAGATACTTGTCCGCGCCATCGCACAGCACCGTAACGATCGCGCCTTGCTTTCCGGCGCCGTGCAGTTCGCGCGCGATCCGCAGAGCCGCCACCACGTTTCCCCCCGCCGAGATGCCTACCAGCAAGCCTTCCTCCCGCGCCAGCCACCGCACCATTTTATGCGCTTCTTCGGTATCGAGCCAGATATTGCGGTCCGCCAGCTTATCGTCGTAAATGCCGGGAACGATTGCGGTCGGCATGTGCTTCAGCCCTTCGAGGCCATGAAATCCGGAAGAGGGCTGCGCTGAAATGCACGTAACGCCGGGCACATCCCGTTTCAGGCGGCGGGTGACGCCGACGAACGTCCCGCTCGTCCCCATCGCGGCGATGAAATGCGTGATGCGCCCCTCGGTTTGCCGGATAATTTCCGGACCGGTGGTATCGAAATGCGCCTGCCAGTTCGCCGGATTATTGTACTGATCGGGATAGAAATACCGGTCCGGATCCTCCGCGTGGATCTCGCGCACCTTGCGGATGGCGCCGTCCGATCCCTCGCCCGGATCGGTGAAAATAATCTCGGCCCCGTAGGCTTTCAGGATGCGCTTGCGCTCGATCGAGGCGTTACCCGGCAGGCAAAGCTTCACGCGATATCCGCGCGCCGCCGCGATCATCGCATACGCAATGCCCGTGTTGCCGCTGGTCGAATCGAGAATGGTGCGGTTCCGGTCGAGCTTTCCCGAGCGCTCGCCTTCGAGGATCATGTTCAACGCGGGCCGGTCCTTGACCGATCCGCCCGGATTCAGGTGTTCCGCTTTGCCGTAAATCTCGATGCCCGGCAGGTCCGGCGCGATACGCGCCATGCGCAGCAGCGGCGTATTCCCGATTTGCGAAATGAGGTCGGTGGCGTGGGCCGCTTGCATCGCGTTCGAGTGTTTTGATGGGCCGTCGGAGGAGGAGGATGCAAGCTTACTCTGCCGGTCTCAGGCTTATCTTATCATTGCGATACCCCGCCGCAGCCATAGCCGTTATACTTCCGATGCCGAACGGAACCCGATAAACAGTTCCTGGCATCCCGGAAAAACATGCAATCATCTCTGGATGGAAGAACTCGTCCCGCGCCTCGTCTTTTTTACGTTCCTCTTCGCGCTTGCCTGCCTCGCCCAAACGCCCGCCGAAAAGGCGCGCAAGCAACTCGAGTACACGCTGGCGCATTACACGAAATACGATTACCGCATTCCCATGCGCGATGGCGTCAAGCTATTCACGAGCGTCTACATCCCCAAGGATCGTTCGCAAACGTATCCGATCCTGATGCAGCGCACGCCGTACACCGTCGCCCCCTACGGCGTCGATAACTATCGCGCGGTGCTCGGCCCTTCGGAAGTCTTCACGAAGGAAACGTTTATCTTCGCGTATCAGGACGTGCGCGGACGTTATCTCTCGGAAGGTACGTTTATCGACGTTCCGCCTCACAAACGGACCGGCGTCGACGAGAGCACCGATACATACGACACCATCGACTGGATGATAAAAAATGTCCCGGACAACAACGCGCGCGTGGGGATCTGGGGCATTTCCTACCCCGGCTTTTTCGCCGCTTACTCGCTTATCAATTCGCATCCCGCGCTTAAAGCCGTTTCGCCGCAAGCACCGATGGGCGACGTCGGAAACGGCGACGACGCTTATCACAACGGCGCGTTTCATTTGGCCGCGAACTTCGGCTTCTACTCGAGCTTCAAGCCGCGCGCGGGCGATCCGGCACGCCCCGCGCGCACCACTCCCTTCGATTTCGGAACGGCGGACGCATACGATTTCTACTTGCAAATGGGACCGCTTTCCAACGCGAACGAGAAATATCTCAAGAACGAAAATCCATATTTCACCGATCTGTTGAAGCATCCCAATTACGACGATTTCTGGCAATCGCGCGCGCTCGCGCCTTACATGGACCACGTCGCGCCGGCCGTCATGTTCGTGGGCGGGTGGTTTGACGCGGAGGATCTTGCCGGCCCGCTCAAGCTGTTCCGCGCGGTAGAGAAAAGCGCGGCCACTTCCCCCGAAACGCTCGTGATGGGGCCGTGGCTGCACGGCGGCTGGTCGCGAATGGATGGCGACAAGCTCGGCAATCTCAATTTCGGAACGAAAACGGGAGAGTTTTTCCGCGAGCACATCGAGCTGCCGTTTTTCGTTTCGAACCTGAAACAGAAAGGCGATGGGCTTAAGACGGCTCCCACCGCGGCCATCCCCAAGGCCTGGTTATTCGAAACGGGCACTAACCAGTGGGTCCGCTTCGATTCGTGGCCGCCAAAGCCGGCGAAATCGCGTTCTTTGTATTTGACCCCCGGAGGCAAGCTGTCCTTCGATCGCGCGCCGGCCGAGGGCTTCGACGAGTACGTCAGCGATCCGAGCCGCCCGGTCCCCTCGGTCGGCTTTATCGGCGCCGGCATGCCGGGCGATTACATGACCGAGGATCAGCGCTACGCCTCAACCCGGCCCGACGTGCTGACATACCGGACCGAACCGCTCGGTCGCGATGTGACCGTCGCCGGCCCGATCGCGCCGGTACTGCGCGTTTCGACATCGGGAACGGATTCGGATTTCATCGTCAAATTGATCGACGTGTATCCCAACGATTATCCGGACCCGGAGCCGAACCCCGCGAAAATCCACATGGGCGGCTACCAGCAGCTAGTGCGCGGCGAGCCCTTCCGCGGCAAGTTCCGAAACAACCTATCGAAACCCGAGCCATTCACGCCGGGCAAGCTCGAAACAGTTCAGTTCACGATGCCCGACGTGTGCCACACTTTTCGAACGGGCCATCGAATCATGGTGCAGGTGCAGAGCTCCTGGTTCCCGCTGGTCGATCGCAACCCCCAGGTGTTTTGCGATATTCCAACCGCTAAACCCGCGGATTTTCATAAAGCGGTGGAACGGGTCTATTCCGGTTCTTCGCTGCAAATCATGGTTCTCGACTCGAATTGAGCCGAGCGATGCGGTTCCAACCCCTACTTTACTTTTGATGGAACGGTGGAGGACGGGTAGTCTTTGGCGAACCAATCCGCGTGCATGTTCGTCGCAATGTTCAGCACGCGGACATGCGTGAAGCCCATGTCTTTCAACGTGCGATAGGCCGGACGGACGTTCGGGCATTTCGTCATGGGGCAGCATCCGCAATAGATTACGATGTCTGCATCTTTCGGATACGCCCCGGCCGCTTTCTCCAGGGCTTCGAGACCTTCCGGTTTCGAGCCCGGCCCCGCTTCGATGGCGGACAGAACGTGCCGGCTTCGATACAAGACGGGAAAGGCGACGGAGATTACGACGGGAGGATTGGCGGACTTGAGCGCCCCGGCGAGTGCCGACGGCTCAACTACTTCGGATTCCTTCCAAGGGTCGGCTGCGTCCTGAGCGAGGCAAAGTTGAGCGAGGCAAAGCGTGGCGAGGAACGTGAATGCAAGGAGTCGCACAGGTTCAGGATAGCTCGCGGATTAGAGCCCAATCAGCGCCTTCCGCAGCGCCGGTATGGTCGCCCGGTGATCTCCGCGAAAATAGAAGCTCTCGCCTCCATCCGCGACCGTCCGCACCAAAATCGTTTTTTGCGGCCGGAAGTAATATCCGGGGTCCGTTTTCGGCAGCTCGCGGTGAATGTCGCCCTGGATTGGCACTAGATCGAACACCGCGGTTGAGAAGCGCCGGATTTCCCGACCCTCTTGATGCGCCACGTTGCGCGCCATTGCGAGCGCTTTCAAATAAACCTCCGGGGCCATCACGGCCGATCCGAAACTAAGCAGCACGCCGCTTTCCAGCCGTTCAATTGCGCGCGCGAAGATCAGGAAATCGGTATAACTTGCCGCGCCCAAAGCCGCCCCGTCGCAGTTTGGATGCTGGTGCAGAATGTCATAGCCAATTCCCACGTGAACCGTCGCCGGAACGGAATGCCGCCAGGCCGCCGCGAGGATGCTCAATGATCGATAAGCGAAATCGCTTTGCTCGAGGCGCCGGCCGACGTGCTCGCCTAATCCGCGGCCCTCGGCCGCCGCTTCGGAAATCCAGTCGTTCATTTCGCCCGTTTCGCGCCAAAGTCCAAACTCGCCGGAGCGGATATAGCGAGCGACGCTCTCGGTGGTCGCGCCGATGCGCGCCAGTTCGTAATCGTGAATCGCGCCCGAGCCGTTAAACGCCAAATGATCGATCAGTCCGCGCTCGATTAGGTCGACGATGTGGCGGCCGACCCCGGCGCGGACGACGTGGCCGCCCATCATCATGATGCGCGGCGCGCCTTTTTCTCGAGCCGCCGTCATGCGCCTGGCAAGCTCGCCCAGTGCGGGATCGTCGAAAGGGGGCGCGGGATCGTCGAGCGTCAGCCAACGCTCCGCGTGCAGGAGGTGCACGCGATCGCCCAGCGGTTTCACGATCAAGCGCGACCGGTCGAACATCTCGTATTTCGATCCCGTCGTCTCACGAAGCGCGTGCGTCACATCTCAAGGTAGCTCTACACTGAATCGATGGTAGTTCCGGGGCGCCGCAAATCGATCGCGTTCTTCATAACTCTCGGCGTCTGCCTGGTGGCTTTGGCAATAGCGCTCAACATCGGGTGGATTTTGCTGAATTGGGGCAAGGTCCTGCTGTTGATTTTGGGCGTCGTCTTTTTTGTGCTAATTATCTCCGGAGTAGTGCTCAATACCATCTTTCTGGTCCGCGAGATCCGGCGCAACGAGCAGCACGATTCGTTCATCAACGCGGTCACGCACGAGTTAAAAACGCCCATCGCCTCGATCCGCCTCTATCTCGAAACACTGCAAACGCGCGAGACCGATGAAGCCAAGCGGCGGGAATTCTATGGCATTATGCTCGCGGATAGCGATCGCCTGCTGCACACCGTCGAGCAGGTTTTGCGCACGGGACGCACGAGCCCGGCGAACCGCAGCCGGCAGCGCGCCGCCATCGATCTTCCCGAGATGGTCGAAGAGTGCGCGGCGCTCGCGCGGACGCGCCATCATCTGCCGCCGGGCGCGCTGGAGTGTTCGCGTGCGGTGCCGCCGGGCAGGCGCGCCACCGTTTTGGGCGATCCCGAGGATTTGAAAGCGGCGGTCTCGAACCTGCTCGATAATGCGATCAAGTATTCGGGGCCGCAGGTTTGCGTTTCCGTCGAGGTGGCCGCGGTGGAACCGAAACAGCTTGCCGTTCGCGTCCGGGATCGAGGCGTCGGCATTCCCAGCGTGGAACTGAAGCGCATCTTCAAACGGTTTTACCGGATTCCCGATGCGGTTGCCATGCGCGTAAAGGGTACCGGCTTGGGGCTGTTCATCGTGCGCTCGGTGGCCAAGAATCATGGCGGGCGCGTATTCGCGGAAAGCGAGGGAGCGGGCCACGGCAGCACGTTCACGCTTCAGCTTCCAGCCGCGCCTTCGGCCTGAATATCCGCGATGAGCCGGGTCTTGATTGTGGAAGACGAGCAGCACCTGGCGGACGGCCTGCGGTTCAATCTGGAAGCGGAAGGTTATGAAGTGGAGGTCGCCGATACGGGCGAAGCGGGCCTCGCGTTGCTATCCGCCCGGCCATTCGATCTGCTTGTGCTGGACGTGATGCTTCCGGGTAAAGACGGCTTCACCGTAATGGCGGAATTGCGCCAGGCGGGCCAGTTCCTCCCCACGTTGATGCTGACCGCGCGGGGCCGTCCGGAAGACGTGCTGCTCGGTTTCGCCGCCGGCGCCGACGACTATCTGGCCAAACCCTTCGAATTGACCATCCTGATTGCCCGGATTCGCGGGCTGCTGCGCCGCTACGACTGGCTGCGGCGGGCGCAAGACCAACCCCAGGAGTCTCCACGCGGGGACGATCGGTTCGCCTTCGACGGCAAGACTATCGATTTCCGGGCTTTGCGGGTCGAGGTCGGGGAGAAGGTCCTGCCGTTGACCTTGATGGAGGCGAATCTATTGCGCTACCTGATCCGGCATCGGGGAAAGCCGGTATCCCGGAAGGCGATGCTGGAGGAGGTTTGGGGGCTGCACGAAGACACGGATACGCGCGCCATCGACAATTTTATCGTGCGACTGCGGCGGTATATCGAAGACGAGCCGTCCAAACCGAAGCACTTATTGACGGTGCGCGGGGTAGGGTACCGGTTTGTGACGTGATTAAGCTATGATGCGTCCGAAGCCCGGTTATTTTCGCGGTTTGCTGTATGAACAACCTGCAGCTTTATCTTGCCATCGGCCTCCCCACGATTGCCGTTCTAGCGAGTATGACCGTGAGTCTTGTGCAGATTTCCGCGATAAGGGACGATATCAAGGAAGTACGCGCCGACATGCGCCAGATTCGGGGTGAGTTGGGCGACATCCGATCGGACATCAAGCTGTTGACTGGAAAAGTTTACGAAATGATGAGGCAGAAGTAAGCCGGCCGAAACCGCCCCCGCGCGGCCCGCGTCTGAGCTACAATATGGGGGTCGTCCTAAGTTCAGTTTTCAGGAAGCGGTCGCGTATGAGATCAACCCGCCTTTGGTTTTCCTGCGTTTCCCTCGGCTTTATGCTCACGGGATACGCGTTTGCAGATAAAAGCG
>JBPCKZ010000135.1:0-6293 GCA_051003795.1 Bryobacteraceae bacterium | reverse complement strand
GTGGACACGGCAGGCACGAGTGCCCGCGCCACAAATTCAAAAGATCAGGCGTAAGGCGAATTGCACCAGGCGCGGGTCGTTATACTGTCCGCCGATCACCCCGAATTGCGGATTCCCCAATGCCGTTCCAGGATAGCCGAATCGTACTCGGTTAAACAAATTGAAGACTTCGGTCCGAAACTGCAGGCCCACTCTCTCGGTGATCTTGGTGTTCTTAAAAAGCGTGAAGTCGTAGTTTGCGATGCCATGCGATCGAGCGTCCGGTAACGTGCGCGACGAGTTGCCGAAAGTGAACGGCGCGGGCAGCGAAAAGGCCGCCGTGTTGAACCACCCGTTGAGGCGCGATTGCGCCGAACCACTCTCATTCGCGCCGACGCCCGTACGATTCGGCCTCTGGCCGCCCCCAAACGAATTGCTGGTGTTGACGGCAACGCTGATCGGCAGCGGATTTCCCGACTGGAATGTCGAGACGCCATTGACGCCCCAACCTGAAATCAGCTTGTCCGCAATTCCGGAAATGTTTTGCAGAAGCGGCTGTCCTTTGCCAAACGGCAGATCGACAACATAGCTGATGACGCCGCGATGGGGCGTGTCGTAAAGAGCGAGCGATCGTTCCGCGCGGATGTTGTAGTTGTTCTGAACGCCGCCCGCGCCGCCGCCGGGTTCGAGCCAGCCCGTGATCGTATCCGTATCGCTAATCAGCTTGGACCAGGTGTATGCGCCCACAACCGTGCCGCCGCGGCCGAAGCGCTTCTCCAGGTTGACTTGCGCGGAGTGATAGATCGAGTTCCGGTTCGTGGGGTTCTTCTCCGCGAAGCCCGTGAACTCGGGGTAGGGACGCAGCAGTTGTCCATAGGCAACCTTCGGCTGCGCCAGCGTGCCGAGCGTCACCAAGCCGAAATACGGATTCGCAACCTGGTCCTGAAGCTTGCTCCCGAGCGCCATGAATTCCGGTGGAAGCTGATCGAGCTGCTGGTCCGGACCCGGCAGATGGGTGCCCTTCGAGCCGGCATACGCAACGGAAAGCGCCAGGCCGCCCGGCAACTCGTGCTGGACATCGAAATTCCATTGCTGCGCGTACGAGTATGGATCGTTGTAAACGGCCGCCGCAACCCCCTGGCCGTACAAGACCTTTTGCACGTTCGCACTCCTGCCGGGAGCCGGCAGCAATCCCCCTGGAAACGGGTTCCGCAGCAGGTCGTTCGGCGTCAGCGAACCGTCGAGCGTTCCATTGAACGGGTTCGCGAACGAATTCACCGCGTCGTTGTTCGGCGCCATGTTCCATCGGATATCGTTCGGCAGCCAAAAAATCCCGTAACCGGTGCGGATGACGGTTTTTTCCGTCACGCGGAACGCTAACCCGAGTCGCGGCGAGAATAAATTGCCGAGGTGTTGATTATTGCGGCTCGGATTGTCGGGAGAGTTTACCAGGCCCAGCTTGCCATTGGCACTGAGACCTGGGGGCCCGGGCTGACCGTTGGCGACACCCGGCAACAACACCGACAGCCGGTCGTAACGCTCCGACCACGGTCCCATCTGTTCAAACCGCAGACCGTAATTCAACGTTAGGCGCTTAGTGATCTGCCACTGATCTCCGGCATAGTAGCCGCGATACAGGATCTGGCCGGCAACTAAATTATTTTGCGTTACGCCGCCGCCGGTCCCGTAACCGAGCAGAAAGGACGCGAATCCGTTGCCGGTACCCGCCGGCGCGAACGGATTCGCGGACGTCAGGAGGGCGTCAAAATTAAAATTTCCCGAAGGGCTGTTCTGCTGATAGTAGTTATGCGTGCTCCGGCGAAGTTCGGCGCCGAACTTGAGTGTATGACTACCGAGCAGCTTCGTGAGGCTGGGGGCGATCGAATAGACGTCGTTACGCGCGAGGATCGTGCTGCCGCTGCCGCCGGTGCTGAAGACGCCGTTGTAAGCGGTGACGGAGGGTTGCGGAGCCACCCGGAAGACTACCTGATCGTTGAGCGATGCGGGCCACCCGAGCTGCGTCAAGTCGTATCCCGCCGTTAGGGAAGTGCGGTCGTAGCTGAACCGCAGATACGAGAGCCGCAGGTCGCCGATCAGCGTCGGCGAAAATGTATAAGTGTCCGCGACCACGGCTTGGTTCGTGTTAAACGCCTCGGTGCAGCGGTCGACGCAGGTCTTCGTCTGATACGGATCGATCGGCAGATTCAGGTTCTTCCAAAACGTGTACCGCAGGAACACGCGTTGCTTGTCGGAGAACGTATGGTCCACGCGCGCGTTGTATTGGTCGTTATCGCCGCCCACGCTGGCGTTTGCCGTAAAGTTGTTGACGTTCGTAAACGGGGAGCCGGAACCATTGGCGCGTCCCCACAAATTCGACAGCACTTTCGCGGCCGGGTCGAGGCGGCTGGCGGGGATGATATTGCCTGGGAACTGCTGGCGCGTAATGATTTCATTGCCGCTCGAGTCCCTGGCGCAAGCGGGGTTGTTGAATCGGCCGCAGGTTGTGAGCGGGTCGTAGATAGGCACCAGGGCGCCGCTCGAGTTGCGCACGTTCGAAAAATTGCCAGTGCGCATCGCATCCGTCGGAACCGAATAGACGTAGGATTGGCCCTGTCGCAGGCGAAATCCTTCCCATCCGAAAAAGAAAAAAGTCTTGTCCTTGATTACGGGTCCGCCAACATTAGCGCCGTACTGATTCTGAGAGAATGCCGGGCGTTGGACTCCCGCTTTGTTATTGAAAAACGTGTTCGCGTTGAGAACGCGGTTCCGAAAGAACTCATAGGCGCTGCCGTGGAACGCGTTCGTGCCGGATTTCGTGGTAAGGCTAATGGCGCCCCCCGCGAGATGTCCAAACTCCGGGCCAAGATTGTTCGTTTGCACGCGGAATTCCTGAACGGCGTCCTGTGTAGGGACGAGGGCCGTGAGATTGCTGTAGATCGCGTTGATCGGAGCGCCATCGATGTACGCCGCGCTCTGGTTCGATTGCCCGCCGCCGATCTGATAATTGCCCCACGCGAACGGATTGGTGCCGGTCGGCGTGGTGCCCGATTGTCCGCCGGGAACGACGCCCGGTACCAGCGCCACTAGCCCGAAGACATTGCGGCCATTCAGAGGCGCCTCGAGAACCCTGCGCGAATCCACCACTTGTCCGAGCGACGCGTTTTCGGTTTGCAAGAGCGGCGTCTGCGCGGTGATCTCGACCACCTGATTCACATCGCCTACTTGCATCGCGACGTCGATGCGCACCGCGCTTTGCACCTCGACGGTGATGGGGTCGCGGGCGAATCGCCGAAAACCGGCCTTCTCGACTTCCACTTTGTATTGGCCGGGCACGAGGTTGACAAACTGGTAGTTGCCCGATTCGTCGGCCTGCATGCTTCGACGTTCGGCGGTCCCCAGATTGGTCAGGGTAACGGTGGCTTGCGGCACCGCACCGCCCGAAGCGTCGGTGACCGACCCGACGATGGAACCGTAGAAGCTTTGCCCAAAACAAGCGGCAGCGGATAGGACCAACACGATAAAAGCTGCTATTCGAAAGCGCATTCAGACCTCCTGCTAGTGCGAAAACGGCTTGGTAGGTACTATATACCCGCGCTGTGTGGAATTCAAGGGGATGGGATGAGTGGGGTGCGCGACATGGAATAGCCGTGAGGGAGCGGTGCCGGAGAGTGCTACCGGCAACCCCGTTGTTCTATCGCCGATGCGGGTGAAAAGTGAACGGGAATCGTACGCTTTTCGGGCACCATCGGGCGGGCGGAGCCGCGATCAGTAATGCCCGCCATCGCCGCTCTCCGCAACCTTGCCGCGAACATCCGGTAAACAAAAACGAAGTAGCCGAGCGCGATCGTCATCCCGATCCCAAACGCTATGAGCCCGTGCGAAAGCGAATATGCGCCGCTTGCCGCATTGTAGATCGTGATGTTATTCGCGGTGTCCGTGCTGGCCAATAACAGTACGGGATAGAGGGCGTAAGCCGCCCCGCCAAGCATGAACGCCAAAAAACCGCAGGAGCTGAGAAATGCGTTGCGCTCCTTTCCGGCCCGGTTCGAAACCATTATCCCTATAAGGCTCGCCGCGACAAATAGCGGAATAACGAAACCGACGGGATGGTTCACATAGTTATCGAGCAACTCCGGACGAATGGAGAGGCTCGCGAACAAACTTAGCAAAGTGACAACGACCAGCGCGGGCCAGAGCAGCGAGGCCAGCTTCCGGGAGCGGGCACTCAGTTCACCCGGCGTCTTCATTGCGATGTAAAGCGCGCCATGCAATGTGAGCGCGACCAGAGCGACTACGCCGGCCAGCACCGTGTACCAATCGAGAATGCCGGGATGAGGGCCCACCCGGAAATCGGTCCACATGGGCTCAAAGAAATATCGATCTTTTCCGAGAGGCACGCCACGCACGACGTTGCCCAGCGCCGCGCCGAAGAAAATCGCCAGCAGAAGACTTCCGATGGCGAACAGGCCGTCGAAGAAATCGCGCCAGACGGGGGATTCCAGATGCATGCGGAACTCAATTCCAATGCCGCGCAGGATGAGTAGCCACAAAACCATGTTGAGCGGCAGATAAAACCCGCTGAAGCTCGACGCGTAGAGCAGCGGGAAGGCGAAGAACAGCGTTCCCCCCGCCGCAAGGAGCCACACCTCGTTCCCGTCCCAAACCGGACCGATCGCCCGCAGGATCATCCGGCGCTCGGCATCGTTCCGCGCCACTATCAAATGAATAATTCCAGCGCCCAAGTCGAACCCGTCGAGGACGACGTAGCCCACCAGCATGAAAGCGACAAGGAGAAACCAGACGGTTTCCATTCAGGCTGGCCCCCCAGCCATGGTGACCGGCAGAGGCTCGCTCGATCCCGCTATCGCGTCCGGCCCATGATCGATCTCGCGCTGCACTAGAAATAAGAAGAAGATTCCAAGCACCGTGTAAAGTCCCATGAACCCCAGGAGCGTAAACAGGCCGTTTGCGGCCGAAACGTTCGAGGAAAAGCCGCTATCCGTCCTGAGCAATCCATAGACCAGCCAGGGTTGACGCCCCACCTCCGCGGTCATCCATCCCGCGGTATTCGCGATATACGGAAACGGGAGGCTGAGCATAAGAATCCACAAGACCCATCGCGTCTGAAACAGCTTCTTCCGCCACAACAGGAAAACGGAGATCGCCATGATGGAGATGAAAAATGTTCCCAAGCCCGCCATCACGTGATAACTGAAAAACAGAAGCGGGATGTTGGTGGGCCAATCCTCCTTCGGATATTCGCTCAGTCCTTTGACCTCGGCGGAAGTGGTTCCGTAAATCAGGAAGCTGAGAATGCCGTTCACGGCGAGAGAATTGTCGATGCGCCGGTTTTCAACATCGGGCTGTCCCATGATGGTGAGCGGAGCGCCGCGCTGCGTTTTCCAAAGACCTTCCATGGCCGCCGTGGTCGCGGGTTGATGAGCCGCCATGTAGCGGCCATGCAGGTCGCCGGTCGGGAAGATCTGTATCGCGCTGAAGATGAATCCCGCGATGCATCCAACGCGCACGAAAATGCGTCCGTACTCCACGTGCCGGCGGCTCAAAAGATAGAACGCGCCGATCGATGCCATCACGAACGATCCCGTAATGGCGGCCCCGCTCATGTTGTGCGCGTATTGCAGCAGGGCCCACGGGTTCATCAGAACCCCCCGGAAGCTCGCCACCTGAAAGCCGCCGTTGGCTGTCCGCGAGTAAGCCACCGGGTGCTGCATCCACGCGTCCGCCGCGATGATGAAAAAACCCGAGAGCCAGGAGCCCAGGAAGACCATGAACGCGGCGCCCCAATGTCCCCATTTGCTCAAGCGTTTTTCGCCGAATAAAAACAGCCCGAGAAAAGCCGATTCGAGGAAGAATGAGAAAACGCCTTCCATAAACAGCGGCTGCCCGATGACTCCGCCCGTTAACTGCGAGAAGCGCGCCCAATTGGTTCCGAACTGAAACTCCATCGGAATGCCGGTTACCACGCCGACCACGAAATTGATGCCGAAGATCTTTGTCCAAAAGCGCGCCGCGCGGTTGTATGCCTCGTCGTTTTTTCGAATTGCGATCGTTTTCAGGACAACAATCAACGGGGCTAAGTGAGCTGCGGAAACAGATAATGGAACGTGATCGTAAATGCGAAGTGCAAACGGTGGATCAACAACGCGGCTGAATCCATTGGTCCTGTTATACTGCATTCGCTCGACAGCGCGAAACTTCCGGTGCACTATCTCCTGTCATTAGGGATTGGTGGTCATAATACATGCCAATGGGTTCAGGGCAGCTTCCCGACGGGGGTTGAGTTGACTCGCATG
>JBPCKZ010000134.1:0-11601 GCA_051003795.1 Bryobacteraceae bacterium | reverse complement strand
CGAGATGATGCCGGCGATTATGGATGTATTGCGAATCGGCACAGCAGGACGCGCCGTCGAAAACGTGATGAAAACCTGGAACCGCACCCAAGGTCGGGTACGATTCAAACACTAGGGAACACGGTCTTCGAGAAAAGGATCAAGAGCTGCTGTTTGACGGTGCCGTTACAAGATCACTTTGATTGGGACTGGCGAAGGCGCGGCCGTCTTGAATGTGAAGGGAGCGGTGGCGCCCGTAGTCAGAAAATAGCCCGGCAGCATCCGAATTATCCCACCTCTGTGGTGGCTCCGTCCGGACTTCGCAATTGGGAGGAAGTACAATAGTACTGGTTTGTGCCATTGGAAAGTTGCTTCGAAGCATCGGCATCGAAGGAACACAAATGTAGGTTTGGACTACTGAAGAGGAGCGCTCACCATGTCGGATATTACCAGTGTTTTCGGGATCTACGCTACGGCCCAACAAGCTGAGCTGGCAGTAGCGCAGCTCATCGCAAGCTGCCAGAAATGCGGCGGCATCCGCCTGCCATTCCTTCTTGTCCAGGTCCACCGCAAGGAACCAGCACGTTTCTTCGATAAGAAGCGGATAGAGCCCGATAGTATGTTCGCCCGCCAAATGCTTTCGGACCACCTCGTCCGTCAACGGAAGTAGCTTGCGTGTCCGGTTATCTATTGTTCTTCGCTGGTCCGGATCGGTCGCGAAAAAGGCTTTCCAGTCGCGGATGCAGGCGGGTGAATAGCCGCTTTTTCCCGTCTTACCTGTCCACCGAAGTGCATAAACGTCTTCGCGGCCGCGGAACAACGACCGAAACAGCTTGATCTTCGCTTCCGCAGACGATTTGGTTGTAACGATCGGGATCTTGGGCGTGGTGACGGTGGATAGGGTTGGGGGCTGTACTGCCTCCGGAATGTGAATTCCGTGCGAGGTTAATAGTTGCTTGAGCTTCTCATTCTCTGCCCGCAGTTGCGCATACGTGTCCGGCAATTTGTCGTTGTCCCGATTGCGGTCATCCATGTCTTGAGGATCAGAGCTCACCGGCACTTCCCAAAATCTTTTGGTAGTGAGTGTCCTTCAGCCGAAATCCGGCTGCTCGGAGTTGATCGAGTTTAGCGCGCAAGCTCGGAATACGCCCTCGTTCTTTCGCGAGACGGTAAATACCCGGCGTTCGAATCACATTCAGCCCCAGAAGTCTTGCGGTTGTAACCGCATCACTATCATCCATTAGAAGAGAATCTGCGTTTAAGTGCTTAGCCAGCAGGATGGCCTGCGTCTCTCCGGCGTGCAAGCGAATGCCCGGAGCGAACTCAACGGCGCCAACCCTTCGTAGTGGCTCGACTCCAATCCAAACTGCGCTCGCAACCGCTTGCGCGACCGGATACGCTGAACCTTGGATCACGACTTCCTCGTAGACAGCAGGCGGAATTACCAGGCTTCCGAAAAATTCCTTCAACAGATGAAAGTCATTCAGGGCCGCCAAATAGATAAGCGGGCTGCTATCCGAAACAACCATCCCTATCCGCGGTCCCGAAAATCAGTGTTGCCGCCGTTCCAATTCTTCGAGAGCGCGGCCGTCTGCTTCCCAATCTTCGTCCGTGTAATCGATGTGCGGGATGTGCCGCTTGGTGAGCAGTTCCAGAAACTGGAGTCGCGTCAATCCAAGCAGATGCGATGCGTGCGCGGACGAAATCTTGCGCTCGCCGAAAAGCAGCAAAATCGCTTCGGCCTTCAACTCCTGTTCGAAGCCCTTGTCGATAATCGCTTCAGGGATGTCGAGCTCGATCTCCAGCTTCATATGGCCGCCGATACTCCAAGCGCTCATTGTACCGTTGTAGACGATTTTGTAGCTGCCGAGCGCACTTCGATCCAGAATGCTTCCACTCAGTTCAACACGCCGAGCGTAAGTCTATGAAGCCTAAGCAATTGATAACAGGATACTTCATTGTTCTTCCGTGAACTGCCTTGGGCGCAGGGGGTCGGGCGTTCAAATCGCCCCGCCCCGACCAAACCTCCTGCCGAATCCCGGCTGGGACTCGCGCGTGCTGTCCCAAAACCCGGGCCTCCTCGAATTGGCTTGGCAATTGAGTTTCGCCCGTGCTTCCCACGTCATCGGCAACTTCATTTGCGAGTACTTCTTGAACACCGCCGCATCTCGAAGCCGGAGCTGGCCCGGCACCTCAAGCCGATCGGAACCTTGTCCGGGAGGGATTGAATAACCGCTTGAGAGCGATGCCTCTCCAGTTCGATATTCCTCTCGACAAACTTGCACCCGGGAAACTCCAGGCTATGGCCGAAGAGGTTCAGATAGCAATCCGGCGCGTACCGCGGAATCCGGCTCCCAAGTGCGGCGCCACATGCGGCCCACCATTAACAATGATGCCGCTCCGGTCATCACCACCGCCGAGCACAGCGCGAAACCAATGCCGAAGCTTCCCATCCGGCCTTTAATCGAACCGAGCAGAGTAGGCAGCAAAAATCCGCCGAGACCGCCGGCCGCGCCCACCACTCCGGTAATCACGCCGACTTGTCCGCTGAATCGCTGCGGCACCATTTGGAAGACTGCGCCGTTGCCCATGCCCAGCATCGCCATCGTGCAGACCAGCAGAGCCAGCGCCATCCACACGGCTGGCAACGTCGCGACGCCCGCCACGCACACCGAAATCCCCGTCAAAAGAAACAAGAGCATGCGATATCCTCCGACGCGATCGGACAACAGGCCGCCCACCGGACGCAGGAAGCTGCCGAAAAGAACCACGATGGTGGTCAAATCACCCGCCTGTACCTTCGTGAGTTGGTACTGATCGTGGAAAAAGATCGTAAGGAAGCTGGCGAGACCGACGAAGCCGCCGAACGTCAGGCTATAAATGAAGCAGAACCAGCCCGTGTCGGCCATCTTGAAGACGGAAACGTAATCGTGCCAGCTTTTCGCTTTGCGCGTGCCGGGCGCGTCTTTCGCCAGCATCAGAAACAGTATCCACACGGCGATTACCGGTATTAGCGCGATGCCAAAAACGTTGCGCCAGCCGATCGCCTGCGCAATACGCGGCGCGAAAAGCGTTGCGACCAGAGTTCCCGAATTCCCTGCCCCGGCGATCCCCATGACGAGTCCCTGATACTCGGGTGGATACCAAGCGCTCGCCAGGGGAAGCGCGGCGGCGAAGCTCGCGCCGGCGATTCCGAGCAGCAATCCCACTCCGAGAAATGCCGTGAAGCTCTGGGCAAACTGCCACGCCAGAAACAGCGGGATGAGCGTCGCGCCCGAGCCGATCAGCCCTGTTTTCCGCGCGCCCAGGCGCTCCGTCATCACGCCTAGGACGATGCGGAAGAAGCAACCGCCGAGGAGCGGGATCGCCGTCAGCAGGCCTTTCTGAGCGGCCGTAAGCTTGTAAGCTTCGGCGATGAACGGGCCGATGGGTCCAAGCATGACCCAAACCATGAAGCTGACGTCGAAATAGAGGAAAGCCGAGAGTAGAGTTGGCCCGTGGCCGGCCTTGGTGAAGCCGCGCAACGACATGATTGCTCCTGAGTTGCAGTTTTAGAATGCGTAGTTCGCCAACACGTACGGATAGTTGTAAGCGCGGCCCTGTGTCGTTTGCTTCAAGAACGCGCCCGGAAAGATGTGGCCAAACCCAAATCCGATCTGGACCTGTTTATTGAATCCATACATCGCCTGGGCATCCAGCTCTTCGCCGACATGCGATTCCGTATTGTTCGCCGGCGCCCGCACGATCGCCGCGCCCGCCGCGTTGTAAAGAGAATCGTGCGCGTTCGCTAAATGCCAATCGTGGAAAATGGCCGCCGCGGTCCACTTCTTGCACGGCTTGAATTCCAGGCCAGTGCGCAAATCGCGGATATTGCGCCAGCCTACTTGATCGGCGAGGCCGTACTTGTCGTGCCCGGTCGGATACAACTGATCGAACGTATGCCGCGGGCCGCCCGACGCGTAGTTATATTCCACCAGCGCGCGCGAATTTCGAAACGTGTAACCACCGACCCAATGGCCCGCCCACGCCGAGGCTGGTGCGGACGCGAAGCTGCCCCGCTGAATCGCCATTTCCGTGCCGTAATCGAAATGCCGCGGCAGCTTCCCCACCCAGCGCACGCCGGTTGTCTTCGAATCGAGTTTCGTCGAGTGCTGCACGCGCCAGAACACGTACGGCTCGATGACCGCATCCGGCACCAGCTTCTCAATGCCGCCGTACAGCCCGTGAAGATTGTTGCCCTGCTGGTGATGGTCGAAAGTGCCATCCTGCTGCACCACGACGGAGCTTGCGAAAGCGTCAAGCCGGAATCCGCCGCCCCGCAAGGTTGCGCGCACGGCATCGAAACTGCGCGCCGTGTTGGTCCAGTTCAAGCTTCCAACCAGGCGCTGTTCGCCGAGATTTATCTCCTGGCGTCCAACTCGAAGGCCAAACGCCTTCTTTTCGGAATCTCCGAGTTCGACGAATGCCAGCCGCAAGTCCCACGTGTTCTGAAACGGAGGCGCGGCGGGTTTCTGATCCTTGAAAAAGACGCGCGCGTCCTGGCCTTGGGCGTACATTTTCAGCCACGACGTAGGCTGCACCAGCATGTTCAGGCGCAAGCGGCTCAGCACGTAAGCGTCGCTGTTATCCCGCTTAAAGCCGCCGCCCGAAAAGCCTTCGAATCGCGAGCGGTATTCGCCGGAGAAGCGGAGCCATTGCGGCAGCTCGCGGTTTAAGGCGCCCGAAATATCCTGAGCCGCGGCGCGGGCTGTCGATAAAATTAGTAGGAATAAGAACTTCTTCATGCCGCTTTCTCCTTATTCGATGCGGGCGGCATTTCCACCATCACCACTCCGTCTTCAACTCGCACCGGGTAGCAATCGACGCGAGCGCAGACATCGGATTTGAGCACCGCGCCGGTTTCGAGCGAAATGCGCCAGCCATGCAGCGGGCAGATCACGGTCGCTCCGGAAACGATGCCGTCGCAGAGCGGCCCGCCGCGGTGCGGGCAGGTGTTATCGATGGCGAGAAAGCGATCGCCCAAGTTGAAGATGGCGATCTCGACTCCATCGAGGTCCACGCTGCGCCCCTCGCGGAGTGGAATGTTATTCGCTTCGGTGATTTTGATCCAGTTCATTTTCGATTCCTAGTGAACGTCGATGCCGATCGGCCGCGCGTTCCGGATTGACGGCATCTCCATCGGCCGCAACTGCACGAACTGCGTGGGGTTCGCCGGCTTGTCCCGCTCGAGCCACGCGTCCCGCGACAAAGCCTTCGACTTTTCCAGCCGCTTCAAGATCGCCTTCTTCTGTTTTGCCGGCGCATACACCGTCTCTTTGCGGATCTTCTCCATGCCGAGCCGTTCGACAAAATCGTAGGTGCGCTCCAGGTAATTCGCCTGCTCGCGGTAGTACTGAAAGAACAAGGCCGCCGCTTCGAGCGCCTCCTCCGTCGTCGTCACAGTAATCAGAAGATCGGCCTTGCGCACGTTCTTCCCGGCCGCGCCGCCCACCACCACCTGCCAGCTTCCTTCCTGGCCCAACAAGCCGATATCTTTAACGGTCGCTTCGGCGCAGTTGCGCGGACAGCCGGTGACTGCCATCTTGGTTTTGTGCGGCGTGTAGAGATTCTCGAAACGGCGCTCCAGCTCCACGCCCGTCGAGATCGCGTCCTGCACGCCGAAGCGGCAGAACTCCGTGCCCACGCACGTCTTCACCATGCGAACGCCTTTCGTGTACGCCTGGCCCGAGGGCATGCCCAAGTCCGCCCACATCTTCGGAAGGTCCGGCTTCTTCACTCCCAGCAGGTCGATGCGCTGGCTACCGGTGATCTTCACCATGCGGACCTTGTACTTGTCCGCGACATCCGCGATTTTGCGCAGCTCGTCGGCCGATGTGATGCCGCCGCGGATACGCGGGATCACCGAAAACGTCCCGTCGTTCTGAATATTTGCGTGCACGCGATCGTTGATGAAGCGCGCCGAGCGGTCTTCGGAATGATCGCCGCACCACACGACGTCAACCAGATAACTCAACGCCGGTTTGCAGATCTCGCACCCGATTCCATTGCCGTAAATCGTGAGGACTTCCTGCACGGACTTTAAGCGCTGCGAATGAATCATCTCGCGCAAATTCTCCTGCGCGAACGGAACGCACTGGCACAGCACCTTCCTGCCTTCCTCCTCGAAGTCGGGCGCCACGGCTTTCAAGAGCTGCTGGCAGACGGAAGTGCAGCTTCCGCATCCGGTAGAGGCCCGCGTCGTTTCCTTCAGTTGCGCCAGCGTGTTGATACCCGTCGCATGGATCTTGGCGATGATCGCGCCCTTGGTCACGCCCATGCATCCGCACACGGTCTCGCCGTCTGGAAGTTCGGCGACATTGGCGCCTTCGTCGCCCGTCGGCTGCGGAAAGAGAAGATTCTTGCGATGCGCCGCAAGGTCGGTATCGCGGCGCAGCCACTCCATGTAGCGCGTGCTGTCGCCCGCATCGCCTACCAACACGACCCCCGCGAGCCGGTTCTCGCGAATCAACAGCTTCTTGTAAACGCCTAGCGTGCGGTCCTCATAACGGACGACTTCCGTTTCGGGCGTTTCGCGCGATTCTCCGGCCGAAAACACATCGACCCCCATGATCTTCAGCTTGGCGGCTGGTTTCCAACCCTTAAAGACGGGACCCTTGTTGTCCGTAATGGTCGCCGCCAATACCTTGCCCTGCTCGAGCAGCGGAGCGACCAATCCGAAGGTCTGCCCATCGTGCTCCGTGCATTCTCCAACTGCGAAAATGTCCGGATCGGAAGTCTCCATATAGTCGTTCACGACAATGCCGCGATGGACCTCGATCCCCGCTTTCGCGGCGAGTTCCGTGTTGGCGCGAATGCCGGCGGCAATCACCACCATCTCCGCTTCGAGGATTTCTCCCGACTCCAGCGCGACGGCTTCCACATGCCCGTTGCCGAGCAACGCGCGCGTGAAGCGATTGGTCAAAACTCCGACGCCAAGCTGTTCGATCTTCTCCTGCAAATAGACCCCGCCCGTCTCGTCGAGCTGCATGTTCATCAGCGTTGCGTCGAGATGAATCACCTTCACGTCGCAGCCGCGCATCTGCAAACCGCGCGCCGCCTCCAAGCCGAGCAGGCCCCCGCCGATCACCACGACTTTCATGGCATCATGCGCGCGCGAGAGCATGGCGCGCGTGTCGTCCAGCGTGCGGAACGCGAACACGTTGCCCTTATCGGCTCCCGCAATCGGGGGAATCCAGGCGCGGCTGCCGGTCGCGAAGATCAGCTTGTCGTACTCTTCCACCATCCCGCTATGGCCGGTAACGGTCCGCTGTTTGCGGTTCACCTCGATCACCAGTTCGCCCAAGCGCAGCCCAATGCCGTTTTCCTGATACCACTCGAGCCCGTTGATGACGATGTCGTCCGATTCGCGCTCCCCGGCCAGGACGCTCGATAAAAGAATGCGGTTATAGTTGGCGTGCGTCTCGTCGCCGAAAACCGTAACCTCGAACTTCGGGGCGTATTTCAATATTTCCTGCAGGCAGGCCACGCCCGCCATGCCGTTGCCGACAATGATTAGTTTTTCCATGCAGTTGCTCCCGAATTGACCGGAACCTTTTCGACGCGCACCGAGCACTGCTTGTAATTCGGTTCGCGCGAAATCGGATCGAACGCGCTCTGGGTCACCAGATTGGAATTGTTTTCGGCGTAATGAAATGGCATGAACACCTGTCCCGGCGCGACGATTTCAGTGACTCGGAGCTCCACGCCCTCCACGCGATTGCGCGGCGAGATCACGGTGACGCGGTCGTGCGGCCTCAGCTTGAGCACGCGCGCGTCTTTCGGATTCATTTCGAGCCAGGCGCGCGGCGCCATCGCTTCGAGAATCGGAATATTTCCGGTTTTGGTGCGCGTGTGCCAGTGCTCGACGGTGCGGCCGGTGTTCAAAATGAACGGAAACTCGGAAGTGGGCTGTTCGGGGAAAGGATCGCAGGCGACACAAAATAACTTCGCGCGCCCGTCCTCCGTTTCGAATTTTCCATCCGCGTAAAGCCGTTCGCCGCCCCACTGGATTCCGCCTTCCTTCTCGATCGCTTCCCACGTGAGCGAACTGTAATCGCAGAGGCGGCCCGCGGACACGCGACGCCATTCTTCGAATGCGTCGCGAGGTCCGGTCCAGCCGGGAAACAGCTCATCCTTCACGCCGAGCCTCGCGGCAATCTCCAAAAAAATGTCGAAGTCCGATTTGGCTTCGCCCGGCGGATCTACCGCGCGATTCAACTTGCTGACGCGGCGCTCGGAATTCGTGTAGGTGCCTTCTTTTTCACCCCAGATGGCGGCGGGAAGCACCAAATCGGCCAGTTCGGTCGTGGGCGTGGGATGAAACCCGTCCTGCACGACCAGAAATTCCAGATTCCCGAGACCCTGTTTCAACACGTCGTAATTGGGGAAAGACACTACCGGATTGGTGGCGATGATCCACAGCGCGCGAACCTTCTTCGATACGCAAGCTTCGACGATGTCGGGATAGGCCAGCCCGCGCGCGCTCGGAATACGGCCGGCATCGATATTCCAGAGCGCGGCGAGTTCTTCGCGATCTTTCTGATTTTCGAATTTGCGGTATCCCGGAAGGCTGGAAGCGAAGCCGCTCTCGCGCGTTCCCATGGCGTTGCACTGGCCCGTAATCGAAAACGGCGACGATCCCGGCTTGCCGATTTTTCCCGTGAGCAGCGCGAGATTGTTGATCGCGCTTACCGTCTCGGCGCCCTGAGTCGAATGATTCACGCCCATCGTCCAACCGATGAAGGCCGACTGCGCGCGTCCATAGAGCAGGGCTGTCTTCACGATCGACTCTTCGCTCAGGCCAGTCACGTTTGCGACGTGCGCCGGCGTAAACGTTTCGAGAAACCCTGCAAGCTGCTCGAATCCGCTCGTGTGCCGCGCGATGTAATCGCGATCGATCAGCTCTTCGCGGATCAGCAGATGCGCGATGCCGTTCAAAAGCGCAATGTCGGAGCGCGGCTTCACTGGAAGATAGATGTCGGCCAGCATCGCGGTCTTGGTGACGCGCGGATCCGCGACGATTACGGTCGCGTTCGGGTTGGTCTCGAGCCGCTTGCAGAGAATCGGATGGTTGTCGGCGATGTTCGCTCCGATCAGAAGAACGACATCGGCCTTTTCCAGATCTTCATATGACCCGGGAGGCCCGTCGCTGCCGAACGAGCGCTTGTAACCCGACACGGCGCTCGCCATGCAGAGTGTCGTGTTGCCATCGTAGTTGCGCGTATTGAAGCCGAGCTGCACCAGCTTGCCGAGCGTGTAGAACTCCTCCGTGACGAGTTGGCCCGTGCCGATTACGCCGAGCGCGGAAGATCCGTGATGCCGCTGCACGCCGCGAAACTTTTCGATCATCGTCGTGAGCGCTTCATCCCAGGAAACGCGCGTGAGCTTGCCGAGCTTGCCATTCGTGCGCAGCAACGGATACCGGCAGCGATCTTTGGCGGTGAGGATGTAATGCTCGGAGAGTCCTTTAGGGCAGAGCTTGCCGCGGTTGACGGGATGATCCGGATTTCCGCGAACCGTCACCGCCGTGCCGTTTTTCACGCCGATCAACATGCCGCAGCCGACCGAGCAGTAGCCGCATGTCGTCGCGATCCACTTGTCCGCCACTTTGCGCGACGAGGTGTAGCCGAAGCGCGGGTCTTGCGAGTAAGCGTAATCGCCCGCCAGCGTGTCGAGGCCCATTACGCGCTTGATGTTCATGCCGCCTCCCGGATGGCAAAGGTCGCGGCCATGTTGCGCGGGACGACCGAGACGAAGAACAGGTAGCGTGCGAGCAGTTCGCCGCCGAGAGCCAGGGTCAGCGCCGCGACGGGGTGCGCGAAGAATGGCAGAACAAGCGCGCCGAGTATCGACAGTGCCAGGCTCAACTGGAACCAACGCCGGAGATCTTGCGTCAGCAGCCGGGCCGAAGCCTGCAATTCGAACTCATCCGAACCTTTGAGCCGGACGTACTTCGCGGCCTGATTCAGCAGTTGCGAGAGCGCCGCGGCGGCGATGAGCCTCGGGTCGCCATTCAGGCCGAGCGCGCCGAGGAAGAGCGGTCCGAGCACGAGACCTGTCAGATAAAAATTCACTGGCGTGTTCCAAAGATTCCAAGCCGGCCGCGCGGGTACGACGTAGATAAATGCGCTCGCCGTCACTCCGCCAATACCGAACAGCAGCGTTAGAATTCCGGCGCCGGGAACGGTGAAGCCGAGTAGTTTACCCGCGGCGAACATCGTGGCGGAACCGGCGAATAGCGAAAACAGCAGAACTTCGCGGCTAAGCCAGGATCGCCGCCAC
Organism: Bryobacteraceae bacterium; assembly: GCA_051003795.1. Lineage (GTDB taxonomy): Bacteria > Acidobacteriota > Terriglobia > Bryobacterales > Bryobacteraceae > JALYXS01. The sequence goes on along the minus strand of JBPCKZ010000134.1, from coordinate 1,302 downwards.
ATCTTCAGCGCGCGATAAGCAAAAGCCGGACGCCCGAGATGCGCGGTCGAAGCGCCTAGAGACAAGAACGCAACCAGCAGAGCCGCAACGGCCGCCAACGGGCTGGAAGCTCCCGACCCAATCAGAAACGCAAACGCTCCCACCGAAAGCTGCGTCAGCACGGTCATCAGCACCAAGGGCCAATGCGGATGTTCCGGGCGGACGCGGTGATAATCGGCCTTCTCCAGATTCGGCAAAACGTTCGCCGGCAGTGTCACGCGCGTGGTGGAGAGGGTGTGTTCGGCCGGCGGCAGGCCCGGGGCGTTCGCCGAAGTGCAGTCGGCGCGCCATTCCGCCATGTTCACGATTTCGATTTCGATGGCGCTCTCGGGACACGCATTCACGCACGCGGGTTCGCGCCCTTCGGACAACCGGCCGTGGCACATATCGCATTTGCCGACAACGCCGCGCTCGGGATTGTATTGCGGAACTCCATAGGGACAGTTCCAGGTGCAATACTGGCAGCCGATGCAGGCGTCCGCCGAGTGCAGCACGAGCCCCGTGAGGGCATCTTTGGTGTAAGCCTCGACCGGGCAACCATTCAGGCAAGCCGCGTCGAGGCAATGATTGCAGCCCATCGAAAGATAGTGCCGCTGGGTGAACGGATATTCGCCCCCTTCGATTTCACCGACTCTGCGCCACCGGATGCCGTCCGGATTTCCGTTCTGCTCGGAGCAGGCGACCTCGCAGCACTTGCAACCGATGCAGCGGGTCATGTCGAAATGGAAACGGTACTGCTCGCCGGGTTCGAGCGCGCGTTGCGGAATCAGGGAGGGCGCGCCGGGAAAACCGGTGAGGCAAAGCGGGCCTTCGGTGATCCGGAAAAGGGGCGCGCTTGGATCGTGCGGCGAATTGGCGCGTTCGATTAACGGCAGAGACACAGGCCCGAAGCCCTCCTTTCACAATTTCCAGTGAGAGGACGGCTAGGTCCTGTTTGGTTTTATGGAACCCGGGCGGGTACAACACTGTACGCGCTAATCCCAACTTACACGATCAAACCGTCGAAATCCAATCGAAATCTTGAATCCGCCCCGTCCGAAAAAATTGATGCAAGCACCGGGAACCTCCGCCGGCTATGGTGGAAATGTCTGCATCCGCCGCGAATTCGATTTGTGCGGCGGTCCATGATGTATCGATGTAAGCGTCCGAGAATCACCAGGACACTGCGGAGTCCGTTGAATTTGTGATCAAGCCTGAGCGGGCTTCCAGTTGTGCGGCAGGAGCTCATCCAACCGGGTAATAGGATGATCAGCGATGCGCGAG
>JBPCKZ010000133.1:0-41179 GCA_051003795.1 Bryobacteraceae bacterium | reverse complement strand
TGCTCTTGCCGCACTGCCGATAGTTCACCGAGATGGTGCCGCGCCGGAAATCGCCGAGAGCTTCCAGTTTCCGGTACAGCTTCTTGCGGCGGGATTCCAGTGATTCGAGTGAACGCTCCATAAGACCTCTAATCTGAATGATCTACAACATTCAGATTATAAGCCAAAAAAAGGGGCGGTAACTTCCGCCTACAAATTTGACGCACACCCGACCTGAACCCCATGCAAGCAAGATTCGTCTTATAGTAAGAAATTTGCACGTTCGTCATGTTTGAATCGTCCGCTGTTTCCGCGTTGTTTTTCGCAGCCGCCGTGCTGCCCGCCGTTGCCCAGCCCGTTGCTCAGCCCGTTGTCCAACAGCAGCGCCCGCCCCAGCCGCCTTCCGCCCAGCCCACGCCGGAGGAAACGCGCCGGATCCAATCGAAAATCGACGATCTGCACGCTCTGATCGCCAAAGCCAAATCCCGCCACCCGGACGAGGCCCTCGCCGCCGATGTCGAGGTCTACGAAAAGGCCGGAAAATGGCTTCTCGAATTTCCCGAAGACTTCTTCACGCAGGAAGGCATCGACCATTGCCTCGCCGTGCTCGATACCGGCATCGAGCGCGCCCGCCAGCTTCAGAACGGCCAATCGCCCTGGATGAAATCGAACCGTCAAACCCACGGCTACTATTCCGCGCTCGATGGCTCCGTTCAGCCCTACGGCCTGGTTGTCCCGGACTCCTACGACGGCGCGAAACCCACGCGCCTCTACGTCTGGATGCACGGCCGCGCCGCGCGGCTCACCGAATCGGAATTCCTCCACGCGTTCCCGAATCCCGCGCCCTCCAAAACGCCCGTGGCCGATTTCGGCCAGATTCAGCTCGACGTTTACGGCCGCTGGAACGGCGCGGGCTACCATTTCGCGGGCGAGGAAGATATTTACGAAGCCGTCGCCGCCGTGCGCAAGCGCTTCAACATCGATCCCGCCCGCATATTGCTGCGCGGTTTCTCCATGGGCGGCGAAGGGGCTTGGCACATCGCCTTGCATAACCCCGATCTCTGGGCCGCCGCCGAAATCGGCGCCGGCACCTGGTCCCGCCGGTCCGAAATGCCGGGCCTCGCGCCTTACCAGCAGGCGACGCTCCGCATCTGGGAAAACATGAGCGATTGGGCCTTGAACGTCTTCGACATGCCGCTGGCCGGCCACGATGGCGACCACGATAACCAGGTATGTTGCCTGCCGCCTCCGCCGCCCGGCACGAAAACGCGCGGCCAGTTGGAATCGTCTCTGAAAGTGCGCGACCAACTGGTGAAGGAAGGGTTTCCGCTCGAAGGGGAGCCGGATGATTTGCGCGCGAAAGGCGCGCGCGCGATCTTTCTGATCTCCCAGGATACGGGCCACGGCACCAGCCCGCTCGTGCGCCAGCGGCTCGATGCGTTCCTGAAAGAGTACGGCGATCGCGGCGAAATTTCCCCGGACCACATCCGCTTCCTGACCTACACCACGCGTTACAACCGGGATTACTGGGTGTCTCTCGACCAGCTTCAAAAACATTACGAGCGTGCCGAAATTGACGCCCAACGCGGCGCGGGCGGCAAGCAATATGAGATTACGACGAAGAATCTCGCACTGATAACCTTGCGGGAAACGGACCATGCGACCGGAATTCGAATCGACGGCCGGCAGTTGCGGGTGAAGCCCTCGCCTTCAATCGCGCTTGAAAAATCCGGATCGGAATGGCGTTTGGCCCGCAAGCCGTCCGGATTGCACAAAATCCACGCTCTGCAAGGGCCGATTGACGATGCGTTCCTCGATCCCTTCCTGCTCGTGCGCCCAACCGGAATGCCGTGGAGTAATGCCGTCAACGATCAGGCCCTGCGCACGCTCGCGCGCTTCGACCGGCTCTACGCGAAGTTCCTGCGCGCCCACCCGCGCATCGTGAACGACACCGATGTCACCGAAGCCGATTTCGCGAAGTACAACGTGGTCCTTTTTGGCGATCCGGGCAGCAATCGATGGATTGCCAAGGTGATTGGCAAATTGCCGGTCCATTGGACGCGCGAGACCGTCAGCCTGGGCGGCCGGAAGTTTCCGGCGGCGGAAAACTATCCCGCGTTGTGCTATCCGAATCCCTTGAGCCCCTCGCATTACATCGTGCTCAACACCGGGTTGACCATTGAGGATCGCGAATACCGCGGCGATTACGGAATGCCGCGCCTGGGCGACTTCGCCGTGCTGAAAGTGAAAGATGGCGCGGGCGTGGGGGACGTGGCGTATGCCGGGCTATTCGACGAGGCGTGGCAATGAACTCATCGCCGCTTGAGGCTTTCGCTCTTTCCGACAGAGGCAACGTGCGCGCCAATAACGAGGATTATTGCCGCATCGTTCCAGAACTAGGCTTGTATCTTTTAGCCGATGGAATGGGCGGCGCAAAAGGCGGCGCGCATGCCTCCCGGCTCGCCGTCGAAACAGTCGTGGATTTTATCGGCGGCTCCAAAACAAAGGACGCCGCCACGCTGAAGAGAGCGGTCGAAGAGGCCAACCGCCGCGTTCTCGACGAATCGAGCCGCGATCCCAAACTGGATGGCATGGGCACCACCCTGGTCGCGGCGCTCGAAACCAAAACCGAAACCGGAACCGCCGCGGATCCCCAGATTGCCATCGTCAGCGTCGGCGACAGCCGCGCGTACCTGCTTGACGAGAGCGACCTGGAGGCAGTCACCGAAGACCAGACCTGGGTTCGCGACATCGGTACGCCTCTTGGCCTCGACGAGGACACGCTGAAAAGCCACCCAATGCGGCACGTCCTGACGATGGCGATCGGGGTTGGCGCTTCCGTCAAGCCGCGTTCATATACCGTCCAATTGAAACCATCCATGATCCTCTTGCTGTCGAGCGATGGGTTGCATGGGGTGATCGAATGCCGGGAAATTGAAAAGATTCTCAGAGAGAGTACCCCCGGAAATAGCACTTTGGAACAGAAGTGCAAACGTCTCATACAAGCAGCGCGCGAAGCCGGCGGACCGGACAATATTTCCGCCGTATTGCTGCAGCCGCGCTCCTCTTAATCTTTTCCTCGCCGATTCAATCGCAAACCGCCATCCTGCGGGTTCGGATTCTGGAGGGAGACGGCGCCGTCCACGCCGCCGGGTCGCGTCCCGCGCGGGTTCTCCTGATCGAAGTGACCGATGAGACGGGAACGCCTGTATCCGGCGCGATCGCCAGCTTCCGTCTCCCCGACGAGGGCGCCACCGGCCTCTTCGCCAATGGATTGCGGACCGATTTGGACGTAACCGACGTCCGGGGCCGCGCCAGCCTGCGCGGTCTCCAGTTCAACCACACGGGCGGCGAATTCCAGATTCGCATTACCGTCGCCAAGGACGAGGCCCGCGCCGGAACCGTCTCAACGCAGTTCATCAACGAAACCAAAAATGCGAATTTGCAAAAACAAAGCCAATTTCAGAGCCGGACGGCGTCCGGCGGCTCCAGCCGCAAATTGCTGATTATCGGACTAGTTGCCGCTGCCGTGGCGGGCGGCGGCGTGGCCGCGCTCAATCGCGGATCGGGGAGTTCGAAGCCAATTCCCACGCCCGCGCCAACCATCCTGACCATCGGCGCTCCCACGATTTCGATAGGTAAACCATGAAATCACGCTTCCTCCCGGCGTTCTTTTGCGTCGCCTGCGCGGCCGTCGGCCAATCCCTCTCCGCTCCACGCGCCGGATTCATGCTCGACCGCTCGCATCGCATTCGTCCGGTGTTTGGGATGGCGGGCAACTTCGTGCTCGGCGAAGCGTTGGCCGGTGAGGTTCTCAGCCTGGCGTTCTCCGGCAAATCCGGTCTGGCGAAAACGGAAACACAGCTTCTTCTGCTGGATCGCGATGCCGCGACTATCCAGGCTTTCGACGCCCCACCCGGAAAATCTCTCTTCGCGTTCCATGCCGACGGCACGCCGGCATACTGCTATTTCGAAGCCACCGGCGACCTTGCCCGGATCGGTCCCGACGGTCTCGAGCCGCTGGAACATCCAGTGCTCCCCGATGGCTTCCGTCTCATCGGTATAGCCGACGACAACGGCACGCCAAGAATCCTAACCGCCGATTCAACCAACGCCCCAACCAACGCCCCAAGCAACGCCCCAAGCAACGTGATCCGAAAAGTCCAGCAGTTGGGCGAGGGCTGGATGCAAATCGATACGGTCCTCGGCACTTACGCCCGGCGAACCGAAACGGGAGCCGAATATCGCTTGCCCGTACCGGAACCAGTCGAATGATTCGCCTCTGGATCGCCGGTGTATTGCTCGCCGCGAGCCTTCCCGCTCAACTGGCTCTCAATCCGAGCGGCACAATTACGCTCCCGACCGTATACGCCCCCGACTTCTCCGAGACGAAAGTCAACCTGATCAACGCCGGCACTCAGAGCGTCACGCTGGCGACACTCTCGATCGGCGGAACGGCATTCTCGATACCCGACGCGCCCGCCACCCCGCGGCAGCTTGCCGCCGGCGAGTCGCTTCCGTTTACCGTGCGCTTCACGCCCGTTGACGCCGGTTCCTTCAGCGCCGTTCTCCAAGCCGGAAGCCTTACGGCTTTCGTGCTAGCGAAATCGCTGGCCGCTCCGGCGTTGTTTGTCGATGGCGGCCCCGTGCACCAGCCGGGTTCGGTCGATTTCGGGACCGTTGAGACCGGGGTGCCCGTCACGCGCCATTTCAGTCTCCGGAACCTACTCCGGCAGCCTCTCGCGATTGGGATTCTCGCCGCCACCGGCGACTTCCATCTAATGGCCGCTCCCCCGCTCCCCATCGCGCTTGCGCCGGGCGATTCGATCGACTTCGATATCGCCGCGAAGCCCATGCAGCCGGGGGCGTTCGCCGGCGCTCTGCTGATTGACGATCGTTCTTTCACGCTCTCGGGGATCGCCGCGGACCGGCCGCCTCCTTTGCCGCAAATCGTCTTCCGCGACGCTCAAGTCAAAAGCGCGCAGCAAAGCAGGCTATCCGTGAGCCTGTCCGAGCCGGCGCGTGTCGCGGCCGCCGGCAGCGTGGAATTCGCATTCGAACTGCTTACCAACGGCTTGGCGGGCGATCCCGGCGTGCTCTTTCCGGCAAGCGGTACACGATCGATCGGGTTCACGGTCGCGCCGGGCGATACCCTCGCGCGATTCGGCGCGTCGAACTTTGCGGACTTCCAAACCGGCACGACATCCGGCAACCTCGTATTCCGTATCCGCTTCGGAGACTTCCTCGATACGGCGACTCTGGTCGTGCCGCCCGATGTTGCCGGCGTGGACCAGATCCGGGCAACCCGCGCAGCGGCCGGAATCGCCGTCGAGGTAATCGGATTCGATAATACGCGATCCGCCTCAAGGCTGGCCTTCACGTTCTTCGATAACGATGGAAACACGGTGAATGGAAACACGGTGAATGGATCCGCCATTTCGGTCGACGCCACGGACGCGTTCCACGGTTATTTTCAAACGTCCGGTTTGGGAGGGATGTTCGCGCTAACGGCATCCTTCCCCGTTACGGGCGGCGCTGACCGGATCGCCGGCGTGCAAGTGGACTTGGTCAACTCCCAGGGGAGCGCGCATAGTCAACGCGTGAGTTTTCGATGAGGCCGGGTAACGCCAAAACATTTAACTCGACATGCTTTGCGGGAATGCCCTGAGCTTTTCCAAAACCGTCATCGGAATATCCAAATTCCCGTTCATCCCTCTGCCCAGCCGGATATTCGGCTTATTCGCTCCATGGAAATCGGAGCCGCCCGTCGCAACCAGCCCGAAACGCCCGGCCAGCGCCCGGTAGTGTTCCACGTCGGCGGCCTTGTGGTCGCTGTGATAGACCTCCATTCCAAGCAGCCCGAAATCCTTCATCTCGCGGATCAGTTCGTCCACTTTCAGATAGTCGTTCCGCGCCAATCGAATCGGATGCGCGATCGATGGCAATCCGCCCGAATTCGCGATCGCCGCGACGGCGTCCGCTAAGTCGGGCTCCTGCCGCTCCACGTAACCCTTCGCCGATTCATCCAGGAATTCCTGGAACGCCCGCGTAATATCTTCGACGTATCCCTTCTCCACCAGCACTTTCGCGAAGTGCGGGCGCCCCGTCAAACTTTTGCCCTTGGCTTCCACTTCGGCCAACGTAATATCGACCCCGAGCGCCTGCAACCGGTCGATCAACCGCACATTCCGCTCATGCCGCGAGCGTTGCACCGCGCCCAGCCAGTTCCGAAAACCATTTTCAGGCGGCTTATGCAAAAAGTACCCGAGCAGATGCGCCGGATATCCGTGGAATTTCGTCGATAGCTCAATCCCGCAGATCAGGTCCAAGCCCATCGCGACCGCCGTTTCGCGGGCGGCTTCATACCCGGTCAGCGTGTCGTGATCGCTGATGGCCAGCGCTTCAAGTCCGATCGAGACGGCTTCTTGCACCAATTCCGCCGGGCTAAACGTGCCGTCGGACTCGCTGGTGTGAGTGTGTAGATCGATCACTTAGGAGATGTATCGGAGATCCTTCAGTTTATCCCAGACTTTCGCCACGCTCTCGTCGAGCGATTCGCGATCGGAGCGAATCGCGACTTCCGGATTCGCCGGAGGCTCATACGGATCCGAGACTCCGGTGAACTGCGCGATCTCGCCCGCGAGAGCTTTCCGGTAAAGCCCTTTCACGTCGCGCCCGGCCAGCACCGCGACCGGACACTCGACATAAACCTCGACAAAATTCGGGATCCGCGCGCGCACTTCTTCCCGGACCGCGCGATATGGCGAGATAGCCGCCACGATCGCGATCACGCCATTGCGCGAAAGCAGCTCGCACACGAAACCGATGCGGCGGATGTTCGTGTCGCGATCCTCTTTGCTAAAGCCAAGCCCCTGCGAAAGATTGGTGCGAACCACGTCGCCATCGAGCAGCTCCACTTTCGCTTCCTGCTCGCGCAGCCGCGCAAAGACAATTTCCGATAACGTGCTCTTACCGGAACCGGAAAGCCCGGTGAACCAAAGCGTGAAGCCCTTATGCATTCGCCGCTAATACTTCTCGCAGCAACACGTCCACCTGGCGCTCGGCGCGGCCATCCGGCGAAAAGTGCAGGCCGCATTCCTTATCGGCGTCAAGCTCCCACCACCAGCGCCCCGCGCGCTCACCCTCGCCCGCTTCGATCGCTCGGGTACACGGCTCGCAGCCGATGCTGGCGTACCCTTTCGCATAGAGGGGATGCACCGGCACGCTGTTGCGCTCGGTGTATTCGAGAACCTGCTCGGCGGTCCAATCGGCAAGGGGGCTGATCTTAGCCACATTGCCTGTAGTGGCGCCGCTCGTGTCCACCGCCTCAACGCTCGCCCGCGATTCGCTCTGTCCTCGCCGCAGTCCCACCATGCACGCTCTAAATTCGCGCAGCTTGCGCTCAAGCGGTCGAACTTTGCGGATCTGGCAGCATAGCATCCGCGAGGCGACGTCTTTGCGGAACAGGTTTGGCCCGTGTCGCGCGATCGTCGATTCAAGTTCCGCCGCGTCCGGAGATACCGTTTCGACCGCGATGCCGTAGCGTTCGCGGACGAGCTCGATCATGCGATACGTTTCCTCGGGCAAGCGCCCGGTATCGAGCGTGATCACGCGGATTTGAGGGCGAATCCGGGCGGCCATGTCCACGATCGCCATGCCTTCCCTCTGGAAGCCGGTGGAGATGGCCAGATCCGCGCCATACGTCTCAACCGCCCAGGCAATAATTTCTTCCGGTGAATTCAAGGCGCATCAGCCTTCGACTTTCCCAATCAATATAATCGAAATCGGCAGATCGCCCATCTTCGTGTTCAGGGTCCAATCGTGGTCGCCCTCTTTCGTAAAAGTCGTGCTGCCGGAACCCGACGACAAGCTCAACACCGCCGGATGCGGCGTGCCTGAAGCCTTCGTGCTCATCGCCACCAAATTCTCGAACGATGGCGTCGATTTCGGATCCTTGTCGTCCGCCGCCGGAACCAACACCGCGAAATCCCGCTGCGGCGCGACGCCTTGATGATCGCCGTTCACCGGATACAACCCATACCGCATCGTGTAAACGCCCGGCTTGAGATTCTGCCCGCGACGATCCGACGCCTGGGCCGGAAACCGGATCGCGCCGATATAAGATCCCATCGGAATCGTCGGCAGGCTCACGGCATCCTCGGTCGATTTCGGCCCGGATGGCGCAACCGAGCGGAACCACACCTCGCAAACCGTCGCGCCCGAACCGTTCATGATCTTCGTGCCCTGCTTTTGAAGAGCGGCGGACATCGCCGGCGCAAGTTCCGAAGGCGGCGCGCCCGCCGCTTCCATTTTGTACTGGGCGCTAGCATTCCGGGAAAAAGCCCCGCTCGCAATCAAGAGAATGAAAAGTAGTGTTTTAGGCATGGCGTTTCCGTCCACGGTGAGGAGATGTTGGAGCGGGAGACCGGGTTCGAACCGGCGACATCGACCTTGGCAAGGTCGCACTCTACCAGCTGAGTTACTCCCGCTTGACCTGCGCGCGGCTGGTGACGCATCCATTCTCACCCGCTTGTGCCCAGCCTGTCAAACCTCCATTCACCTGGCTGAAATGAGGCTTCCATCCGTTTCAATCTAAATGAGTTAAAATATTGTTGCCCTTGCCGGCATCTGTGATAGACTACTTTTGCTATTCGCGTCCCGAGCGAAAAGTGGCGCTAAAGTTCACGAGCTTCGCCCACCTCACAACCCGGGTTTCAAGCAAGTTTTAACCAGAATTTCCTCTTGTGGAAATCCTGAGGATATAGGTGTGTACTTTATAAGGAAATCGGTGGAAAGATGAATCCTTGGGATTTAATCAAACAGCAACTGGAGCTTACCTTGAGTTCCGAAAGTTACCAAAATTGGGTAAACCGGACTCGGTTTGTTCAAATCGACGGCCGGCTGTTACGAGTACAGGTGCCGGATCGCCAGACTCGCACGTGGATGGAGACGGAGTACGGAGATCAGGTTCGCAAGCTGGTCGCCGGTCTGGGCATGGGGCTGAACGAAGTGGCTTACGACGTGAACGCGCGCGCGACCGCCGTTTCGTTCGATGCACCCGAGCCAGGGGAACCGGAGAACCGCCAGTCCCCGCTCACGAATCTGAATCCCCGCTTCACTTTTGAGAGTTTTGTAGTGGGTTCGTGCAACCAGTTCGCCCACGCCGCCGCACAGTCCGTGGCGGTGAATCCGTCCCGGCGCTACAATCCGCTGTTCATCTACGGTGGAGTGGGAATGGGCAAAACCCATTTGATGCACGCCATCGGACGCGTCCTGATGGTGAATAGCCGCATGCGCGTGATCTACACCTCTAGTGAGCGGTTCACCAATGAAGTGGTCACCGGCATTCGCATGGATCGCATGGCCCTGCTTCGGGAGCGATACCGTTCCGCCGACGTGCTGCTCATCGACGATATCCAACTGCTCGCCAGCAAAGAGCGCACGCAGGACGAATTTTTCCACACCTTCAACGAACTGCACGATCATGAAAAGCAAATCGTGATCTCGAGCGATTCAACCCCTAAGGAGATGCCGGGTCTGATCGAGCGGCTCCGCTCGCGTTTCGAATGGGGACTGATGGCCGATATTCAGCCGCCGGACCTCGAGACCAAGATGGCGATCCTCGACAAGAAATCGGAAGCGGAAGGCGTCAAGCTGCCGGAAGATGTGCGTACATTCGTGGCGGCGCGCACCAAATCGAATGTGCGCGAGCTCGAAGGCGCGCTGGTGAAGCTACTGGCCTACTCTTCCCTGACGGGCGCGCCCATAAATTTGCCCATGGCGCAGCAATGCCTGAAGCACTTGCTGCATGTGCAGGACCGGCGCGTCACCATTGACGGCATCCAAAAGGCGGTCGCCGAGAAGCTTGGCGTCAAGCAATCGCTCTTGAAAGAAAAGAGCAACACGAGGGCGGTGGTGTACCCGCGCCAGATCGCCATGTACCTGGTAAAGGAATTGACCTCCGCGTCGCTGCCCGAAATCGGGCGCGCGTTCGGCGGCAAGCACCACACCACGGTGATCCACTCCATCGGCAAAATCGAGGAGGCGCGGCATACCGACCCCGACTTGAACAAATTGTTGCATAGCCTAATCGACTCATTGCAATGAAGATCGCGATTTCTTCCACAGGCCGGCCCCCGTTTCGCCCGAGCGCCGGTACAAAACCGCCGCGCGCCGGCTTTTTGCGATTTCCTTGCGCCACTTTTCCACGGCTCCTCCGAGCGGAAAACTGTAGATTTTTGTATAAGTTAGAAAGACTTCAACATTTCGACAGGCCCTATAAATACGGTTCTATTTGTATTTATCTTTTAACCAGTTAGGAGTATTACCGCGACCCCAACGGTAACCGGCAGAGTAGGAGGGAGTCGCAAGGACTTCCCTCCCCTTATCGACCGGAACTCAATAATTGTGCGTCCGGCCACATCTTATGAGGAGGTACAAATGGCTGTAAGTTCCCCGTGAATTGTCTTGGACTTTCCTCGGCCCTTCGGTTAGAATCTATGGCAGTTTCAAATGCGCTCGGTTTGTTAAGTTGAGAGGTTTGTCGGATTAGAGGAGAAGACCCATGCGAAAACTACGTTGTTTATTCCGCTCGAGAATGCGCGGGAGCGCGAGCATGTTCCTGATTGTGCTTTCACTGTTCTTATCCATAGGCGCCCGGCTATCCGGCCAGAACTCCAGAGGCCAAGTACGAGGGGAGGTTACAGACCAGACAGGCGCCGTTATCGCGGGAGCCACGGTCACCCTGTCCAACACGAAAACCGGCATAAGCTCCAAGAAAAATACCGATAATGCGGGCCTTTATATCTTCGACTTTGTGGAGCCGGGTACCTACACGGTGGGCTTGGAAGTAGCGGGATTCGGGAAGTTCGTTCAAGAGAATGTCGCGGTTCAGTCCGGCGGTGACGTTACCGTAAACCCAGTGCTGAACCCCGGAGCCCTGGGCCAGAGCGTCATGGTTTCGGAAGCGCCTCCGGCAGTGGAATTCAATTCGAGCAATCAGGAACTGACGATCGACACGAAGCTGGCTAATGATACGCCGCGCATCGACAGGAACCCTTTCAAGTTGACGTTGCTCGAGCCCGCCGCCGTTAACACGCGCGGCGAAATGCAGCCTTACAATTCGTGGGCCGCAAACAGTGTCGATCTGGGCGGCAGTACGAATTTGAAGAACGATCTGCTGGTTGACGGCAACCCGATCGGAATTGGCCATAAAGCCGGCTACACACCGAACCAGGACGACATTCAAGAATCCGTGGTGGGCCAGAACAGCGTCGATTCGTCTTCAGGCCACAGCGCCGGCGGATTGATCAGCCTGACCACCAAAAGCGGTACGAATGAATGGCATGGCAGTACGTTTTACCTCGGACGCTATCCGTGGCTGAGTGCCGAGGCGGATCGGACCAGATTTGTAAACAATGCGCAGCGCCAGAACATGTACGGCGGCACCCTGAGCAATCCGATCTTGAAGAATAAGCTCTTCAATTTCTTTTCGATCGAGGACTGGAAGATCAATTCTCCCGGAAGCTATTCTAGAACCGTACCGACGGCGCTGGAACGGCAAGGCGATTTCTCGCAAACCCTTGCCGCGGATGGAACCTTAAGAACCATATACGATCCATTCAGTACCGTTGTTAATCCATCCACCGGCGCGGTGACACGCACCCCGTTTCCGGGGAACAAGATCCCGTCCGACAGATTCGATCCCACGACCGCAAAACTTGCCGCGGCCTTCTTCGATGCGAACAATCCGGGGATCGGATATAACCACGCCAACAACTATCTGAAGAGCGTTACGCAAACCACCGATTACATCAACTTTTCCGATCGCGTGGACTATAACATAAGCGACAACTGGCGCGTCTCCGGCTACTTCGGACGTTATCACTCGAATGACAGTCAAACCAATCCGACGCCGAACAACTCCTCCTTGTATCAACCCGCGGGGAGCCTGCGGATCGCGAATCAAGTGCTGGGCGATGCCGTATGGACCCCCACGCCGAATACCGTCATTAATTTTCACGGCGACTGGTTCAATCTGGTGGATGCCTACACTTCAAAAGGCCTCGGCAAGAATGGCTGGTCCTCGGTCTGGGCCAACAACTGGTATGCACCGTACGAGCAGGAGTCCGCGAACGTGCCCGTGTATTATCCGAGTATCAACATCGGCGGCAACGGCTTCGGCGGTCCGGGCTTCTTCTGGGACCAGAGGCCCGCGGCCGAGGCATTCAGCGTACAAGCCTCGCAGGCCAAAGGCTCACACTATCTAAAGTATGGCTTCCAGTTCCGTCGCGGCTCCGGTCCCAACTTTGTGAGCAACACGGACAACTTCGTTTTCAATCAGGCTCTTACCGCGAACACGTTCAACAATCCCGACCTGACTAAAACCGGTGACCCATTTGCTACCTTTTTGCTCGGCGCCCTGGATAGCTCGACACAACTGGTGGGCGGCCCGGCGCCGGTCACCGTCACCGATTTCTATGGGATGTATGTAGGAGACGATTGGAAACTAACCCGCAACCTAACGCTGAACCTAGGACTGCGCAACGAGTATGAGACCGCTTGGCACGACCCGATGCACCAGCTTTCACAGGGCTTGGATCTCCGTTCCACAAATCCGGCGATTGCCGCCAATCCGCCGCAGCTTCCTTCCGCGGCTACCAGTATCCTGGGTCCTAACTACACCAGCTTTGCGGGTCAGTGGAATTTTACCAGCGGCAGTCATCCGGGAATGTGGAACGCCCCAAAGTTAGCCCTGCAGCCGCGGTTTGGAGCCGCTTACCGCATCAATGACAAGACTGCGGTGCGCTTCGGCTATGCGCTCTATACAGTACCGACGGAATATAACTTCACCCCGGCGCCAGTTTCCGGTTTCGAAGATGTGAATTTCCTCGAGCCCCCGTTCTTCGGCATGACGGGGTACCAGAATACCGCGCCCTTGCTGAACGGTAAACCGCAGCAAACGTTCTCGAATCCGTTCCCGGCGAGTAATCCGCTGATCTCGCTTCCGGGCAAGGCTCAGGGCACTAATGTCGGGCGCGGGGGTTCGCCGTTACTCTGGTATCCCCAGGATTTCAAGAAATCCTACAACAATCGCCTGAATGTAACACTCCAGCATCAACTGCCCGGTGAGTTCGTCGCTTCCGTGACGTATTTTGTCAATTTTGGAGATCAACATTACAATCAGGCCCTGAACAATATCGACCCGAAGATCCTGCAGCAGTATTCGCCTACCTCCCTGAGTACGCCGGTGGCGAACCCGTTTTACCACTATCAGGACTCAACCGTGATTCCCGGTCCGTTGTTTAACCAGCAAACCGTGCCGTTGTCGTCGCTTCTGGTGAAGTACCCGCTCTACGGATCCCTTTACAACATCGGGGTTTTGGGAGCGGGCGAGCGTTATCAGGATTTGGAATTTCAACTTCAGAAGCGCTTCAACCACGGGTATAACTTCCTGCTCGGGTACATATACATCCGGGAAAGGCAACAAATAAATAGCTTCAACGACGCGACGGCTTATCAAAACCAGCTTCAGTGGCAGGACAGCAACCAGCCTCACCATCGGTTGACGTCGGCTGGCATTTATGAGCTTCCGTTCGGCAAAAGCAGACGGTATCTCTCCGACGCGTCCCGGTTGACGGATGCCGTGCTTGGAGGTTGGCAGGTGGCGGGTGTGTTTACATTCACCAGCGGCTCTTACCCAAGGTTCGGCAATCTGGTTGTCTCGGGAAATCCATGCCAAAATGTTCCGAGCGGAAGCTACTTCAACCCGAGCGCATTTAGCAATCTGCCGGACAATACTTACGTTTTGCGCACCAACCCTTTGCAATACCCGTGTATCGTGGGGCCCAGTTTCATCAATCTGGATGCGACGCTGCAGAAGAGCTTCCACTTCACGGAGCGCGTGCAAGGGCAACTTAAGATGTCCGCTTATAACGCGACGAACAAACTGAATCGCGAGGTTCCCGATACCAATCGCAACGACTCGAATTTCGGTCAGTCTCTATATCAGGGAGCTCCTCAGGGCGAGTTCAACGGACAAACCGCCACCTATGGTAATCAGGCCGGGCGTCAAATCGAGCTGGGCTTTAAAATCACGTTCTGAAGGGCGAAGGCCCGCCCGCTTTATCCCGGAGAGGGGCTTGCATGCCCCTCTCCTTCTATTTCCGATCGTCTAAGATGTCGAGTATGAAGTTGAGCCGCCGATCTTTGCTTGGCTTGCTCACGGCGCCTGCGGCGCACGGGTTGGTGCAAAACATTCCCGGTTTGTCCAACCAGGGCATGAGTTCACGCGGCCTTAAGCCCGCTGCCCGCGGCAAAGGTTCCGGCCGGCCCTTCCATTCGCGCTTCACCGACACGGGACGCGCGGCCGGGCTGAAAGCGGTTACCATTAGCGGCCACCCGATGCGCGCCGACTACGTGATCGAAGCCATGGGAGGAGGATGTGCCTTTCTGGATTTCGATAATGACGGCTGGTTGGACATCCTGATTTTGACGGGATCGCGAACGACCGATCCTCCGGCCGATGCGTCGAACCGTCTTTATAAAAACAATCGAGACGGGACCTTTACGGACGTCACGCAAAAGGCGGGCTTATTTCGGACTGGTTACTTTTACGGAGTCGCAACGGGCGATTACAACAATGACGGCTTCGAGGACCTGTTCTTGACCGGTTATCCTCACAACGTGCTTTATAGAAACAACGGGAACGGAACCTTCACCGACGTCACCGGGCAGGCCGGACTTCTGGGCGCGGAGGCGCGGTTCGGCTCCGGTTGCACTTTTGTCGATTACGACCGTGACGGAAAGCTGGACCTGTTCGTTTCGAACTATGTTCTTTTCGACGAAAAGTCGGTCCCGCGAGCGGGCGATCTCGCCAGCTGCAATGTAGAAAAAGTTTTTTGCGGACCGCGAGGCCTCCCTTACGGGCGGCACTCTCTCTACCGCAATAACGGCGACGGTACTTTTACCGATGTTACGGTAGCGGCGGGCATCGATAAGCCGAACGCCGGGTATGGGTTGACGGCGGTTACGGCGGACTTCGACGGCGATGGCTGGCCGGATATCTATCTCGCTTGCGATTCCACGCCGAGCTTACTGTTTCGCAACCAACACGACGGCACGCTTGTGGAGCAGGCCATGGAACGCGGCGTGGCGCTGAGCGACGACGGCATGGAGCAGGCGGGGATGGGAATTGCCGTGGGTGACCTGTTGAGCGACGGCAATCTCGATATCGTCAAAACGCATTTTGCGGCCGACACGCCGGTGGTGTACATTAACGATGGCAAAGGCGAGTTTCGAGACGACACGCTGCATTCAGGCTTGGCGAGCGAAACACGGTTCATTGGCTGGGGCGTGGGCATCGAAGACCTGGACAACGACGGCAACCCCGAAATTGTCTGGGTGACGGGGGGAATTTACCCGGAGATGCAGAACCGCCCCGACCAACCGTACCAAGGGCCGCGTATAGTGTTTCGGAGCTTGGGGAACGGTCGTTTCGAGGAGCTGGAAGCCGAGGCCGGTCCGGGAGTAACAGCCAGGCATTGCAGCCGAGGGTGCGCCTTTGGAGACTTCGATAACGACGGCGACATGGATATGCTGATCGTCAATCTGAATGAGCCTCCGTCGTTGCTGAGGAACGACGTCACCGGCGGAAATCACTGGCTCAAAATCAAACTCATCGGAACAAAGTCAAACCGCAGCGCAATTGGCGCCCGCGTGAAGGTGCTTAGCGAAGGAAAGATCCAGGTGAAAGGAGTACTTAGCCAGTCGTCGTATCTTTCCGTCAATGATTCGCGCCTGCATTTCGGACTGGGTAGCTCTTCATCGGCGGAAATAGAAGTGGTCTGGCCCTCGGGCGGCTTTGAAAAGTTCGCGAGTGTACCTGTCGATCGACTGATCTACATCACCGAGGGTTCAGGAATTACGCGCACCCAGAAATTTCAATGACTTCCGGCAGGATCCGGCGTTCTTTGCTACTGCTGTTTCTGAACGGCAGTCTTGCGGCACAGCAGACGCTTGAACATGCGTGGGATCTGGCGGCCCGCGGCCAGAGGCAAGATGCCATCCGGCTGCTTCAGGATCTGGTTCACCTGGCTCCCGGCAACGCCGATGTCCGATTGTTACTCGGAAGCCTGCTGATGGAAGGCGGCGACCGCACCGGTTCGATCGACCAACTTCAAGCGGCGACGCGGCTGAGGCCGAAGTCGGCGGAGGCGGAGAACGCCCTTGGCGAGGCGTATGACAAGTTCGGCGATTCCGCGGGAGCTCGCGAGGCATTCCGCCTAGCTGTATCGTTCGATCCGCGATTTGGCATAGCGCAATTGAACTTGGGGCAGGCGCTTCTGGCCGCGGGCGACGTGAAGTTGGCGTCGGAGCATTTGGACCGGGCAATTGAGTTGCTGGGGCGCACCGACGATGCCGCCAGCGGTCATTATCTGCGGGCCAGGGCGTACACGGCGAATGGAAATGCGCAACACGCGGAGGAGCATTTGCGGGAGGCGGTGAAGATCCGCCCTGAATTTGCCGAGGCATGGTCGGATCTGGGACAGGCGCGCAAGAGCCTGCTGGATATTCCGGGCGCCCTGGATGCTTTTGAAACGGCGGTGCGGCTGAATCCGGAAGATCCGGTTGCTCAATACCGGTTTGGAGCGGAATGTCTCCGGCAGGGTAAGGCGCATGTTGCCGTCGAGCACCTGGAAAAGGCATACAGCCTGAACCCTGCCGATCAATCCACGTTGAATTCCTTGCAGATGGCGTTACGTCGGGACGGCAAGGCCGATCGGGCGAACTTATTAAAACAGAGGCTCGCGGACCTGCTCAGGGATAAAGACCAGGTCGATCGTAACCACCTAACGGCAATCCGGCTCAATAACGAGGGAGCGAAACTGGAAGCGGCGAAAGACTTGCGAGGAGCGCTCGAGAAATACCGCCAAGCCGTAAATCTGTACCCGGAAATGGTTGGGATACGAGCCAATTTCGCGGTTGTGCTACTACGTTTAGGGCAATGGACGGAGGGTCTGCGGGAACTGCATGAGGCGTCTTTGCGCGATCCGGGCGACGCGAGGATCAAGGCGGCGCTTAAGGATGCGCTTGCGCAGGCTCCCGTCAACTTGAAGCCGGAGGGAAGCCGCGAAGTTCGATGACGGGTCGTGTCCGAACTCCCGGCGGAGCAAGCCGACCACGGAGTTTTGTATAATTTAGAAAGACCTCAACATTCGACAGGCCCTATAAATACGGTTCCATCTGTATTTATCTTTTAACCAGTCAGGAGTATTGCCGACGCTTTACGGAACCGCGACCGTGAGGGAGCGGCGGCCAGGAGCTTTGAATTATGGAATTCACCGTCGGCAAGGCAGATCTCGTTCGAGAGTTGAGTCTTTCGCAGGGCGTGGTGGAGAAGAAGACGACCATCCCGATCCTGTCGAACGTTCTTTTGGAAGCTCATGCCGACCGCGTGACGCTTACCGCGACGGATCTGGAATTGGGCATCCGGTGCTCCTGTCCCGCGCGCGTCAAGAAAGAAGGCGCGGGCACGATTCCCGCGCGGCGGTTACTCGACTACGTCCGCCTGCTTCCCGATGTCGACCTCTCCATCAAGTTCATGGATAATCACTGGGCCAACCTGAGCTGCGGCCGGGCGAAAACCAGGATCGCCGGCATGTCGCGGGAGAGCTTTCCCGAATTGCCGCAAATGCCCGATCCGATTGCGGAAATCCCCATGAAGCAGCTTGCGTCCATGATATCGAGGACCATTTTCGCGATCTCGATGGAAGAATCGCGATTCACCCTGAATGGAGCGCTTCTGCTGCTGAAAGACAATGGATTGACGATGGTCGCGACCGATGGGCATCGCCTGGCATTCGTGACGAATCCGTCCGATAACGGCGGCTACAAAAACTTTCGCGCCTTGATCCCGCGAAAGGCCATGGGCGAGATTGTGAAACTCGCGGAGGACGGCGGCGCGGATGCCAAAGTGGTGTTCGCGGGCGACGATAACCACTTGTTTTTCCAGTTCGGCGACCGCCTGCTGATTACCCGCAAGCTGACCGGAAATTTTCCCGATTACGAGCGCGTGCTACCCCAGGAAAATACTCACATCGCAAGACTCGCCAAGAGCGATATCCGCGCGGCGATCGAGCGCGTGGCCCAGTTCGCCGACGAGCGGTCGCGCGCCATCCGCGTGCAGTTCACGGCGGGCGAGGTCAAAATCTTCTCATCGTCCGTCGAGACGGGCGAAAGCGAAGAGAGCGTTCCGAGCGAATACGCGGGCCCGGATCTTGAGATCGGGTTCAATGCCCAATATCTGCTCGATTTCCTGCGCGCGATCCCGCAGGATCACGTGAATTTCGCCATGAAAGATCAAAAGAGCGCCGGCGAAATGCAGCCTTCCGCCGACGCATTGAAGGACCAGTACCGCTACGTCATCATGCCGATGCGAATTTGAACGATTGAAACCATATGCCTAACGAAGCGATAAGTTTGCCCGACGATTTTTACGATTCCAGGAGTATCAAGGTTCTCGAAGGCCTGGAGGCGGTGCGCCTGCGTCCGGCCATGTATATCGGCTCGACCGGCGAGATGGGTCTGCATCACCTGGTCTACGAAGTTGTCGATAATTCGGTCGATGAAGCGCTGGCGGGTTATTGCACCGAAGTCAGCGTCACGATTCATATCGACAACTCGGTTACGGTTATCGATAACGGCCGCGGCATCCCGGTCGATATTCACGAGGACGAAGGGGTTTCAGCGGCGCAGGTCGTCATGACCAAGCTGCACGCGGGCGGAAAGTTCGATTCGAAGAGTTACAAAGTCTCGGGCGGTTTGCACGGCGTTGGAGTGAGCTGCGTAAATGCGCTCTCCGAACGGCTCGATCTCGAAATCTGGCGCGAGGGTTTTACCTGGACCCAGGAGTATGCGGCGGGCGTTCCCAAAAAGCCCCTGGAGCGCGCCGGCAAGGCGGGCAGAAAAACCGGCACCAAGATCACGTTCAAGGCCGACGGCTCCATCATGGAAGCCACCAAGTACAACTACGACACCCTCGCGCAGCGGCTTCGCGAACTGGCCTTCTTGAACAAGGGCCTCAAAATCACCTTGACCGACGAGCGCGAAGAGCCGGTCAAGACCCACGAATTCCTCTATAGCGGCGGCATTGCGGAGTTCATCAAGCATTTGAACCGCGGCAAGAGCGTGCTGCACGAGAAACCGATTTACTTTGAAGCGCAGAAGGAAATTGCGAACGGCCTGTTGACCATCGAAGTGGCGCTGCAGTACAACGACGCCTATTCGGAGATGGTCTTCAGCTTCGCGAACAATATCAACACCGTCGATGGCGGAACGCACCTCAGCGGATTCCGCAGCGGCTTGACCCGGACCATCAACGCGTTCGGCCAATCCGCCGGCTTGTTCAAGGACGTGAAAGAAAATCTCACGGGCGACGATGTGCGCGAAGGCTTGACCGCGGTGATCAGCGTCAAGATTCCGCAGCCTCAGTTCGAGGGGCAGACCAAGGGGCGCCTCAACAGCGATATCCAGGGCCATGTCACGCAGTTCGTCAACGACAAGCTCGGCGAATATTTCGAGAAGAATCCGGCGGTGATGAAAAAGATCGTCTCGAAGGCGATCGACGCGGCGCGCGCGCGCGAGGCGGCGCGGAAGGCTCGCGACCTGACGCGGCGCAAGGGCGCCCTCGATTCGGGCGGACTGCCCGGCAAGCTCGCCGATTGTCAGGAGCGCGATCCGGAGCGCTGCGAACTGTTTCTGGTCGAGGGCGAATCGGCGGGCGGAACCGCCAAGCAGGGCCGCGACCGCCGCTTCCAGGCGATTCTGCCTCTCAAGGGCAAAATCCTCAATGTCGAGAAGGCCCGTTACGACAAGATGCTGGGCCACGAAGAAATTCGCGCGTTGATTACGGCTCTGGGCACCAGCATCGGGCCCGAATTCGATCCGCTGAAATTGCGCTACGGCAAAATCATCATCATGACCGATGCCGACGTGGACGGCTCGCACATCCGCACGCTGCTGCTGACGTTTTTCTACCGGCACATGGAGGCGCTGATCGGGCGCGGCAACGTGTTCATCGCGCAGCCGCCGCTCTATCGCATTAAGAAAGGCAAGAGCGAGAAGTACATCAAGGACGAAAAGGAATTCACGCGCGAGATCATGAAGCGCGCGACCGAAAATCTGGTGCTCGAGTTCGGCGCGAATGGAACCGCAAATGGCAACAGGGCGACCGCGGAAGCGGGTGAGTTGCGCAACTTTCTGATGAGTCTCGACGAGTTCGAGCAGATCTTTTTCAAGGTTGAGCGCCGGTTGCGCGACCCACGCGTGGTCGAGCTGCTTTCGGACGTCGGCTTGCGCATCGACGCCAAAACCGATTTCGCCGATAAGGAGAATATGCAGCGCGTGTTCGACGCCTTGAAGGCCGCGCAGATCGAGCCCGCCTTGAAAGCCGATGAAGAGCATTCCGCCTGGATGGTGACCTACCAGGATTCGACCAACGCCGAGCGGCGCATCAGCGCGGACTTGGCGTCGCAGCCGGACTTCAAAAAATTCCGCGCGATTGCGAGGCAGATCGCGAAATACAATCACCCGCCGTTTACGGTCGTGAAGAATGAGCGGCGCGAAGACCAGGGAAATTGGCGTTTGCTTTTGGAGCACGTCAAGAACGAAGGCAAGCGCGACGCTTCCGTGCAGCGCTACAAGGGCCTGGGCGAAATGAACGCCGAGCAGTTGGCGGACACGACCATGAACCCCGAAAAGCGGACGCTGCTCAAAGTTCGCAGCGACGACGTGGCCGAAGCGAACCTGATGTTCACGACGCTGATGGGCGAGAACGTCGAGAACCGCCGCAAGTTCATCGAGGATAACGCCTTGGACGTGAAAAATCTGGACGTGTAGGAGGGAGATTCACAAAAAGCTGGTTACCGACGAGCATCGCCGGCCAATCGCGGTGCAGATCGATTACGAGGATTGGTTAAGGATCGAGCAGGCGCTCGCCGTTCAAGAACCGAACGCTAAGGACACCGGCTTGGCCTCGTTCAGCGGCATCTTGCGTCTAGAGGAAGACCCGCTAGAGTATCAAAAGCGCATTCGCAAAGAGTGGTCTTGAAAAGGCTACTCGACACGAATGCCGTAATCTATCTGTTGGCCGGACGCTTGGCGGAACCTCTTCCCGAGGGAGAGTATCTGGTGTAGATAATCACCGAAATGGAGTTGTTTTCGTATTCGGACGATGCCGCCAGCGAAGGGCAAATCCGTCAATTTCTCAATTCAGTATCGATGGTGTACAAGTTGAAACTTCCCGATGCAATCATAGCCGCGACGGCAATCTTCCTGGATGCCGAGCTCCTGACGAACGATAAACAAATGCAACGCGTCCCGGGATTGGTCGTGAGAACGCTTGCCGTCAAGAGCGCGTAGGTACGGCTCCTCGTGGTGGCGCGATAAGCAAATCGCAAAGGATACATGGAAATCTGTTCGTGGCGTAAGGTCGATTTCCGGGCGGCCTTCGTTTTCGGTAGGATGGAGTTTCTTTGCATGGAGTGCATCTGGCGGGAGCGCCGGCGAGAGCGAAATATGCGCGCAAACGGCAAGCTGTTGCTTGTAGCGCTGCTTCCGCTGCTACTAGGCGCGCAAGTATTAACGGACGCCGAGAACGAATTCTTTGAGGAGATGGACAACGCCCTCGGCTTGCATCCGGGGTCGGTGGTAGCGGACATTGGGACCGGCTTGGCGGTCCTGCACCCTATTCGGATCGCGGAAAAGGTTGGTCCCGGAGGTAGGGTCGTTTGCGTCGACGTGAGGCACTCGGTCGTTGCAGCCATCAAAGCGCAGGCGGAAACCCATCACTTGAAAAACCTCGAGGCTGTCCTGGGAAAGGAGGACGACCCTCTGCTGCCCGCCGCGATCTTCGATGCTATTCTCGTCTCGAATACCTACCATGAGTTTTCGCGCCCTTCGGCGATGCTGAAGCATTTAGGTGAATCACTCAAACCGGAAGGGCGGCTCGTAATCGTCGAAAACTATTCCGATGCGCGCAAAAACGAGAATCGCGAGGACCAGGCCAAACGTCACGACATGTCTCCGGACATTCTGGAAAAAGAACTATCCGCCGCTGGATTCGTCATTATTAAGAGGCCGAACCCCGTCCTCATAGTTCCCGAACGGTTTCGATACCTGCTTGTCGGGGCAAATCGACGTTGATTCAATATAGACCCGCCACGGTTTTGCGCCGTAGCTCAATTGGATAGAGCATCGGTTTTCGGAAGCGAGGGCGTACCAGTCGGTTTCGTGAGGCGGCTCCATGCCGCGCGCGACGCACCACGCCGAACTGCGGTAAGGCTACGATGAAAGCGGAAACGGAGAACCGGCCATGCAATTGAACGTCCCCCCAGACCTCGAGACGCTTATCAACAAACGCCTTTCCAGCGGCGGTTATGCGAGCGCCGAAGATGTGTTGCGCCGCGCTCTTGAGGCTCAGGAAGCCGAGGAAAACTGGACTGCCGAGGAACGCCGGACGTTGTCCGCCCACATTGAGGAAGGCTATCTACAGGCCGAGCGTGGAGAGTTTATCGACGGCGCGCAGGCCCGCCGTGAAATTGAGGCGATGAAGGAGAACTGGCAAGACCGCTCGTCCAAACGATGAGCGCTTATGCTCTAACGCCTCGTGCGAAAGCCGACATTTTCGACATCTGGTTTTACATTGCGGAGGATAGCCAGGACGCCGCGAACCGCGTGGAACGGGCGATTTACGACGCTTGCGCTTTTGTTGCCGACACCCCCTTACGCGGCCATTCCCGTCCCGGCCTCACGACCCGTCAGCTTCGTTTCTGGACGTTGACCCGCTATCCCAACTACACAGTTGTGTACCGGCCAGAGACAGTGCCTCTTCAGGTTGTCGCCATTCTGCATGGAAAAAGAAATATACGCCGCATCCTGAAACAGGGCCCGTGAACGGCTTCCCCGACGCGAACGTTTGGAAAAATAACTTACCGCGCTCCCTTTTGAAGAGAAGAACGACGCCCTGGGCTTGCACCCAGGGCCGGTTTGTGGCGGACATGGGGACCGGCTTGGCGATCCTGCATCCTGTTCGGAGCGCGGAAAAGGTTGGGCCTGGCGGTAAGGTTGTTTGCGTGGACGTGAGGCACTCGGCCGTTGCAGCCATCAAAGCACAGGCGGAAACCCATCACTTTGAAAAACCTCGAGGCCATCGTGGGAAGGGAGGACGAACCGGCGTGAAACACATATTTCGCGGGCGGATTTCCGGCCCCGGTTACGACCGCACTTCCCCACCTCCGCCGGCCAGCGACGAGTTCGCCATCGCGTCGACACGGATGCGCGCGTTATCCCCCGTCACCGGGCGCAGAAGCTTTCCGGTCTCGGTTCCCGGTCTCGGATTTCCACTCCGTTCTTACTTGATATCATTGTCTCCCGTATGAGCGAGTATGGGAGGTAAAGCATGAATCGCCGAATCAATCGCCGAATCAATCGCCGAATCAATCGCCGCCAAGTGCTGTTGGGATCGCTCGGGTTGACCGTTGCGCCCCTGCTTCACGCCGCGAACTCGGACGAACCGGGGGACATTCGCCTGGCCGTCGCGACTTACTCTTTCCGTAAGTTCTCTCGCGCGGAGACCATCAAGATGACGCTGCAGCTTGGCGTTCACTTTGTAGACGTGAAGGAGTTCCATCTCCCTTACAAGGACACTCACGGGCAGCTGGAGGCGGGACGCAAGGAGTTCGAGGACGCCGGGCTGAAAATCGTCGCCGGCGGGAATGTGACCATGTCGAAGGACGACGAAGCCGATCTCCGGCGCTACTTCGAGTACGCCAGGACTTGCGGCATGCCGATGATGGTGATCGCGCCCACGCACGACAATT
Source organism: Bryobacteraceae bacterium (assembly GCA_051003795.1). GTDB lineage: Bacteria > Acidobacteriota > Terriglobia > Bryobacterales > Bryobacteraceae > JALYXS01. Next base: position 17,321 of record JBPCKZ010000133.1, on the reverse strand, counting down.
TGCCGAAGATCGAGAAGCTGGTGAAGGAATACAACATCAAGGTCGCGATCCACAATCACGGCCCGGAAGACAAGAATTTTCCCACGCCGCAAAGCGTTCTGGAGGCGGTCAAGGACATGGACCCGCGTGTCGGACTCTGCATGGATGTCGGGCACACCGCGCGCACGGGGAAGGATGTTGTCGAATCCATCGCCGAAGCCGGAACGCGGCTGCTCGAAATGCACGCCAAAGACCTGAAGAGCTTCACCGACAAAGCGAGCCAGGTGCCCGTGGGCGATGGAATCATGCCTATCCCCGCGATCTTCAGGCAGCTTCGGAAGATGAATTATCCGGGCTACTGTTCGCTCGAGTACGAGATCGACGAAACCAATCCGCTGCCGGGAATGATGAAATCGTTCGCGTATATGCGGGGCGTGATTGCGGGCCAGCGGAACGCATGATTTCAATCGGCGCGCAACGCGAAGAGAAGATCGCCGTAACAGACGAAGTGGCAATCGATTTTCTCGGAATGGAGGGCGCGCGAGTGCTCTCGACGCCCCAGATGATCGGCCACATGGAAGGTACTTGCCGGGACCTGGTGCTGCCCATGCTCGATCCGGGTCACGACACGGTGGGTACGCATGTGAATGTGTATCACTTAGCGGCCTCGCCTATGGGCATGGAAGTAACGTTCCGGGCCGAGATCTCGGCGGTGGACGGGCGGCGCGTGCAGTTTAAGGTGGTAGCGTTCGACAGAAAAGAAAAAATCGGCGAAGGCACTCATGAGCGGACAGTTATTAACGTAGAGCGCTTCGCGGCCAAAATGCGGACGAAGGTTTCGGCATGAAGAAAGTCCGCTGGGGTGTTTTGGGCGCGGCGAAGATCGGAATTCAAAAAGTGATCCCCGCGATGCGGAGAGGCGAGTGGTCCGAGATTGCGGCCATCGCTTCGCGCGATCCGGCAAAAGCCGGAAAAGCGGCGCGCGAGTTGGGAATTCCGAAAGCCTACGGCTCTTATGAAGAGCTTCTCTTGGATCCCGAAATTGAAGCCATCTACAACCCGCTCCCGAATCATCTCCACGTCCCGTGGTCGGTGAAGTGCGCGGAAGCGGGCAAGCACGTGCTTTGCGAGAAGCCGATCGGCTTGACCGTGGGCGAGGCCAGGAAATTGATCGAAGTTCGCGATCGCACGGGGGTAAAGATCGGCGAAGCGTTTATGGTGCGGACGCATCCGCAATGGCTGCGAACGCGCGAGTTGGTAAGAACGGGCCGCATCGGGGATTTGCGATGCATCGCCGGTTTCTTCAGCTACTACAATGTGGACCCGAAGAACATTCGCAATATTCCGGAGATCGGCGGCGGGGCGCTGATGGATATCGGGTGTTACCCGATCACGATGGCGCGATTCATCTTCGAGCGGGAGCCGGCGCGGGTTTTGGGGTTAATCGAGCGCGACCCGGAGATGGGGACGGACCGTTTGACTTCCGCGATCCTCGATTTTCCGGGCGGACGCGCGACATTCACGTGCGGTACGCAACTGGTTCCGTACCAGCGAATTCAGATTTTCGGGACGAAGGGGCGGATCGAAGTAGAGGTGCCGTTCAATGCTCCGGTGGACCGTCCTTGCCAAATCTTTATCGACGACGGACGGGATTTGTTCGGAGGCGGCATTCAGACCGAAGTAATCGCTACGTGCGATCAATACACGATTCAGGGCGACCTTTTCTCGCGCGCCATTCGCGAGAACGGAGAAGTGCCGGTCGGCCTCGAGCACGCCGTGCGGAATATGGCGGTTATCGACGCCGTGGCGCAATCGGCGGAATCGGGCAAGTGGGTGGAGATTGCCTGACGGCTTGGTTTAGCGGCTTGCCTTGGCGACCTTCGCCACCTCGTCCCGACGGATGCGCACGCCCTCTTTCCAAACCGCGACGATATTCCTGGTGTCGCGAATATCGCGGGATGGATCGCCTTTGACCAACAGCAGGTCCGCGCGCCGTCCATTCTGAATCCTACCCCGGTCGATCAGCCCAAATTCCTTCGCGGGCGCTGCCGTGGCGGCATGCAGAGCCTGTTCCGGCGAGAGGCCGCACTCGGTAAGCAGCAACAATTCCTGATGCAAGCTAACGCCGTAGCCCGTATCGGGATTGGGCGCGTCGGTACCCGCCAGGACGGTGATGCCGGCCTGATGCAGGGCCCGTACCGCGCCTAGCGCGTATTCGAAATGGTGGCGCTGCGCAACCTTGTCCGGCAGTTTGACATTCAGGATTTCGATTGCCCAGCCCAGAAGATATGGCGCAAAACGTGGATCTTTCGACAACGCGGGCCCGCTCGGGGCGCCGCCAAAAGCTTGAATAACGGACAGGGTGGGAGTAACGACGACGTGGTTCGCGACGGCGGCATCGATCAACTCGCGCGAGACCGGCGTGTCGTCGAAGATGTGTTCGATTCCGTCGGCTCCGGCCCGCATGGCGGCGAGGCCCTCGAACTGTTTGCTCTCATGCACCACGGCCAGCTTCCCGCGCTTATGTGCCGCTGCGATCAAAGCCCGGAGTTGGTCTTCGGAGAGCGTAGGAAGGGAATGCTCATACAGGATCTTCAAGTAATCCGAGCCTTCGGCGAACCGCGCATCCACGAAAGCCTGTACGTTGTCCGCAGGCTTAAGCGTGGGGAACGGCGGTCCGCCCAGTTCGGTGGGGTGACCGCCGGGAACGGTCACGCCGGTGCCCGCAGTGCGGAAATCCGCGGCGTTGGGACGATCGCCGCGCCGCACCTCGTTGCGCAAGGGCATCAGCGCTTTGGGGTCGCCAAACATGTCGAGTTCGGTTGTTACTCCGAGCGCAGCGGCCTGTTCCAGAGATTCCTCGCGCGAGACGTGGACATGCGCGTCGATAAGCCCAGGCAGAAGCGTTTTCCCTTCGCCGTCGATCGATTCGCGGGAGCCCGATTTCGCGGAACCGGACGGCTTGCCGCGCGATTTTTCCACGTTGCGGATCGTGCCACCCTCGATCGTGACCGTTTGGCGGCGCAACATAAGGTAATCGTCGAAGACGTCCACGTTGAAGATGGTTGTGGGCCTCGTCTGCGCGCACAGTTGCGTCATGCCGAAGGCCAGCACGGCGGGGGAAAATGAACCAATCTTCATAATTCATCCTACGCGAATCGCCGGCGGCAAGGCATCCGCCAAGAGGCCCGACGGTCGGGGCGCGCATTGTTATGATAGCCGCCCCGCGCGTTATTCACGCATAATTTATAGGGATCGGCACGCTTTTAATGCTAAAATCTTGCCACGGCCTTTGTAGTTTGTGCCATCCGGGTCTGGTACCAACGTGCGTTCCAACATTTTTGTACTAAGCCTTCAAAAAGAAAGGTGTCCCTTGCTCGACCTCACGTTAATTAGAATCCTATTTGTCGCGGTTGTGAGCGGCTGCGCGTATTATTTCCGCCCGCTCGATCTTCCCCATTGGGCGGCGGCGGCGGTTGGATTGCTGCTCGCCCTGGTCGTAATTACTTTTGAAATGCGCCTGGAGCGCATCAGCCTGAAACGCCTGATTGGCGCGGCAATCGGCTCGATTATTGGGATTTTCGGAGCTTCCCTCATGTCCGCCGTGCTCGCGGGCGTGAATCCGAACAATTCGTCCACTCTGCATTTCTTTCAATTAGGGCTGGTTTTATGGCTCACGTATGTCGGAGTAATCGTCGGCGCGAACAAGGGCGAGATGCTCAATTTATCGGCCATGGGCGGGGTATTTGGGGGTGAAAAAGGCATCAACAAGAAGACCTTCAAGATTCTCGATACCAGCGTCATTATCGACGGCCGCATTGCCGATATCGCCGACACGGGGTTTCTCGATGGCGTGCTGGTTATCCCGCAATTCGTGCTGCACGAGCTGCAGATGGTCGCCGATTCGGCGGATTCCATGAAGCGCAACCGTGGGCGGCGCGGTCTCGACGTGCTGCAACGCATTCAGAAAATGCCGCATCTCACGGTGCAGATTGTGGAGCAGGACTTTCCCCAGGTTCGCGAAGTGGATATGAAGCTGATCGAGCTCGCGAAGGTTTACGATTGCAAAATCGTAACCAACGACTTCAACTTGAATAAGGTTGCGCAGGTTCGCGGCGTCGAGGTTCTCAACATCAACGAGTTGGCGAATTCGCTGAAGCCCATTGTGCTTCCGGGCGAAACCATGCGCGTTTTCATATTGAAGGAGGGCAAGGAATACAACCAGGGTGTCGCGTATTTGGACGACGGTACGATGGTGGTGGTGGATAACGCCAAGCGCATGATCTCGAAAACGATAGACGTTTCGGTCACCAGCGTCCTTCAGACCACGGCGGGCAAAATGATTTTTGGGAAGTTCGACGATCGGATGCATGCCGTGCCCTCGGAGCGTCAGGATCGCGGCCCGCGCAAGGAGCAGGTGGCCGGCGAAGCGGGATGAAAGTCGCCGTCATTTTACCGGCGGCTGGACTTGGTACCCGGATGGGGCGGGGTTCGGCTGAAACGACCGGAACCAGCCGCAAGCAGTTCATGCTGCTCGATGGTTCGCCCATTCTGGTCCACACCGTTCGGAAGTTCGCCTCCTCGGACCGCGTGACGGAGATCGTCGTCGCGGTCCGGGGCGAGGATCGCGAATGGGTTGCGGACATGCTGCGGAAAGAGGTCCGGCGCATCCCGCTGCGTGTCGTGGAAGGGGGGAACAGCCGCCAGGAATCGGTGGAAAACGCTTTTGCGGCGGTCGCCCCCGATACGGATTTGGTGGCGGTTCACGATGCGGTGCGGCCTTTCGTCGAACTGGAAGCGATCGACCGCGCGATCGAAGAAGCCGCCGAATATGGCGCGGCCATTGTCGGGATTGTGCCGGTGGACACGGTGAAGCAAGTGAGCGGGGCTCAATCCACGGGCGCGAAAGTGCGCGCGACCATCTCGCGCGAGCATCTCATTCTGGCGCAGACCCCGCAGGTCTTCCGGTACGATCTCTTGCGGCAAGCTTTCGAAGCGGCGCGCCGGGATGGGTTTAACGGAACGGACGAATCGAGTTTGGTCGAGCGGCTGGAGATTGACGTGCGCGTGGTTCTCGGCAGCGACCGGAATATCAAGATTACGAGGCCGGGCGACATGGACTTGGCGCGGCTATTTCTTGAGCGGGAAGCGGCGCCGCATTGAGAGGCGCGGAAACGGGATTCCGGTGCGGCCTGGGTTGGGATTCGCACCGGCTGCAGCCCGGGCTGCCTCTGATTCTGGGTGGCGTTACGATCCCTTCGGAAGCCGGTTTGGAAGGCCATTCCGATGCCGATGTGCTGATGCATGCTCTTACGGATGCCATTCTAGGCGCCGCCGCGCTGGGCGATATCGGCATGCATTTTCCCGACACAGACCCGCGATGGAAAGGCGCGGGCAGCGTTCAATTTCTGCGGCATGCGGTGAAGTTGGCGGCGGAAAAGGGATTCGCGCTTGTAAATGTGGATGCGACGGTGATTCTGGAGCGCCCGAAATTGAAGGATTACCGGCTGCCCATTCGGGAGAATCTGGCGGCGGCCCTCGGGTTGGACCTGGATGCCGTTTCCGTCAAATTCAAAACCGCGGAAAAGGTGGGTCCCGTGGGGGAAGGCCGGTCGGCTGAGGCCCAGGCTATAGTTTTGCTGGCGAAAAGCTGATAATGGCTTATGCCCTTTCCCCAGGCGGCGGGGTGATCGAACCGAAATGCAAATAACGGATATTCAGATTTTCACGCTCGCCATGGCAGTCCTCGTGCCGCTCAGCCTGCTGCTGCTAGGCAATTCGCGCGTTACCGATGCGAAAGAAACCCTCCGCGCGGACATGCGAACCCTTAACGCGGAATTCCGCGGCGAGATCCAAGCGGTCCGGGGCGAGATCGCGGCGCTCCGCGCCGAGACCAACGCGCGCTTCGACCGGCTCGAATCCAAAATCGACACAGTGTTAAAGCTGCTGGCCGATATCGACGGTCGCGTAACGCATCTAGAGGAGCGCCATTGAAATCCAAGATCCGGTCTCTGGCGGGCGTCGCCATCCTCACTGCCTCAGCCGCGTTGGCGCAGCCGGTTTACACGCGAGATGTTTCGCGCATTATTCAAACGAAATGCCAGCAGTGCCACCATCCCAATGATGTGGCTCCATTCGCGCTGGTCACCTACGACGACGCCGTAACCTATGCGGACGATATCAAACAGGCGCTGACTCTAAAAGTGATGCCGCCGTGGAAACCAGTGCCCGGCTACGGCGAGTTCAAGGATTCTTACGGCATTTCCGATTACGAACGCCAAACGGTCCTGGATTGGATCGATGGCGGCATGTTGCCGGGCGATCCGGGCGATGCGCCCGATCCGCTACCCGTCAACGACAGCCCATGGCAGCTCGGCACGCCCGATCTGCTCCTGCAGATGCCGGAATTTACGCCGCCGCCGCGAGTCCCCGATACCTACCGCTGCTTCACTCTCCCCACGGGACTCGACGACTTGAAGTACATCAACGCGGCGGAAGCTTTGCCGGGCAGCCGCCCGGAAGTGCATCACATCCTTTTATTCTTGGATGAGAACGGAGATTCGGCCAAACTTGACGGGCAGGATGGGCAACCGGGATACGACTGCTTCGGCGGCCCCGGAATCGATATCGGCAGCCTGAAAATTGCGATCGGCGGAATACTGGGGGCCTGGGTTCCCGGCGCGCGCATCCGGCGATTGGACGACGGAATCGGCGTCTTGATTCCCGGCAAATCGCGCGTCATCGTTCAGGTGCATTATCATCCCGGCGGAAACAGCGCGCCCGATCGGACGCGGGTGGGCTTTTATTATGCGCCCACCGATTCCATACGGCACCGGCTGATTAATATTCCGCTGGTAAACACTTCGTTCCGGATTCCCGCCGGAGAGAATAATTACGAGGTGAAGGCGGCGTTCACGGTGCCTTTTTTCGCGACGGGCAAGGCGATTAACATTGCGCCCCACATGCATCTATTGGGGCGCCGGATCGGCGTGGATATTCTTGACGGCGACGGCACGGTCAGGCCGATGATCAAGATCGATAATTGGGATTTCAACTGGCAGGGATTCTACACATTCGTCGATCCGATGCAGTTGAAATCCGGCTCTACCGTCCGGCTCAGCGCGATCTACGACAATTCAGACGGCAACCCGAAGAATCCAAACAATCCGTTGAAGGCAGTGGGATGGGGCGAAGGCACGAATGACGAGATGGCGCTCGCGTTCATCGGCGTGATTTTGGATAACGAGGGCTTGGCGGGTCTTCTCGCGGATCGCCGCGCGCGATGAAGGCAACGGTACTCCTCGCGGTAGTTCTGGTCATCGGTTTTCTGGCGGCGGTGGTCTACTCGAGTTTCGGGAATCGCGCTTTCCGCTGCGAGGTCTGCATCACTTTCCAGGGCCGGACGGCCTGTGGGACTGGCGCGGCGAGCACCCGCGAACACGCGTTGCGCACGGCCGCCGACCTTGCCTGCGCCCAGATCTCCGCCGGTATTTCGGAAACGACCCGCTGCCCCAATACTCCGCCGGACAGCGTTAAGTGGCTGTCCGGCGAATAGCGCGCGTAAAACGCGCATGATAACATTACGGTTTAAGAGAGTAAGCGTGAACAAATCCGCTTACTCGTGCGTCTCACCTTCGGAGGAGTCCTTTACTCGCCGTGAAAACTAAGTGGAAGGTCATAATCGGAGTGGTCGCGCTCCTGGCGATTGCGATCGGCGTCTTCGCCAGCGTTCGATATAACCAGCGAGGGATCGTGACGGTGCAAACCGGGCGCGTGGTCAAGCAGGACCTCACCAGCCTCGTTACCGCGTCCGGCGAAATCAAGCCCAACAATTACATCAACATCGGCGCGAATGCCCCCGGCGAGCTCACGGCGATCCTGGTTAAGGAAGGCGACCACGTGAAGAAAGGGCAATTGCTGGCGCGAATCGAATCGGTGCAACCCGAGGCGGACGTGAACGCCCAGCGGGCGGCTCTGAACGCCGCCGAGGCCGACGCCGCCGCCACTGAAGCCGGCGTAAAAGCCGCCGAGGACAATCTCACGACAATGCAGGCGACATTGGATCACGCGAAAGCGGATTTGGAAAAGGCCAAATTGGATTTCGACCGCGGCCAGCAGCTATTGAACGAGAAATTGATTGCTAAACAGGACTTCGACCAGCGCAAGTCCGCCTACGACGGGCAATTGGCGGCGGTGCGCGAAGCCGAATCGCGCCTTGTGCAGGCGAGAGCCCAGATCCGGCAATATGCCGCGCAGAACACTTCATCCCTGACGAAGATTGCGCAGAACCGCGCGGCTTTGACGCGTTTTTCGGACGTACTCCGCAAGCACAACGCGTATTCTCCGCTCGATGGCGTCGTAACAAACTTGCCGGTGCGCGTGGGCGAAACGGTTGTCATGGGAATTCAAAGTTCTCCGGGCAGCACGATCATGACGATCGCGGACATGTCGCTCATCACCGCGGAAGTAAAGGTGGATGAGACCGATATCGTGAATGTGCAATTGGGCCAGGTGGCGGATGTATCGATCGACGCGATTCCGAACAGGATATTCAAGGGCCACGTGATCGAGATTGGCAATACCGCGATCCTGCGTTCGACCGGCCTCGCCGCATCGCAGAGCACGATCTCCAGCCAGGAAGCGAAAGACTTCAAAGTGGTGGTGGGTTTGGACAATCCGCCGGATGAGATTCGCCCGGGGCTGTCCTGCACGGCCAAGATCACGACAGCGACTCGTAATCACACGCTGACTATTCCGATTCAAGCGCTCACCATCCGGCAAAAAGGCGATCTGGAACCGAAGAAGAAAGGTTCCGGCAATTCCGCCCAAGCTGCGGCCACGCCCAATCCCGCCGCCGAGAAGGCAAGGAAAGAAGAGATTCAGGGCGTCTTCGTGGTGGATAAGGCGAACAAGGCCGAATTCCGCAAGGTAGAGACCGGAATCACCGGCGCGACCGACATCGAGGTTACAAAAGGTTTGCAGGAAGGCGACCAGATCGTTACGGGAACCTATCAGGTGATCCGCACGTTGCGAAACGCTACCTCCGTCAAGGTCGACAATAAACCCGCCGTTACGAAAGCAAGTTAGCCGGGTCCAAGGATGAATCATGGCAACAGCGGTCAGTGAACTCGTCGAGCGCGGCGAACAACTCAAGCGCGACGGCATCGTCATACGCACGTACGATTTGTGGAAGACGTACGTGATGGGGGATCAGGAGATCAACGCCGTTTCGGGCGTCGATATCCAGATCAAGCGCGGCGAGTACGTGGCGATCATGGGTCCTTCGGGGTCGGGCAAGTCGACGCTGATGAACCTGATCGGCTGCCTCGACACGCCGACCAAGGGCCAATACTACATCAACGGAAGTCTGGTCAGCGAGATGACCGACGACGAATTGGCGCGCATCCGCAATAAAGAAATCGGCTTCGTATTTCAGACTTTCAACCTGCTGCCGCGCGCGACGTCGCTGCACAACGTCGAACTTCCGTTGATTTACAGCGGCACCGCGGCCGACGTCCGGTTGGAGCGCGCGAAAGCGGCGTTAAGCCAGGTGGATCTGCAGCAACGGATGTATCACAAGCCCAACGAACTTTCGGGCGGACAGCGGCAGCGCGTGGCGATCGCGCGGGCGCTCGTGAACAATCCCTCGATCCTGCTCGCCGATGAGCCGACCGGAAACCTCGATTCCGCAACCGGCAACGAAATCATGGCGCTATTCGAGCGGCTCTATCAAGCGGGCAACACGATCATCCTGGTGACGCACGAGCACGACATCGCGCTGCACGCGCATCGAGTGATCCACGTCAGGGACGGCAAAGTGGAGAAGGACGAGCTGGTCCCGCATTAAGCCAAGCGCCTCGATCCCAATCCCTGGAATTCAATTATGAATCTGTACGAAGCCGACTTCTACTGTTGGACCCAGGAAACCGCGGACCGCTTACGCCGCAACGATTTTATGCGGATCGATGTGGCGGCCTTGGTGGAAGAGGTCGAAGATTTGGGTAAGAGACAGAAATCGGCTGTTCAGAACCGTCTGGCGGTCCTCATCGCGCACTTATTGAAATGGGACTGCCAACCGTCCAAACGTTCTCGCAGTTGGGAGGCGACGATCGAACTGCAACGAAGCCGGATCGAAAGGCTCCTGAAGCAAAGTCCCAGCCTGCGCCCGTTTCTTGCCGAGACTCTCGGCGAAGTCTATCGCGATGCGATCCTGCTCGCCATCAAGGACACCGGTCTGAACAAGAACACGTTTGCGCCAACGTCTCCGTATTGCATCGACGAGATCTTGGCCGGCAAAAACATCCGCATCGACGGCTAGCGCGCTTCCGCGGGGGCGCCCGAACCGCGTGGCCGCAGTCCTCGATTCTCGCGCGGCGAGACGCGTTTCGCGAATGAGCGAGAGCAATCTTCGCCAGTTGTGCATTTTTTCCTTGACAATTTTTTGGAACAACCTTATATATGAATCACATTGCGATTTTTTTAAATCGCAAAATTTGATGTTTTGGGAGAATCACTCGATGAAGAACGCAACCAAGAAAGCTGCCGCGAAGAAGAAAGCTGCTCCGAAGAAAAAAGGGAAGTAGCCGCGGCGTCCCGTAAGGGACGAATACGAGTTTCACTTAACCGGCCCCGAGCTTTCGGGGCCTTTTTTTTTGCCGCGCGTTTTTTAACAGCTACATCTTGCGCTTCCGCAGTTCATCGACCGAGACCGCCAGAATGATCACCGCTCCGATAATCACCTGCTGCACGTAATTCGAAATACTCAAAAGATCGCTGCCGTTCGATAGCAAGCCCATGATGAACGCGCCGATCAGCGTTCCGACCACGCTCCCCTCGCCTCCGTGAAGACTTCCGCCGCCGATCACGACGGCCGCGATCGCCTGCAGCTCATAACCATTGCCGGCCGTGGGTTGGCCCGTCATCAGGCGCGAAGCTTCGATCATTCCGGATAATCCGGTGAGCATTCCACCGATCGCGTAAACCGCGGTGACATGGAACGCGACGGGAATTCCGGCGTACACGGCGGCCGCTTCATTGCTGCCGATCGCGAACGCATAACGGCCCAAGCGCGTGCGCTCGAGAGTGAAGTGCATCGCCCCGGCGCACGCGACCAAAAGCCAAAGCACGAAGGGCACTTTGAGAAGCGTACCCTCGCCCAGGAATGAAAACGCCTGCGGAATGCGATGCACGGGCAATCCGTTCGAGATAATCAGCGTCAGCCCGCGAAAGATGCCGAGCGTGCCGAGGGTCACGATGAATGGCGCGATTCTCAGCCGCGTGATCAACAAGCCATTCACGAGTCCGCACGCAAGCCCCGTCAAAATCCCGATCGCGATTCCAACCGGAATCGGAAGCCCGTGTTCCATCGCCATCGTGCCGAGCAAGCCGCCCATGGCCAGAATCGCCCCGACGGAAAGGTCGATGCCTCCCGAAATGATAATGATGGTCATTCCCAACGCCATGATGTTGATCACCGCGGTCTGGCGCACGACACTCGAGAGGTTCGTGTTCGTGAGGAAATGAGGCGAAGCGATGGCGAGTCCGGCAAACAGAACGATCAGGCTCAGGAATGGAAGGAGTTTTTGAAACAGCGGGACGCGTTTCATCGGGCGGGGGTTTGCTCCCGGTTTTGATCGAGCGCCGCGAGGCTCATGATCTCTTCCTGGGTCGTGCGCCCCGGAAGCTCGCCGCTTATGCGGCCTTGTCGCATGACCAGAATCCGATCCGCAACTTGAATCAACTCCGCCATTTCGGAGCTGACCATCAACACCGCCGCGCCGGACCGCGCCAATTCGCTCATCAACTCGAACACCTCCACCTTCGCGCCTACATCGATCCCGCGCGTGGGTTCATCGAATAAAAATATCCGGGAGCCGCGAAATAACCACTTCGCGATCACCACCTTCTGCTGATTGCCGCCGCTCAACCGTCCCGCGAGTTGCTTGTCCGAATCGGCGCGGATGCGCAGTCTGGCGGTGTAATCGGCGGTGACGCGCGCTTGCGCCGGAAGATCCAACACGCCGGCATGGCTGATCGCCTCAACATTGGCCAGCGTAACGTTGGTCGAAATGGGAAGCCGCAATGCAAGCCCGGTCTGCTGGCGATCTTCGGTCACCAGGGCGATACCGGCTTGCACGGCCTCGCGCGGCGATTTCACGCTGACCGGTTTACCCGCGACCGAAATGGTTCCTTCATCGAACGGATCGGCGCCGAAAATCGCGCGGCAGAGTTCCGTCCGCCCGGCACCGATCAACCCAGCCATCCCGACGATTTCGCCGGCCCGCAGCGTGAGCGAAATATCGTTCAGCTTGCCCTTCGTCGAAAGATGTTCCACCTGAAGCAGCGGTTCGCCCGGCGGCAGCGGCTCGCGCTGGTAGATGGACGCGACTTCGCGGCCCACCATGTAAGAAATGATGCGGAGGGTCGTTAATTCGGCGAGCGGACCTCGGTGCACGGTCTCGCCATCGCGCAAAATTGCGACGGAGTCCCCGACGGCGCGCAACTCTTCCAGGCGGTGCGTGATGTAGATCACGCCCATGCCCCGTTCGCGCAGAGTTCTTACAATGCGAAAGACCTCGATGGTTTCGGCGCCCGAGAGCGAGGACGTGGGCTCGTCGAAGATCAGCAGGCTGGAGCCGTGCTCGATGGCGCGGCAGATTTCGACAAGCTGTTTCCCGGCGGGACTCAGACGCTCGACACGCCAATCGGCTTGCAACGGAAAGCGGTGCTCTTCGATCAGGCGCCGCGCGCGTTCGAGCATCCGGTTGCGCCGAACCCATCCGAACGGGAGACGCTCTTCACGGCCGAGGAAAATGTTTTCCGCGACCGAGAGCTGCGGAGCCAGCAGCGATTCCTGATGCACCATCGCGACACCGATGGCTTGCGCCTGGGCCGGAGTACTCAAATGCACTTCCTTGCCATGCCAGAGCATTTGTCCGCCGTCGCGCTGGACGAGGCCCGCGACGATCTTCACCAGCGTGGACTTGCCCGCGCCGTTTTCGCCGAGAAGGAGGAGCACTTCGCCCGATGCGACGGAGAGATTGCCATCGCGCAGCGCCGTTACGCCGCCATAACGCTTCTGGATATCTTTGAGTTCGAGCACTCGACGGGATTCAGTGTATCAGGGGCGCTGCAAGCCCTCCTAGAAGAATATGCGAAGGCCGAACTCCATCTGGCGAGGCGTATTGGATTGATCCGTCACCACTCCAAAGGTTCCCGGACTGTCGATATTCAACGTTGGATTGGCTGGCTGGACGTGGTTCGCCACATTGGTGAACTGGAATTGAACGTCATGCCGACGCGCTCCCAGATCTTGATGTCTTTCGTAACCGCCAGATCCAGGTTCCACGTGGGGAAGCCGCGCAGCACTCCGGCGCCGCCGCCGTTGCTATCGACCCCGAGAATCATGCGGCGGAATCCGGACAAGACCGCTTGAGGATTGCCGAAGATGTTGATACCCGAGCCGCCGCTCGACGGGTTGCCGCTCGAACCGGCGCCCGTCGACGCGAGGTTGTAGTTGGCTGAGTTGCCGCGCGACAGCGGCGCGATGGCGACCGCGTTCTCGTGGTTGCCCGTTCCAACCGAGGTGCAGCTTGCCTCGCCGAACGACTGGCAACTGTTTCCCGAGCCGCCGCTAATCAGGACCGGCAGCGGCACCCCGCTCTGAGCGGTGAACAGCGGCGCGAACGACCAGCCTCCGAGCAACTGCCCCAACACGCCATGTCGGCCCCCAAAATAAGGCGGCCGGTAGACCATCAGGGTGTTGTGAACCCACTTGATGTCGAATGGCTGAACTCCGTACATGGAACGCAGGTTCCATTGGTCCAGAATCGACGGCGTCCCCGCTTGCGTGAATCCGCCGGTTCCGAACGAGCGGCTGAACGTAAGATTCGATGTGGCGGTAACTCCATGCCACTCGTTCATGTGGAACGAGGCGAAAGCGCCATTATAGTTGGAGTAACCGATGCTGGCGAGCATGGGGATCGCCGAAACCTGAAGCGGATTCGAGCTGGGCATGGTTTGCCCGAGAGTCCAGCCGGGCGCGTTGTTCAAGGCTCCCCAGAAATCGTAGACACGCGTGGTGAGAATATTGGTCTTTTGCTTGGAAGCAACCGCCGCGGTGCAACTCGCGAATGCGCTACAGTACGCGGAACCGGCGCCTCCCAGGGCGGACTCGAACCAAGGCTGCGTCGCAACCGCGCCCCCGGCGTTCAGTTGTCGATAGATGTTCGCAAAAGCTTGTGAGAAAGTCTGGCCATTGAGTGTCGTCATGTAGGGCACCGAATCGAGACTGTACGCCACCTGCTCACCGCGCATCAGCCGCCCCACGTAGCCAATCTCAACACTCACTCTGTTGGTAATTTCGCGTTGAATAGTGAAGTCGAATTGATCGGTGGAGGCGGGCTTCAGGTTGGTGGGATCGATGGCCCAGCTCGTGCCGGCGGGTGCATTGCCGTTGATGCCGGGGAAGAAAGGCTGCGGCAGAACCTGTGAGACGCCCGGCAGCGGCGCGGTGAGGCCGTCGGTTCCGATGCGGAATGCGGTTGTCGGATCGACGCCCGCGTTTCCCAAGCACTGACCGGCGATGCTTGCGCCCACGCACGCCACGCCTTGGCCGATCCCCGTCCCCTGCAACGGTACCTGCACCAGGTTGATCCCATTCATGCGGGCCCAAACCCGGCTGTATCCGCCGCGGAAAACCGTCTTGCCACCGCCCAGGACCTTGCCGAGAATGCCGTCGGAATACTTCGGATTCCAAGCCGCTGCAAGTCGCGGGCTGAACCCGCCGTAGAACGGATCGTAAGGATACTTCCTGCCCTTGCCGACATTTCGCACCGTTGAGAATCCGATGATCGGGTTATAGACCTGACCGGCGAGCGCCGCGGCCTTGCGCTTGGCCAAATAGTCCTCGCCGCCGATCGGGTTGTTGTTGGCGTCCACCAGCATGGGTTGATTGCCGTGCAATTCATAGGGCGGCATCTGTAGATCCCAACCGAGTCCGTAGGTAAGCGTGAAGCTGGGCTTCATCTTCCAGGTGTCGCTGAAATACACGTTGTAGGAAGGAATCACGCTCTGCGAAAAAATCGAACTGCCCACGGGTAACAGGTTTCCGCCACTGCGCGCGTAGAACACCTGCGGCTGCGAAATCATCCCCAGCGTTGTCGCGTACAGCGTATCCCAATTACTCACCTGGTTGGCGGGAACCGTGGCCGGAATATAGTTCGACGGAATCGAGATTCCCGATCCATAGTTCGCCTGATACACGACCGAGCTGATGATATTCACGCCGTTATCATTGCGCTGGTGCTTGTCGAAGTCGCGCTGATATTGGCCGCCGAACTGAAATAAATGGTTGCCGCTCACGAGGCTCAAATTGTCGCTGATCATGTTGTCCTGGCCGTCCCAGAAGCGCGCCAGCGCGTCTCCGCGATCGACTTGATATGGGACGAGCGCGCTGGAGTTATCCGCGTAAGGCTCGATGGCTCCGCCCAGCCCCGGAAGTTGCGCCGGAGCGCCGACACTCGACCATTGCCAGGCGTTGCGGAGATAACTGTAGCGGAAATCGTTCACGAGATTCGGACGAATCACGCCGGTCAATCCGCCCACCCAATACGACGGGGTCTGTGGCCGCTGCGTCTTCGCGGATGCGACGCCAAAGGTATCGCCCGGTAGAGCTCCGCCAATGTCAACCTGGTTCGTAGTGAATTGAGTGAGCTTGTAATAGCGATAGCTAGCCATGAACCGCCAATTCGTGCTGAGGTCGCGATCGATGCGGGCGACCGCGAAGTTCGAAGAGAGCGGAAGCGGAACCGGCGCCAGATAGCCTTGCGTGTTGAACCGGTCGCCCACCTGCGGATCGTTGGGCAACGGCATGTACTTGTTCCACATCCGCGAAATCAGCGGATTCAGACCGACCCCGCGCGGATCGCAAATCTGCCCCGCGCACATCGCGGGCTGATAAGTCGTGCCGTTTACCGTGACGGGGAACGGGTTCAAGTTATAGGGCTGCCACTGGCCCGAACCGTTCTGCACCTGCACCACTCCGGCGCGCAACAATGGCGTGGGCACGATGCGATCGACAGTCACGGCTTGCGGGAAACGGCGGCCTTCGTAGTTAAAAAAGAAGTAAGTCTTGGAACCGCGGATGGAGGGGGTGAGCGGACCGCCGATGGCCGCGCCAAAACGGTTCTGGTGAGTCGATGGCAAAGGAGTGAAGGGCGAACTAGCCGAGGGCGTGTGATCGTTCTTCCAAGTATTCGCGCCGAAGTTGCTGCCGAAATAATATTCATACGCCGCGCCGTGGAATTGATTGGTTCCGCGCTTGGTGACCATTTGCACCTGGCCTCCGGCCGCTCCGTTGAAATCGGCGGTCTGATTGTTCGTGCCTACCTTGAACTCCTCGATGCTTTCGACCGGCGTGGGAATGACGCCGGAAGGCGAGCCTCCCGAAGCCACGCCCATAGTGCCGCTCGAAACGGTGTAGTTGGCGTAAGTGCCATCCTGATCGCTTGAATTATTTCCTCCGTCGAGTTGGAACAGCGTTTGGTCGGATGCGGCTCCCGAGACCTGGCCGCCCGGCGCAACGGCCGGTTGGAGAACGAAGAAGGCGTTGGCATCGCGCCCAAGATTAGGGAGCGTGTTGAGGGCGCGGCCGGTGATGGTCGTGCCGACGGTTGCGTTCGTGGTTTGCAACTCGGCGCCGGCGGACGCGTGGACTTCGATCGTCGTCGCCGTGGAGCCTACTTCGAGCGTCACATCGAGCGTCAGCACCAGGCCGACCTGTACCGTTTGGGCGAGAAACCGCGCGCGTTCGAAGCCGGGCTTGCCGACGGTGAGGTTGTAAGTGCCGGGCGCAACGTTCAGAAAAATATATCTGCCAACGTCGTTGGTCGTTATGGTTTGCGAAGCGTTGGTGGAGGTGTCCGTGAGGACTACCTCGGCTTCGGCGACTAACGCACTCTGCTTGTCCGTGATCAGTCCGGAAACGGTTCCGGATGCGGAGGACTGTGCCCCGAGTGTCGGCATGAGCAAAGCCAAAGCGAACGTAATGATGAAAGATCTCAACGTCGACCTCCTCAAACAGTTGGGCTTGTTCTATCACAGCGCGCGCGTGGGCGTCAAGACGGAATGCGATACCGTGTCGTTAACATGTGATCTGTCCGGTTGAGTAAACAGGTGATCTGTCCGCTTTAACCAAAATGTGGCGAAGCTGGGATTGTGACAAACCCGAGCTCGATGAACGCCGCGGCAGTGGAGCAGACGATGAAAGTACAGGACGTGATTTTGAAGGCGATGGCGAAGAAGATCAACTGGCTGGAGGCGGCCGAAATCGTTGGAGTTTG
>JBPCKZ010000132.1:0-7938 GCA_051003795.1 Bryobacteraceae bacterium | reverse complement strand
TTCTTGGATACGGCTTCATACTGCCCCCTGGTTCATGAAATGGCCCCGAACAGGCCGGGTTGCTGATCGACTACTTTGATTCGCAAGCCTTTACGCCGGCCTTGCCTCACCAGGACTGCTTCGAGCTCGCCGCGCTTTACACGCTGCAATACCGTTTGCCGCGAAACGCCGAGTTTCATAGTGGTTTCGAGCATCGGCAGATACTCCGGCGGCGCTTGCTGCACGATCCGCGCCCGCAACTCATCGGGGATTCGAATCTGCCACGGCGCGCCTGGAGTGACTTGCTCGCCGGCGATGAAACCATCTGCCAGCCAGCGATGAATACTGGACGTATTCATGCTTAGAATCTGTGCCGCCTTTCGAATCGAGACGAGTTCCCCGGTGGGCGGCTCAGCTGGCGGTTGGAAGCGAGGAATGTCGCGATAGCGGCGTAGGCTGCCAATCTGGTTGGCGGTGAAGCGTTCTCCAGTCGCCGTTTTGCGTCCCTGGCGATTCAAGATTCCGGCGATGACTTCATCTGGATAAAGAGCGGCCAGGCGGCGCAGCAAAGAGATGGTATCTTCATCCGTGCGTGGACCGATGGGCCGGAAGCGCGGAACCGGGACGTCCAGCAGCGTAATGGCTCCGCCGCGCCAGCGCAGAGTCAGGTGCGCCTTACCTTCAGCTCGCTTCAGATCGAAGATCGCTTCTTCGAGCAGGGTGCGCAGGAGTTCCTTGCGGTCACGGTCCGTGATGGCGGGCGCAGTCCAGACTTGACGAATATCGGAGCCGAGCGTCTGGATACGTTTGAGTTGCTCGGGACCCATCGAGCTGGGCCGTTGTTGCTCGCGGCGACGCAGCTCTGTTTCGGCGGCGGCCAGATCGCGTAGGCGATTCTCCCATTCGGTCTCCAGGCCGCGAGCCACAAGCCGGTTTTCCGGCTCTACGGCTCGGTAACGGCGTTCCGCCCGTTCCGCCTCGTAACGCGCCCGTTCCACTTCCAACCGCCACTGCGACAGAGCCGCATCATGGTTCGCTTGGAGTTGTTGGACCGAGAGCATGGTTGCTTCTACGGCCGCCGGTGTGACGGCTTCGAGAAAAGCGTTGGCCACGGCGTGCTCGATTAGCATTCCGCCGACGTTGAGACAGTACACGCCGCGTCCGTTGACGAGGTCTTTGCCGGCGCAGTGATAACCCGGAGCCGAGTTCCGGCCTCGGTAGTGAACATGCAATCGGCGGCCACAGTGGCCGCAAGTGGCAAGGCCCTGCAATAGTGCCGAGCCTTCTCTCACCGCGCCTCCTGGCTGATGCGGCTTCGGCCGGGTATTGGAGTCGAGCCGTGCCTGGTTGGCCTGGAAGGTGGCCCAATCGATGAAACCCGGATGATGGTCCGGGATGAGAACGGCCCACTGATCCATGGGAAGATGCCGAGTGCGTTTCTTGATGGCGCCGTGTTCATCGACGTAGCGTTGGTAGCGGGTCTTGCCGTAGGTGTAAGCGCCAGCATACACCGGATTGGTCAGGATGTGATGGAGTGCGGTGTAAGTAGGCGTGACCCAGCGGATCGGACCAGGCAGACCGGCAGGTGTAGTCTGCAGCGGAAAAGACAGGTCTTCGGAACGGAACCAGAGCCAGACACGCCGAGCCGAGCCGAATTCGGCAAATCGCTCGAAGACGGTGCGGATGGCGCCGGTGACGGCTTCATCGGGATGAAAGAGAACCTCACCATCCTGTTCTCCCCATACGAAGCCTACTGGCAGACCGCGCCGCAGTTCCCCGCGAGCGGCTTTGTTGCGGATGCCGCCGTCGAGACGGGCACGAATGATGTGCAACTCCGCTTCGCTCATCGTGCCCTTTAGGCCGAGCAGCAGGCGATCGTTGAACAGCGCAGGATGATAGACGCCATCGTTGTCGCCAATGAGTGTGTCGGTGACGCCGCACAACTCGAGCAAGCGGTACCAGTCGGCGTTGTTTCGCGCCAGCCGTGAGACCTCCAGGCCCAAAACGATGCCCACGTGGGCTAGCGCCACGTCGCTGGTGAGGCGAGCAAACCCGGAGCGCTGGTCGGCGCTGGAGCCGGACAGCCCCAGGTCTTCATCGATGATGACCACTTGTTGTTTGGTCCAACCCAGTTGGCAGGCCCTATCGGCTAAGGCGTACTGACGGGCGGTGGATTCGCGGTTATGCTCGACTTGGCCAGGCGTGGACTGGCGAACGTAAACGTGGGCGGCGCGCTGGGTGTGCGAAGGTTTGATTTTGGAGGAGTCAGTCATTGGTCTGCTCCTGTTGCTTGTCGCGGGTCGCTTTGACAAAGAGGCGCGCCAGAGTCTCGATGACAATCCGTTTTTGCTCGTCGTCGAACTGCTCCCACAGGCATGTCTCGGGAATGGGGATGTCGCTGAAGTTCAGATTCAGTTGGGGCATGGCTCTCCTGGCCTGCCCCAGATCTTACTGGCAAGTCGGCAGCGCGAGGGAGGAGCCTGTCGACGAGGCCGCGGAGACGCAGCAGGTCGTCCAGAGAGCCGACAAGTAGAGGGTCCTGTGGCGCGGAGGAAGCAGTGTTGAAGTCCGTCCAATCGGCGGGCATCAGCGATTTACTTCCGTCCGGCAGAATGACAACGAACTGCAAACCGTCGGGCATGCGCGCCTGCCGGAGTACTTCCAGAGACTGTCCTTGAAATGGGTGATGCGGGCGGGTGATGGTCACCCGTTCCGGGAACTGCTGATGGTGGGTAGTGTGTGGTGGTTTCCTTCGATAATTTATCGCACGAGTGGCTCTTAAAGTTCGTCCAGCACCGCGTTGCTGACCGTCGCATTCTCCGCTTGATCCAGAAATGGTTGAAGGCGGGAGTGATGGAGGAAGGCGAATGGAAGGATACGAGGATGGGTACTCCGCAAGGTTCAGTGATTTCGCCGTTGCTTGCCAATATCTATCTGCATTACGTATTCGACCTATGGGTGGACGTCTGGCGCAAAAAGTGCGCGCGAGGCGATGTCATTGTGATTCGCTATGCGGAGGACAATGTACTCGGGTTCCAGCATCGGGCTGAAGCGGATCGTTTCCTGGCCGATTTCCGGGAACGGTTAGGAAAGTTCGGGTTGGAACTGCACCCAGACAAAACGCGCCGGATCGAGTTCGGGCAGTTTGCCGAGCGGAACCGGAAGCAAAGAGGAGAAGGCAAGCCCGAGACGTTCGACTTTCTCGGCTTCACGCACATCAGCGGGAAGAAACGGGACGGGAACTTTGTGGTGAAGCGCAACACGATTCGGCAAGCGGATGCGAGCTAAGGGTCCACGCAAAATTAACTTCACAGATTGGGTGCGATGGTGTAGTTCCAACGCGGTAGAGTTTTGGCGGGTTTGAGAGCGAGCGACGAGATGAGCTGACGGTCTGGTTTGAGACCGGTTGGATAGACTGCTCGGTCCAGATACGCGGTCACAACGAGTCTGGTCTTGGTACAGGTATTGCGAATGAAGCCGAGCATCTTCTCCTAGCTGACCAGTGGCTCGGCGGCCCAGTGTTTGGAGATTTCAGAGAACAGACGGTGCTCGATGGGATTCCATTTGGAAGCACCGGTGGGGTAATGAGCCATCGTAGCGGTGATGCCAAACGGGTTGCACAACTGAGCCTGGATTTCGATTTTCCATGCCCAAGAGCTGCAGCCGTTACTGCCACCGGAGTTCCGCCAGAACCAGGAGCTTGGGAGCACTGCCATGGCGGCGTGCTCCCTCGCGTTTCCACCAGGTGGCGATGGAATGGGCTGCGAAGGCCGGCGTATCGTGCGAGATGCCGACGCAGACGGTACCGCGGTTGTTCGGCGGGTCGTAAATGCCGTAGGAGATACCTACCCCGCTGGCATCGGAGCGGAAGTCGTGATCGTTCACCCGAACTGACGAGCGATCCCATTTGGCCCCGGGGTTTTTGAAGTTGCCGATCAATTCGCGTTTCTTGCTGTCGACGCTAATGATGGGAAGGCCCTGATGCTGGAAGCGCGCCCGCAGCGAGGAAATGTGTTGGAATTGCTGATCCCGGTACGGACTGGAGTTGGTGGCGATCTGCTTCCGGTTGACGCGCAAAGAGAAATCCATTTGGTACAGTTCGGAGGAGAACTTCGTCAGCTGCGCTTTCAGTCGTGAGCGGAGTTTGCTATCTTGCACGTGGGGGCGGCTCCTTGTGGTGGTGGATTGATTTCGCAAAAACCCTTCTATCACGGTTTTCGCCCCCGTCCACTTCACAATCGCCGTAAGCGCCTGAAATTCCTCAGCTTCAGCTTGCCTCAATCAGCCGTCAAAAACTGAGGAAACTCCTGTTAAATTAAAACAATATGGTGGAAATAGTCTTTTACGCAAATGACAAAATCCGGTGGTTTCACCCCGAGGATGGGTTGGAACCACGGGTCCGCTGAAAGAGCGCATCGACCCCGACCTTCTGCCGCACTCGTTGGATGTGGCCACTCACCCCCGAAGCCCCAAGTTTTAAAAGAAAAATCGGATGGAGTACGTTCCCAGCGCCTTCCACGTGCCGGACAGATTGCCGTTGTCAATGGCATAGCCGTACACAGTCTGATCTCCCAGCAACCCGATGCTGAAAGTCACCGCCAAGTTAAGCGCGAGCGTGTTGCCCGAGCCGCTGACGGAGGACTCCGTTCCGCTTATCGAGCATTGGCCGTTCTGAAGAGTTCCGGCGCTCCCCGGCGTGATCGAGCCTAGCAGCGGCGTGATTCCATCATCGCTCAGGAGAAACAATGCATTGTTTGCCTGAACGTAATAGGGAGAGCAGCCCCCGGCGGGACTCTGGCTGCTGTTGATCAGGGCATGCACCTCATTGAGGTACTTGTAGCCACCCCCGCTCGAATACTTGAAGGTGAAGGTCTGGCTCAGGCCCGCACCCGACTTCGGTGTCACCGAATCAGCCGTGGGCGGCTGGGAAGTTCCCCCGATCTGCGTTACCGGGAACGTAATTCCCGCAATGGTCAGGTCCCCGGATCGCGTGGGCTGCCCGGTATTTGTACTTGCCGTGTAAATGATACTGGCGGTGCCGCTACCACTCCGGGGAGCGCCGACTGTGAGCCACGCGGCGTTGCTGGTCACCGTCCAGGAGCAGCCCGGGCCAGTAGTGAGCGTCACGGAGCCGCTTCCTCCAGCAACGGGAACGGTTGCGTCCGGGAAAGAAAGCGCATAAGAGCAGGGGGAGGAGACCCCGGAAAAAGAAGCGACGAATGCGTCTTCTTTTCCGTTTGACGAGAGTTGCAGTACGCCAGGCGTGACCGGGAAATCGGTCGACGCAGTATAGCCCGCCAGAAAAATCTGCCCGGGGGCGCCTACTGTCAGACCGTACGCGGTTTCATGCACTCCGCCGCCGAAGTATGTGCCGTAATTCAGCACCGTACCAGTTTGATTCAAAATCGCCAGAAACGAAGTGAACTCGCCGCCTTGAGACGACGGTTGAACCGCATCGGCGCTTTGCGGGAAATCGGTGGAGGTGGTGTCGCCCGCTACGTACACGGTTCCGGCCGAGTCGACCCCGATTGCCAACCCAAAATCGTCGCCGGTTCCCCCCAAGAAAGTGGCGAACGAAAGAGTGGCGCCGACCGGATCTAATTTGGCGATGAATGCGTCTTCACCCGCGGCTTTGGCCGCTTGAAAAACGCCGTTCGTGTGGGGGAAATTGCCGGAACCCGTATATCCGGTCACGAAGGCGCTGCTGGAACCATCGATGGTGATGGCGCTCGCCGAATCGTCACCGCTACCGCCGAGATAGGTGGAATAGACCAGCGCGGAACCCTGAGCGTTCAACGCCGTGACAAACGCTTCGGAACCGCCCGCCGACTTGGTTTGCAGGGCTCCCACGGTGGCTGGAAAATTAGAGGAATAGGTGTAGCCCGTGACGAATGCCGTGCCGGACGTATTCACGGCCAGACCGAAGGCTACGTCTTCCGCCGATCCGCCTAGAAAGGTGGAGTAGAGCAACTGCGATCCCGTCGAATTCAGCTTGCTGACAAACGCGTCTTTCGTTCCCCCGCCATAGTTTTTTTGGTAAGAGCCGACGGTCGCCGGGAACGTTGCCGACGCCGTGGTGCCCGCAACATACGCGTTTCCGGAAGCATCCACCGCGACTCCATAAGCCGCGTCCGAGCCCCTTCCGCCCAGATAGGTCGCGTAAACCAGGGCGGTGCCCGCCGGGTTCAGCTTCAGAACAAAGGCGTCGTCCGAGCCACCAATGGTGGTTTGGAGGGATCCTGCCGTTGCCGGAAAATCGCTGGAGTTGGTATAGCCGGTCACGTAGGCGTTGCCCGAGGAATCCACCGCGATTCCGTATCCCTCTTCATCTCCGGTGCCTCCGATATAAGTCGAGTAAACAATACCCGTGCCGGTGGAGTTCAACTTACTGACGAAGATGGCAAAGCTTCCTTCATGTTTACCGGTCTGGACCGAACCGGCGGTTGACGGGAAGTCGGCGGAAGCGCTGAAACCGGTAAGGTACACGTTTCCCGAGCTGTCCGTAGCGACGGCGAACGCCCCTGCGTCGCCCCCGCCGCCGAAGTATGTGGAATAGTTCAGAACGGGATCTATGATTAGCGCGCGACTGTGGTCGTACTTCGCGATCTCGAAGCCGACATTTCCCTTACCGTTCAGAACATAGCGCCCGGATACCTGTCTTTTCCTGTTATTAATTTCCTGATAAATCTTGGGCTTCCGCAGAAGCACTTCCTGGGTACCCGTGTGGATGGCAAGATCTTCCCCCGGAGTGATCTGAAGGCGGTCGGCTCCTTCCAACGCAAGCCGAATCCTGCTCACGTCCGCGCCAGGCAAAACGATCAGATCGTATTCCAGCTGCCGTCCGTTGCCATAATAAACGACATCGATGCCGGGATAGACGCCGCGAACCAGTACCTTCCCGTATTGGGGCACGTTGGTGCGCCAACGCGACCGGTCCTGCCCGATCAGGAAATTGTCGTGGCTGAGCTGAAGTTCGAAGCCCTCAACGGCTGGGATGCTTTTCCCGCCGGGAAAGCTCATCCGGATCGACGACGGTTTGGAGCGGGAATTTTGGCTGAAGTCCATGGTTACGCCATCGGCCGCAACGGTAATCTGATAGCCGGCTCCCCTCGACACAAACGCGACGGTATGGCCGGAGGAATCGCCAACAGGGTGAAATTTCAGGCCAATGTTGCGGTATGCCTCTAAGATCTTGGGATCCGGCCGCGACCGGGCAAGGGCAGCAGTATAGAAGAATAGGATAAAGAGCTGGGACAGTGTACTATTGTTCACAAATCGCGCTTTTCAGTCTATTAGTCATGTTCACGCGGGCTCTCCAGCAAAAACACGATTCTGTCGCCCCTTCGCTATTTTGGAATCATAGCATATTGTGGCAAGCCGAGTAATTATTGCGCTAATTTAGCCTAAAATAGCTATAATATGTGTGCGGCACGGACCTCTATTCAGTAATAATTAGTTTAATTAGAAATAAAAGGCATGAATCTGGCAAAAATCATCGAAGAAATGCAAACTGAGCGGCAGAACTTAGATGACGCTATTTCCGCACTGGTGAAGCTGGCCCAAAGTCGGCGCAATCATCGGGGGCGCCCGCCCGCATGGCTGAAGTCAGCGTCCAAAACAAAACGGGGCCGTCCGCCTGGTCCAAGAATAAGCTGAAGCCATTCGATATCCCACGCGTTCTCCTGCCAATGGGGTTACGACTTAACAGTGCGTTGACTGGCGCAACGTCCCACGTCAGTACAGCAGGATCACCGAGCGATCAAACGGCGGGTGAGAGCTAGTCAGGGATTCCGGTCGTTGATTCGGCGGAGATGACGATTCAGGGTATCGCGGGTTCTGTTGCACCTTGGTTTTAGGGTTCACTCAGAATGAGAACATGCGAAAGCACGGCACTGGCCGTAATCCATTGTTTAGAAAACGATGGTTCTCCGACGACGTGATCCTCCTGTGTGTGCGCTG